>MGON01000023.1:11022-18367 GCA_001795345.1 Chloroflexi bacterium RIFCSPLOWO2_02_FULL_71_16 | reverse complement strand
GGTCCAGCCCGGCGCGCCCGCGCCCGAGGTCGCCTCCTGGACGGGCGGGCACTGCGTCCAGTACCTGGTCACGTCGCCGACCCGGAGGCCCGAGGACCTGCGCCGGGAGATGCTCGACGCGGGCGCGGACAGCGTGCTCGTCGTCGGCGACGACTCGCTGCTCAAGGTGCACGCGCACGCCGCTCGCCCCGAGACGGTGACGGCGATCGGCGAGTCCGCCGGGACGCTCGAGGATCTCGTCGTCGAGGACTTCGACAGCATGGTCGCGGAGCACGAGCGCGCGACCGGCATCGTCCTGAGGTCGCCGCCGCGGCCGCTCGCCGCCATCTCCGTGGTGCCGGGCGACGGCTTCGCCGAGATCGTCCGCTCCTTCTATGTGACGCCCCTGCGCGGCGGCGCGACCATGAACCCGTCCGTCGGCGAGATCGTCGAGGCGATCCGCGAGGCGAACGCGGAGTCGGTGGTCGTCCTCCCGAACGACCGCAACGTCATCCTCGCCGCCCGAGAGGCCGGACGGATCGCCGGGACCAGGGTGGAAGTGATCGAGACGCGAAGCGTGGCGCACGGGATGGCGGCGCTCGTCCCGTTCGACCCGATGGCCGGTGCGACGGCGAGCGGATCGCGGCAGGACGTCGACACCGTGGTCCGCCACATGCGCGAGGCGGCGCGCGACTCCCACGCCATCGAGGTGACGCATGCCACGCGCGACACGACGATCGGCGATGTCGCCGTCGCGCGCGGCGACGCCATCGCGCTGCTCGACGGCACGCTCGCGGCGCGGGCCGAGGACGCCCTCGAGGCGCTCGATCTCGCGGCGCGCCAGCTCCTCGAGCAGGCCGGCGACGGCCGCCGGCCCGAGGTGGTCGTGCTCTACGCCGGGGCCGAGGTGACGGACGAGGATGCGGAGCGCGCGGCGGACCGCCTGCGCGAGGCCCTCGAAGGCGCGGAGGTGGAGGTGCGCCGGGGCGGCCAGCCGCACTACCCGTACATCGTCCAGCTGGAATAGCACGAGGACGAGCGGCTTTGCCGCGAGGAGCGAGTCCATGGATAGCGGAGCGAGCGGCGAGGCCGAAGGCCGAGCGCGAAAAGCGGGCGTGAGCTCCGGGCCGCTCGCCGAGCCGGTCCGTCGGCTGCGCGGCGTCGGCGCCGACTCGGCGCGGCTGCTCGAGCGCCTCGGCCTCCGTACGATCGGCGATCTCCTCTGGCACCTGCCGCAGCGCTACGAGGACTTCTCGAAGATCCGCCCGCTGCGCTCGCTGGTCCCGGATCAGAAGCAGACCGCGCTCGCGGTGCTCGGCCGGATCGGCCAGCGTCGCACGGCGCGCGGGCTGGTCCTCACGGAGGCTGAGCTGTACGAAGAGGACGGCCGGCCGTCGCAGGTGAAGGCGACCTGGTTCGGGCGGTCGTTCGTGAAGCAGAGCTTCCCCGAGGGGCAGCGGGTGCGGATCTCCGGCGACGTGAAGTGGGTCGGACGAGGGCTTCAGTTCACGCAGCCGAAGATGGAGCCCGCCGACCGTGAGGCGGTGCACACCGCGCGCATCGTCCCTGTCTACCGGCTGACGGAGGGGCTCAAGGAAGGCCAGCTGCGCCGCTGGCTCCACACCGCGGTCGAGGGCGCCCGCGACCGCGGCGGGGCGCTCGTCACGAGCCCGCTGGTGAACGAGGTCGCCGACCCGCTGCCCGACGAGATCGTGTCGCGCTACTCGCTGCCGCGCACGCCCGAGGCACTGCGGCAGGTCCATTTCCCGGACGACCCGGTGAAGCTGTTCGGTGCGCGTCGCCGTCTCGCCTTCGACGAGCTTCTCGTCCTCCAGCTCGCCACGGCGCAGAAGCGCACCCGGTGGCTCGCGACGGCCAAGGCGATCCCCCTGCGCGCGGCGGACCCGGAGGTGGCGTCCTGGACCCTCTCGCTCCCGTTCGAGCTCACCGGGGACCAGCGGCGGTCCTGGGAGCAGATCCGCGGCGACCTCGCGCGCTCGGTGCCCATGACCCGGCTGCTGCAGGGCGACGTCGGGTCCGGCAAGACGGTCGTCGCCGCGCTCGCGATGCGGCTCGCGGTGGCCTGCGGGACGCAGGCCGCGCTCATGGCGCCGACGGAGCTCCTCGCGGAGCAGCACCACCGCACGCTCGGGACGCTGTTCGCCGACGAGGCCGCGCCCAGGGTCGAGCTGCTCACCTCGAGCGTCGCCGGCGAGCGCCGCGTGCGGCTGCTCGAGCGCCTCGCCAGGCAGGAGGTGGACGTCATCGTCGGTACGCATGCGCTGCTCGAGGAGGGCGTGGAGTTCCAGCGGCTCGGGCTCGCGGTCATCGATGAGCAGCAGCGCTTCGGCGTCCGCCAGCGCTCGGCCCTGCGGGAGAAGGGGGAGCTCCCGCACGTCCTGCTCACCACGGCGACGCCGATCCCGCAGACGCTGTGGCAGACGCTGAACCGCGACATCGACCTGTCCACGATCCGGGAGCTCCCCGCGGGCCGGCAGGAGATCCGTACCGAGGTCAGGACGCCGGACGCGCTTCCGCGGATCTGGCCATGGGTCCGTGAGCGCGTCGGGCTCGGCGAGCAGGCATTCGTGGTGTGCCCGCGGATCGACCCGTCCGAGGACCCGCCCGCCCACAGTGCCGTCCTGTTCGACGCCGCCGACGGCGGCACGCTGCCGAGCGCCGTCGCCACGCACGACGAGCTTCGCGCCGGCGCGCTGCGCGGGCTGCGCATCGCGCTGGTGCACGGCCGTATCCCGCAGCGCGAGCGCGACGCGATCATGGAGCGTTTCCGCGACGCGGAGATCGACGTCCTCGTGGCGACCACGGTGATCGAGGTCGGCATCGACATCCCCGGCGCCACGGTGATGGTCGTGCTGGGGGCGGAGCGGTTCGGCCTCGCGCAGCTCCACCAGCTCCGCGGCCGCGTGGGCCGCGGGGAGCGCCGCTCGTTCTGCGTGCTCGTGAGCCCGGTGACCGACTCGGCGCGCCTCGCGGCGATGACCGAGCGCACGCGCGCGGCCGACGGCAAGGAACGGGTGCTCGACGGCTTCGAGCTCGCCCAGCGCGACTTCGAGATCCGGGGTCCGGGCCAGTTCCTCGGACAGGAGCAGAGCGGCCTGGCCGACCAGCTGCGCATCGTGGACCTGACCGACATCGACCCGCGCCTCCTCGAGGACACGACCGCGGAGGCCGACCGGATCATCGCGGCCGATCCCGAGCTCGAGCGTCCCGAGCACGCCGGGCTGCGAGCGGCGGTCGGCGAGCTCTGGCGCCGCTACGGGCTCGCGTGACCGCGGCGCGCAGGTCGGGCCCGGCCTCGATGCGGGTCGTCGCGGGCGAGGCGAAGGGCCGCCGTCTCGTCTCCGCGCCGGCCAGCGTCACGCGCGCCGCGACCGAACGCATACGCATGAGCCTGTTCGGCATCGTCGAGCCGCTCCTCGAGGGGGCGGCCGTCCTCGATCTCTTCGCGGGCGCCGGAAGCATCGGCATCGAGGCGCTCTCGCGGGGAGCGGCGCGGGCGACGTTCGTCGAGCGGGACCGGCGGGCGCTGGCGGCACTTCGCGAGAACCTCGAAGCGACGGGTCTCGCGGCGCGCGCGAACGTCGTCGCCGCGGACGTCATCGCCTTCCTCGGACGCGCCGACCGGGGTGGACCTTACGACCTCGCGTTCTGCGACCCGCCGTTCGCCGACGTCGACGTGCTCTCCGCGACGCTGGCTCACCCGGGCCTCGCGGGCGCGCTCACAGCCGACGGCCTGGTCGTGGCGCGCATCCTGCGCAAGCATCCGGCGGCGCTCCCGCCGACCGCGACGCTCCAGCGCACGAAGGTGATCGGGGAAGAGGCGCTGATCTTCCTGGGCTACAACATCGGCTGACGCGAAGCGTCTGCCGTGGTGTACAGCCGCGGCGAGCAGCCGCGTGTCGTACGCTACCGCCGGCCTAATGAGGAGCGAGGGATAGTGGACATCCAGTTCCTGGTCGAGCGGCTCGAGACACTCGTCGTCGGCGCGCGCAAGTTCCCCATGACGGACCAGGTCGTGCTCGAGCAGGCGGCGCTCCTCGACCTGATCGACCAGCTGCGCGTCGCCATCCCCGAGGAGGTCCGCCAGGCCCGGCGGATCAATCAGGAGAGCGACCGCGTCATCGCGCTCGCGCGCGAAGAGGCGGAGCGCATCATCGCGGCCGCCCAGGAGCAGGCGGCCCTCCTCCTGCAGGATCAGGCGATCCTGAGGGAAGCGGAGCTGCGCGCCGACGACATCACCGGACGCGCCGAGCAGCGCGCGGAGGAGACGATGAGGGGAGCCGATCGCTACGCGGCCGACGTGCTCCTGCGCCTCGAGGGCGACCTGGACAAGACGCTGTCGATCGTCAAGAAGAGCCTCGAGGTCCTCGAGGAGCGCAGAGGCACGGCCGCGGAGGCCTAGGCCTCGTGAAGATCAGCGTCGCGCCGCTGCTCAAGCAGCCCGTCGGTCATCGCGTGGAGCACGTCCTCGCGGAGGGCCCGCCCATCGACCCGCGGGGCGAGAACGCCGATCTCCTCGACGCGGAGATCACCGCCTTCGAGGCCGAGGTGCACGTGACGCACACCGACCCCGGCGCCCTGCTCGAGGGCACCGCGCGCGCCGATCTGTCCGCCGAGTGTGCGCGCTGCCTCCGCCCCATCTCCATCCCGGTGCGGGCGCGGTTCGCGGAGCAGTACTACGCGACCATCCACGTCGAGTCCGGGGCGGCCATGGACGAGGCCCCAGGCGACGCGAAGACGATCGGGTCCGACTTCATGATCGACCTGACGCAGCTCATCCGTGAAGAGGTGATCCTGGCGACGCCGGTCGCGGCGCTCTGCCGGCCCGACTGCCGGGGCCTCTGTCCCGTCTGCGGGGCCGACCTGAACGAGCGCCCCCACACCCACGAGGAGCGCACCGACGAGCGCTGGTCGAAGCTGCGCGAGCTGCGCGCCGCACTTGCCGAGGATGAGGCCCCGCCGGGCGACCGGACATGAGACACTAGGAAGCGCGAGGTAGGAAGCGCGAAGTCCCTACTCGCTGTCCAGGAGTGCGCGTTGAGCGCCTAAAGAGGAGTCCATGTGGCCGCTCATCCCAAGAAGAAGCATTCCCATGCCAACCAGGGCAAGCGGCGTAGCCACCTCGCGCTGTCCGCGGTAGGGCTCGCTCCGTGCCCGCAGTGCCGTGCGCTGAAGCGGCCGCACGAGGCCTGCCCGCGCTGCGGCACCTACCGGGGCCGCCAGGTCATCAGGATCAAGGCCAAGAGGTCGGCGGGCACCGCCTAGCATCCCGCTGATGCGCATCGCGATCGACGCGATGGGCGGCGACCACGCCCCGGACGAGATCGTCCGGGGCGCCTTGCTGTACCGGGCCTCCGGCGGTCAGGCCGAGCTGATCCTTGTCGGACGAGCCGAGGAGCTGACCGCCGCGGACGGCATCTCGGTCGTGGCCGCGCGCGAGGTCGTCGGCATGGGGGAGCATCCGTCCTCGGCGCTCCGGCGCCGCGGCGACACCTCGATCGGCGTCGCGACGCAGCTCGTGAAGGACGGCCTCGCCGACGGCGTCGTCTCCGCCGGGAACACCGGCGCGACCATGGCGGCGGCGCTGCTCGTCCTGGGGCGGATCCGCGGCATCGACCGCCCGGCCCTCTGCGGGATGCTGCCGACGACGAAGCGCCGCCCGGCGTGCCTGCTCGACGCGGGCGCGACGATGGACGCGAGCGCGCAGAACATCCTCCAGTACGCGCGGATGGCCTCGCGGTTCATGGAGCGGGTGCACGGCGTCGAGCGCCCCAGCGTCGGCCTGCTGAACGTGGGCGAGGAGCCCGAGAAGGGCGGCCGCCTGCAGCTCGAGGCATTCGCGCTGCTCTCGGCCGCGAGCGATGTCAACTTCTACGGCAACGTCGAGGGGCGGGACATCCTCCGCGGGATCACCGACATCGTGGTGACCGACGGCTTCACCGGCAACACTGTGGCCAAGGCCATGGAAGGGACCCTCGACGTGCTGACGGAGGGGATCCGTCGGGACATCTTCGGCGGCGCGCTCGGCAAGGTCGCCGGGATCGTCGCGCTTCCGGGGATCCGCCGCTTCCGCGCGCAGATGGACTACGAGCCCTACGTGTCGGCGCCGCTCCTCGGGGTCGCGGGCGTCTCCGTGGTGACGCACGGGCGCGCGAAGGCCCGGATGCTGAAGCTGGCCATCGACGTCGCCGAGCGCGCCATCGCCTCCGACCTCATCGGCGTCATCGGCGCGGGCGCGGCGCAGGAGAGCGCGTGACCGACCGCCCGGGCGCGCCGCGCCCTCCGTGGCACCGCGAGCCGCGCGGCGGCCGGCATCCGGCGCGAAAGCTCGCGCTCCAGACGCTGTTCGAGATCGACCTGAGCCGCAACGACCCCAAGGCCACCTGGGAGCGGGGGGTGTTCCGGGCGGGCCTCAACGAGGAGGCCGGCACCTTCGCCTGGGACATCGTCCAGGGCGTCCTGGAGCACCGCCGCGACCTCGACGAGGAGATCGGGGCCCTCGCGCCCGAGTTCCCGATCGACCAGATGCCGCGCATCGACCGCAATGTCCTGCGCATCGCGCTCTACGAGCTCCGCTACAGCGGCGACGCGCCCGCGAGCGTGATCATCGACGAGGCCGTCGAGCTCGCGAAGCTCTTCGGCTCGGAGGCCTCGGCGAAGTTCGTCAACGGCGTGCTCGCCACGGCGGTCGGGGGCCGCGGCGATCCAGTGGACGCCGCCGACGCCGGTCCTTCGGAGAGGGCCTAGCGCACGCGCAGCGGGATGGCCACCGTCCCGACGTCCGCGCCATCGCGGGGGCTCGGCCAGAAGACCTCGAGCGTCACGAGGCCGCTCACGCCGTCCGGGACCTTGACCTCCGTGGTGAACGTGCCCCAGACCGGGCTCGTCCCTAGGCTGGCGACAACGAAGCCGTTCGCGACCTCGCGGTCCCGCGAGTCCTTGAGGCGCCAGGCGACGTGCGCCTCGAACGCGCGAGCCGTCCCCGTGATCGTGAACGTCCGTGCCGCATCGTCGCCTGGCTTCGGCCCGTACACCGCGATGCTGTCTGAAACGGCCTGCGGGTGGCCGCCGATGTCGATGATGAGGCGCATCGTGCCGGGCGTAACAGGCTCCATCGAGACGCGCCACGGCCGCGCGTCGTCAAGGCCAAGCTCGTAGGCCACGCCGATCGCGGCCGGACCCTGCTGCAGGAGCCGGATCCAGCGGATGGGAGTTCGCTCGACGCTCTGCATACCGGTGCCGTCGCCGACCATGCGGTAGCCGTCGAATGTCGTGCGCGTGCCCGGAAGCTCGACGCGGAGGATCCACTTTGCCTCGCCCAGTTCGCCCTTGACCACGTCGAAGG
>MGON01000023.1:10816-10939 GCA_001795345.1 Chloroflexi bacterium RIFCSPLOWO2_02_FULL_71_16 | reverse complement strand
AGCGCGATCGAGGGGTCCTCGGTCAGGGTGGCGGCGAGGGTGGCGGTCCGCGGATCGTCCTCGAGCGCGACGCGCTCCTCGGTCTGCACGCCCTCGTACGGGAGCGTGCCCTCGCGGGTCAGC
>MGON01000023.1:10338-10721 GCA_001795345.1 Chloroflexi bacterium RIFCSPLOWO2_02_FULL_71_16 | reverse complement strand
AACGAGCTGCTGCAGCAGCGCGAGGCTGCCGGCGGATCCGGCCGCGCCCCAGTCGCCGCCGGGCACCGTGTAGTCGACGGTCACGAGGTCGCCGCTGAGGCGGACGTCGTTCACGACGGGCTTGGTGCGCAGCGAGGCGAGGATGTTCACCGCGCCGGAGGGCGCGGTCGCGGTCGCCAGCGCGCGCAGCCTCGCCTTGACGCGACCCTCGGCGGTCGTGCCGTCGCTCAGCTCGACGTCGAGGTCGGCGCCGACCGGGGGCAGCTGGTCGCGGGCGAAGTAGACGCGCAGCTTTTCGACCGGCCCGCGCGGCGTCGCCGTGGGGGAAGGCGCCGAGGGGCTGACCGTCGCAGGCGCCGTCGCGGTCGGGCTCGGCTGCGTCG
>MGON01000023.1:6549-10330 GCA_001795345.1 Chloroflexi bacterium RIFCSPLOWO2_02_FULL_71_16 | reverse complement strand
CGCTGCCCGAGCAGGGTCGCGCCGAGCGTGAGGCCGAGCAAGATGGCGGCGGCGGCGGCGAGCAGCGGCGCGAGCACCGACCGGCCGCCGCCGGCCATCCGCAGGGCGAGGCGCGACCGCTCGAACGGCGTGGCTCGGGCCGGCTGGCTCGCGATGGCGCGCCCGAGCGCGGTGCCGAGGACCGTCTCGTCGTGTCCGATGTCTTCGCTCATCGCATCGCCCCCCGTGCCAGCGTTCCCGCGAGTTGGAGCTGCCGCAGCTTCGCCAGGGCCTGGTGCAGCGTCGCGCCGACGGTGCCGCCGCGCACGCCGAACTCGGCCGCGATCTCCTCGTAGGAGAGGCCGTAGTAGAAGCGGGCCACGACCATGGCCCGCTGTCTCTCAGGCAGCTCGCGCAGCGCCGCGAGGAGGTCGGCCCGGTCGGCCGCGGCGTCGAACGGCGCGCCGGTCGAGCCCTCCATCACGCTCTCCCAGCGCTCGTGCTCCCGGCGGAGCCGGCGCCGGTCACGGAAGAGCTCGCGCGTCCCGACGACCAGGAGCCATGCCCCCGGCCGCTCCAGACGCTCGAGGCCGTGCCGGTGCGCTCGCACGAACGCCTCCTGGGCGGCATCTTCCGCGGCGTCCCCGTCCCCGCCCATGGCCGTGAGCGCCCGCAGCAGGCGCGGGTACTCCTGCTCGTAGAGGTCCTGCCACTCGGTCGCCACGGTCATACCAACGAGCCTGACAGAAGCCGGTTTCTTTAGCGTTTGACGCATATCCCGGCGGCGGGGACACTTGCGCGGCGCCGCGCGGGCGAGCGTGCCCGGGCGAGCACTCAAGGGAGGTCGGCGCTTGGCCGAGGGGAAGTCCTACGACCGCCTCAAGAAGATCGTCGTCGAGCAGCTCGGCGTCGATGAGGGCGAGGTGAAGCCGGAGGCCTCGTTCGTCGAGGACCTGAACGCCGACTCGCTGGACCTGGTCGAGCTGATCATGAGCCTCGAGGAAGAATTCGGGATGGAGATCTCCGACGAGGACGCCGAGAAGATCAAGACCGTCGGCGACGCGATGGAGTACATCGAGGAGAAGCTCGGGGCGTAGTATCGAGGTCACAAGCCGCGCACCTGTCTGGGGAGGCAGGGCCCGTCAGGGTCCCTGCCTCTCTTGCTAGCTGGAGGGAAATGGACGACGAGGTCGCTGGGTACCGGTTCAAGGATCCGCAGCTCCTCGAGACCGCTCTCACGCACGGCTCCTACATCCACGAGCACCCCGAGGAGGAGGGCCGCGACCTGGAGCGCCTCGAGTTCCTCGGCGACGCGGTCGTCGACCTGGTGATCGGGGACGAGCTCTACCGGCGCTACCCGGACGCCCCCGAGGGCGAGCTCACGGTCCTTCGGGCGCGGGTCGTGTCGGGGGAGGCCCTCGCCGGCGTCGCACAGCGGCTCGGTCTGCCGGAGCGGACCCGTCTCGGTCGCGGCGAGCTCGAGAGCGGCGGCCGCGACCGCGTGGGGCTCGCGGCCAGCGTCTTCGAATCGGTGCTCGGCGCGGTCTACGTCGAGTCGGGCTTCGCGGCCGCGCGCGACGTCGTGCTGCGCGTGATGCGCGAGGAGCTCGAGGCGACGACGACGGCGCCGCGCAAGTCCGCCAAGAGCCAGCTCCAGGAGTGGGCGCAGGCCGAGAAGTGGCCGCTGCCCGTGTACACCGTCGTCGAGGAGCGCGGACCGGAGCACCGCCGCGACTTCGTCATCGAGGTCGAGGCGGCCGGCCGGGTAGCCCAGGGGTCAGGCGCGTCGAAGCGCGAGGCCGAGGAGGCCGCGGCCGCCGACCTCCTCGAGGTGCTGTGGGCGTCGCCGAACGAGGCGGGCCGGCGAAGCGCGACGTGAGCGACGAGCTGCGGGTCATCGAGGGCGGCGCGGCGTCGCCGAACGCCGTCCTGCGGACGGCGACGATCCACGGGTTCAAGTCGTTCATGAACAAGACCACCGTCGAGTTCGCGCCCGGGATCACGGCGATCATCGGGCCCAACGGCAGCGGGAAGTCCGTCCTCGGCGAGAGCATCCGCTGGGTCCTCGCCGAGACGAACCCGCGCCACCTGCGCGCGAAGAAGAGCGAGGAGCTCATCTTCGGCGGATCGGAGACGCGGCGGAGCCTCGGTATGGCCGAGGTCATCCTCCAGATCGACAACAGCTCGCGGCGGCTCCCCATCGACTTCCTCGAGGTCGAGGTCGGCCGCCGCGTCTACCGCAGCGGCGAGAGCGAATACCTCATCAACGGCGCGCGCGTGCGGCTGCGCGACGTCGTGGAGCTGCTTGCCGGCGCCAACCTCGCGGACAACCCGTTCACGTTCATCGGCCAGGGCATGGTCGACCAGGTCCTCGCGCTCCGGCCGTCGGACCGGCGCCTCGTCATCGAGGAGGCGGCGGGGGTCCGGCGTCTGCACGAGCGTCGCGAGGACGCGCTGGCGCGCCTGCGGACCGCGGAGGCGGAGCTCGTGCGCGTCATCGACATCCTGCGTGAGATCGGTCCCCGGGTCGAGATGCTGCGCGAGCAGGCCGCGAAGTGGCACGAGTACGAGACGATCCGGAACGAGCTCCGACGGCGGGCCCTGCGGTGGTACCGCAGCTCCTTCGGCGAGACGGCGAAGGCGCGCGCGGAGCTCGCGGCGCGCCTCCTGAGCCTCGACCGCGAGATCGCGCGGTATGCGGACCAGATCGCCGAGACGGAGACGGTGAGCGCGGTGACCGACGAGGACCTGCGCGCGGCGCGTGAGGAGGAGGAGCGGCGGCGCATCGCCCTCGGCGACGCGCTCGGAGCGGAGTCGTCCCTGCGTGAGCGCATCGCCGCGCTCCAGGCGAGCATCGATGCGGTCTCCCACGAGCGCGAGCGCACCCGAGCGGCGCTCGCGTCCCTCCCCGGCGAGCTCTCCGCGCTGCGCGCGCGGCGGGTCTCGCTCGACGAGGAGGCGCAGGCCGCGTCCCGGAGCGCTCGCGGAGCGGCGGACGCGGCACGCGTCGCCGAGGAGGAGGCCTCGCGCACGCGCGTGTCGCTGGCGGAGGCGCAGGCCGCGCGCGTCGAGACGCTGCTTCGCGGCCAGGCGGCGGCGCTGCGCGAGGCCGTCGACCGCGCGGAGAAGGACCTCGCCGAGGCGCATCCGACGGAGCTGCCGGCGGGCCTCCGGTGGCTGCCGGATCTCGGTGAGGGAGTGGCGATCGCGTCCACGCGCGCCGCGGTGCTGGCGCTCCGCGCGCGCGGGCTGTCCGTCATCGTCCCGGACGACATCGCCGAGATGGCGGTGCCGGCCGGCTGCGAGCGCCTGGGCGACGTCGTCCACGACGGCGACCTTCGGAACGTCTTCCTCGCGCCCGATCGCCGGACGGCGCTCGCCGCCTCACGGACGCTCTCGCGTGGCCTCGTCGTCACGACGGACGGATTCGCCGCGAGTCCCGGTCTCGTGCACCTCCTCGGCGCGAGCGGGGCGACGCTCGCGGCGCTGCTCGACCGGCTGCGGGAGGAGCTCGCGCTGCCGGACGGCCCGACGGACGTCGGCGCCGCCGAAACGGCGGAGCGCGCGGCGCAGGGCGCGCACGCCGCGGCGTCGAAGGCGGCCGAGGACGCGAGGCTCGAGGCGGCCACGAGCGAGGAGCGCCGGGCGTCGCTCGCGCGTCTTCGCGACGCGCTCGACGAGCAGGTCAGCGGCGCGGAACGGCGTCTCGCGGTCGAGCAGGAGCGCTCACGCTCGCTGGAGGCGCAGGAGCGCGACGCCCGCGCGCGGCTCGCGACGGCCCACGCCGACCTCGGCCGCGCGT
>MGON01000023.1:5931-6536 GCA_001795345.1 Chloroflexi bacterium RIFCSPLOWO2_02_FULL_71_16 | reverse complement strand
CGCTCCGCGGAGATCGCGCGCTCGCGCGCACTCGCGGCCGAGGGCACGCGGCGCGAGTCCGAGCAGCGGCTCGCCCGCGCCCGGGAGCGCCACGCGGAGCTCCGCGGCGAGCGGGCCAAGGTGGGCGTCGAGGAGGAGCGCGCGAGCGGCGCGCTGCGCCTGCTCGAGGAGCAGGTCCGCGCCGAGCTCGGCCTCGCCGAGGACGAGCCCCTCCCGGACCCGGACGCTATCGAAGGCGAGGACCTCGAGCCGGTCAACCCGCTCGCCGCGACGGAGCTGGCCGAGATCGGCGAGCGGCACGACTTCCTCGCGACGCAGCGGGCGGACCTGGAGAAGGCCATCGCCGACCTGCGCACGCTCGCGGACGAGCTCGCGACGACGATCGCGGAGCAGTTCAGCGCCACGCTCCAGGCGGTCGACCGCGAGTTCGGGATCTTCTTCCAGCGGCTGTTCAACGGCGGCGAGGCGCGCCTGCGGACGAGCGACAGCTCCGAGGATCCCGGGATCGACATCTTCGCCCGTCCGCCGGGGAAGCGGATCGGCAGCCTCACGCAGCTCTCCGGCGGCGAGCGCGCGCTCACGGCCGTGGCGCTCCTCCTCGCCAT
>MGON01000023.1:4473-5898 GCA_001795345.1 Chloroflexi bacterium RIFCSPLOWO2_02_FULL_71_16 | reverse complement strand
TCCGTGAGCTCACCGACCGCACGCAGTTCATCGTCATCACGCACAACCGCGGGACGATCGAGACCGCCGACACGCTCTACGGCGTGTCGATGGACGAGGGCGGCGTGTCCAAGATCATCTCGATGCGCCTCGCCGAGGAGCGCGCGGCGGGCGCCTAGCGGGCAGCGCGGCTACCGTCAGGCGCGGTGAGCCTCGAGACCGGACTGGCGAAGACGCGCGGCGGGATCGTCTCGCGCCTCTTCGGCGCGCTGCGCGGGGCTCCGGAGCAGAAGGTCACCGACGAGTGGATGGAGATCCTGGAGGAGTCGCTCCTCCGGGCCGACCTCTCCGTGTCGCTAGTCGACCCGGTGATGCTCCAGGTGCGCGACGTCGTCCGCGAGGGCCGGGCCAGCACGGTCCCGAAGGTCCTCGACGCGGTGCGCGAGGCGCTCGTCGCGGTGCTCGCTCGTCCGGCCCCCGGTGGCGCGGCCGGCGGCCGGCCCCGCGTCGTGCTGGTCGTCGGGGTGAACGGGAGCGGCAAGACCACGACGGCCGCGAAGCTCGCGCGGCTCCTGCGCTCCGGCGGCGAGCGGCCGCTGCTCGCGGCCGCGGACACGTTCCGCGCCGCGGCGATAGAGCAGCTGGAGCGCTGGGCCCAGCGGGTGGACGTGCCGATCGTGAGCGGACGTCCCGAGGGCGATCCCGCCGCGGTCGTGTTCGACGCCATCGAGGCGGCGCGGGCGCGGGGCCACACCGTCGTCATCGCGGACACGGCCGGCCGTCTCCACACCAAGGAGCACCTGATGGACGAGCTGACGAAGATCGTGCGCGTCGCCGGACGCGCGCGCGAGGGCGCGCCGGACGAGGTGCTCCTCGTGCTGGACGGCACCCAGGGCCAGAACGCCATCGTGCAGGCGCGCGAGTTCACCAAGGCCGCGCGCGTGACGGGGGTCGTCGTGACCAAGCTGGACGGCACGGCGAAGGGCGGGGCCGTGTTCGCGATCGCGAACGATCTCGGTCTGCCGGTGCGCTACCTCGGCGTGGGCGAGGGTCCGGACGACCTGGTCCCGATGGAGCCGCGCGCGTTCGTCGACGCGCTCCTGCCGCGCGCGGACCCGGGTCCATCTCGAGCATAGGCCCGCGAGAACGCGGGACTATGCTCGAACCGGATGTCCGTCGTGCGTCTCCGTCCGACCGACCTGCGTGACGCGCTCGCCTCGGACAGGACCTCCCTTCAGTTCCAGGTGCAGGTGCACGTGCCGAGCGCGTCCCTGGCCGGCGTAGAGGCCCTGGTGCGGTGGCCGCATCCCGTTCTCGGGATGGTCGGACCCCAGGAGATCACGGATCTGCTGGACCGAGGCGCGCTGCACGCCGAGTTCGACGAATGGGTCATCCGCGCCGCCTGCGCCCAGGCCGCGGCCTGGCGCCGCGAGGGCGTGCCGCTGC
>MGON01000023.1:67-4426 GCA_001795345.1 Chloroflexi bacterium RIFCSPLOWO2_02_FULL_71_16 | reverse complement strand
TTCCTCCGGATGGTGAGCGCCGCGGCCGAGGGCGCCGGGATCCCTGCCGAGATGCTCGAGGTCGAGCTGCCCCGGGGCGCCGCCCTGGACCCTGCATTCGTGGCCGTCGTCGGCGACGTGCGCACGCGCGGCATACGCATCGCGGCGGATGCAGCCACGCTCGACGAGCTTCCGCGGATCGACATCGACACGCTCAAGCTTCCGCGCCGGCTCTCGTCAGTGGTCGAAGAGACCACGGTGGCCGCGAACGCCGCGGACATCATCCGCGCCGCGCGTGAGCGAGGGATGCGCGTCGTCGCCGAGGGCGTCGAGACGGCGGCACAGCAGCAGGCCCTTCTCGCCGCCGGCTGCGAGATCCTGCAGGGCTACGTCTTCGGCCCGGAGGTGTCGGCGGCGGAGGTCAGCGCCCTGGCGCGACGCGCCTAGTTGTTCGAACAGCTCCAGGACCGACTGACCGCCACGTTCGCGAAACTCCAGGGCCGTCCGCGCGTTGGCGAGGCCGACCTCGAGGAGGCCCTGCGCGACGTTCGGGTCGCGCTGCTCGAGGCGGACGTCCATTTCAAGGTGGTGCGGCAGCTGGTCGCCGCGGTGCGGGAGCGCGCCGTCGGCGAGCGGGTCGTCGAGAGCATCACCGGGGCTCAGCAGGTCGTGAAGATCGTGCACGACGCCCTCGTCGAGATGCTGGGTACCGAGGCGGTCCCGCTCGCGCGCGCCGAGAGCCCGCCGACGGTGATAGCGCTCGTGGGCCTTCAGGGGTCCGGCAAGACGACCAGCGCGGCGAAGCTCGCGAGCTACCTTCGGAAGCAGGGCCGCCGGCCGATCCTCGTCGCCGCGGACGTCCACCGGCCCGCGGCCGTCGACCAGCTACAGACCCTGGGCCGCCAGCTCGGGATCGCCGTCAAGCGTGTCGATCCCTCTCGGGTCGCCGAGGACGCCGCGGCCGCCGTCGCCGCCGCGACCGGCGAGGGTCACGACACGGTGATCGTCGATACCGCGGGTCGGCTGCACATCGACGAGCCGATGATGGAGGAGGTCCAGCGGATCGTCGGGCACGTGGCCGCGCACGAGGTCCTGCTCGTCGTCGACGCGATGGCCGGCCAGGACGCGGTCGATGCCGCCGCCGCGTTCCACGCCCGGCTGCCGATCACCGGCCTCGTGCTGGCGAAGGTGGACAGCGACGCGCGCGGCGGCGCCTCCCTGTCGATCCGCGCCGCGACGGGCATCCCGGTGAAGCTCATGGGGACGGGCGAGAAGCTGGACGCGCTCGAGGTCTTCCACCCCGACAGGCTCGCGCGGCGGATCCTGGGCATGGGCGACATCGTCACGCTCGTCGAGCGGGCGCAGGAGGTGGTCGACCAGCGCGACGCCGAGGAGCAGGCCCAGAAGCTCCTCGAGGCGCGCTTCACGCTCGAGGACTTCTACGGCCAGCTCCAGCAGATCAAGCGCATGGGCCCGCTCGGAGACCTTCTCAAGATGATCCCCGGGATGGGCCAGCTCTCGGCGCAGCTGCCCTCGGGCCCGGAGGCCGAGCGGCAGCTGCGGAAGATCGAGGCGATCATCTCGTCCATGACGAGGGGCGAGCGCGCCGACCCGAGCGTCCTCAACGGCTCGCGGCGCAAGCGCATCGCGAAGGGGTCGGGGACGACGGTCTCGGACGTGAACCAGCTCGTCAAGCAGTTCGAGGAGATGCGGAAGCTGATGAAGCAGCTGGGCGGCATGGCCAAGGGCGGCCGGCTGCCGCGCATCCCGGGAATGCCCAGGATCTAGATCTCGCGGCGAAGCCGCTCGTCGCTCGACGCTCTATCATTGGGCTTCCGCACCTAGGCTTTCTGGAGGGACACTTGGCCGTACACATCCGCCTGCGCCGCCACGGCAAGACGAAGCAGCCGACCTACCGGCTCGTCGTCGCGGACTCGCGCGCTCCCCGCAACGGGAAGTTCATCGAGAACATCGGTCATTACGACCCCCGGCGCGAGCCGGTCGAGCTCGTGGTGAACGTCGAGCGCGCCCGCCACTGGTTCAAGAGCGGCGCGAAGCCGACCGAGACCGCGCGAGACCTTCTCGTGAAGGCCGGCATCCCGGAGAGCGAGGTCCCGCCGGTCGTCAGGTGAGCAGGCCCCGCGAAGCCGAGGTCCTCGAGCACATCGCGAAGCAGCTGGTCGACGACCCCGCGAGCGTCGTCGTCACCGAGCAGACGGAGCACGACACGCTGCGGCTACACCTGCAGGTGGCCGAGCCGGACGTCGGCAAGGTGATCGGTCGCGGCGGCCGCATGGCCAAGGCGATCCGCGCGCTGCTGAAGGTGGTGGCGACGCGCGATGGCACCAAGGTCGACCTCGACATCGACTGACGTCGTCGTCGGCGTCGTCCGCGCGCCGCACGGCCTCCGCGGCGAGGTGCGGGTCGAGCCGCTGACGGACATGTTCGCCGAGCGCTTCCGCGCCGGATCCAAGCTGCGCTGCGAAGGGGTGGGCGAGCTGACGGTGGGCGCGGTGCGCGGCACGGAGGAGGACCCGATCGTCCGCTTCGCCGGATACGACGACCGCGGCGCCGCGGAGAAGCTGCGCAACAGGCAGCTGGCGGTCACGCGCGAGGAGGCCCGGCGCGCGGCGGGTGACGCCTACCTCTGGAGCGACCTCGTCGGGCTCGAGGTCCTGACGCCCGACGGCCTGAGCCTCGGCGTCGTGCGCGAGATCATCCGCGCGGGAGAGACCGACGTGCTCGTGGTCGCCCGCGGCGATGCGGAGACCATGCTGCCGATGCTCGGATCGGTGATCCGGAGCGTCGACCTCGCGGCCGCGAGGATCGTCGCGGTTCCGCAGGAAGAGCTCGGCTGACCCTCGTGCGGATCGACATCCTCACCCTCTTCCCGGGCATGTTCGAGGGGCCGTTCTCCGAGAGCATCGTGCGCCGCGCTCAGGATGCCGGCCTGGTCCAGGTCGCGGTCCATGACATCCGGCAGTGGGCGACCGACCGGCACCGGGTGGTCGACGACACGCCGTACGGGGGCGGGGCGGGCATGGTCCTCAAGCCGGAGCCGCTGGCGCGCGCGATCCTGGCGGTCCGCGGCGGCGGTGACGCGCACGTCGTGCTGCTCTCGGCCCAGGGAAGGCGCTTCGACCAGGCGGCCGCCCGCCGCCTGGCCGCGCAGGCGCACCTCGTCCTCGTGGCCGGGCACTACGAGGGCGTGGACGAGCGGCTCATCGGATCTCACGTCGATGAGGAGCTCTCCATCGGCGACTTCGTGCTCACCGGCGGGGAGCTGCCGGCGATGGTCGTGGCGGACGCCGTCACGCGCCTCGTACCGGGAGTGATCGAGGCGGGGTCCCTCGAGCACGAGTCGCACACGGGCGGGCTGCTCGAGGGGCCGCACTACACGCGGCCCGTCGAGTACGAAGGCCAGCGCGTCCCTCCGGTGCTCCTCTCCGGCGACCACGCGGCGATCGCGAAGTGGCGCCGGGCCGAGGCCATCAGGCGCACGGCCGAGCGCCGGCCCGATCTCCTGGCCAACGCCGAGCTGGCGCCGGAGGAGCGGGCGCGCCTGCCGAAGGGACGGGCGGAGCGGCCGAGCGTGACCGACGCTGAGCTCGCCCGCGCCTACCGCTCCGGCGTGGGCTCGTACCGCATCGCCGAGCGGTTCGGCATCTCGCCCGCCACGGTGCGGACGCGCCTGCGGCGGGCCGGGGTCCGGATGCGCCCGGCCCGGGGCGCCGAGCGCGGACCTACCGTCGCCGAGGTGAAGCGGATGCGCAAGACGGGAATGACCGTCCGCGAGCTGGCGCGGCACTTCGGTGTCTCGCACGTGACGATCCTCGACCGGATGAAGCGGGCGAAGCCCGCCGGCTGATCCGGTTTGCTATCCTGAGGCGGCCCCGTGACCATGACATTGACGATGGACGACGCCCTGAAGCAGCTTGCCCAGGAGCAGATGAAGACCGACGTACCCGAGCTTCGGCCCGGGGACACGGTCCGAGTCTCCGTGCGCGTCGTCGAAGGCAACCGTGAGCGCCTCCAGAACTTCGAGGGGACCGTCCTGCGCGTGCGCGGCGGCGGCCTCGACGCCATGTTCACCGTCCGGCGGATCTCGAGCGGCGTCGGCGTGGAGCGCACCTTCATGATCCATTCGCCCCGCGTCGAGAAGATCGAGGTGACCCGCCACGGCCACGCGCGCCGGGCCGCCCTCTACTTCCTCCGCGAGCGCGTGGGCAAGGCGGCCACCCTCCGGGAGAAGCGCCGAAGCTAGAACGAGCGAGGATCCGGCTCCGCTGGTCCGAGCGAGTCCTCCATCGATCGAGCGGAGCGAGGCGGCGCAGACCAGCGATGCGAAGCGAGCTGGACGAGCGCGACAATTGGCCCGTG
>MGON01000022.1:14344-14863 GCA_001795345.1 Chloroflexi bacterium RIFCSPLOWO2_02_FULL_71_16 | reverse complement strand
CGACGGCTCGAAGCATTCGGCCGTCCTCATCCACGAGTTCCCGCTCGTCGAGCGCAAAGCCGATGGTGGCTGGACCTTCGCGCACAACCCGTTCTCAGGACCGCTGACCCCCGACGAGATGGCCGTGCTGGAGACCGATCCGGAGCGGGCGCGCAGCTCGCAGTACGACTTCGCCCTCGACGGCCGGGAGACCGCGGGAGGCAGCGTTCGTATCTACCAGCGGCACGTACAGGAGCGGATCTTCCGGCAGATGGGGATCTCGAGCGCGGAGGCCGCCCAGCGATTCGGGGCGATCCTCGACGCCCTCGAGTACGGCGCGCCGCCCACCGGTGGCTTCGCCGGCGGGATCGAGCGGATCTGCATGACGCTCGGCGGCACGGAGAACATCCGCGAGGTGCAGGCGTTCCCGAAGACCCAGACCGGCTACGACCCGCTGCTCGACGCGCCGGCCGCGATCACCGGCCCAGAGCTGGACGAGCTCGGCCTCCGCGTCGTCACAAGGCCGCCTAAGGCCTAGGG
>MGON01000022.1:6869-14337 GCA_001795345.1 Chloroflexi bacterium RIFCSPLOWO2_02_FULL_71_16 | reverse complement strand
CGCGAGGCCGGTCCTAACGGTCGCACGCTCGTACACTCGACAGATGGAGCGGCGCGTTTACCTCGATCACGCCGCCACGACCCCGGTCGATCCAGAGGTCGCGGAGGCCATGGCCCGCGTGCTGCGCGAGGTCCCCGGCAACCCCTCGAGCATCTACGCGGAGGGCCGGCGTGCCCGCGCGCTCGTCGACACGGCGCGCGAGGAGGTCGCGGCGGCGATGGGCGCCGACCCGAGCGAGATCGTCTTCACCAGCGGGGGCACGGAGGCCGACAACCTGGCGATCCGCGGGGTCCTCAAGGCGCACCGCCCCGATCCGGACGCCAGCGGGCCGCACCTGGTGATCAGCTCCATCGAGCACCACGCGGTCCTGGACACCGCCGAGGACCTCGAGCGGCATGCGCACGTGCGGGTCGCGGTCGTCGGAGTGGACGGAACCGGCCGGGTGGACCCGCGCGACGTCGCCGACGCCATCGGTGAGGCGACCCGACTCATCTCGATCATGCACGGGAACAACGAGATCGGGACGATCCAGCCCATCGACGAGATCGGGCGCGTCGCGCGCGAGCGCGGCGTCACGTTCCACACCGACGCGGTCCAGACGGTCGGCATCCTCCCGTTCGACGTGCGCACGCTCCCGGTCGATCTCGTCTCGGTGAACGCGCACAAGTTCTACGGGCCGAAGGGCGTCGGCGCGCTCTACGTCCGGAAGGGCACGCGCATCGCCACGATGCAGACCGGCGGCGGCCAGGAGAAGGGGCGGCGCACCGGGACCGAGAACGTCGCGGGCATCGTCGGGCTCGGATCGGCGATGCGCATCGCGACGGAGCGACGGGACGGCGAGGCCGAGAAGCAGCGCCGCCTGCGCGACCGGATCCTGGAAGGCGTGCGCGCGCGCGTGCCGGCCGCGGTCCTCACCGGACATCCGACGGAGCGGCTTCCGAACAACGCCTCGTTCTGCTTCCCGGGCACGCAGGGCGAGGCCCTCATCGTGGCCCTCGACCTGGAGGGCTTCTCCGTCTCCAGCGGGTCGGCCTGCACCTCCGGGAAGACCGAGCCTTCTCACGTGCTGCTCGCCATCGGTCTCGAGCGCGAGGTGGCGCAGGGGTCGCTCCGGGTCACGGTGGGCCGCGACACGACCGAGTCCGACGTCGACGCGTTCCTCGCGGCGCTGCCGCCCATCGTCGAGCGGATCCGCTCTGTCTCCGCGGAGCCCTTGTCAGCGAGCGCAAGGTGAAGGACAGGTCGAGCGAGGATCCGGCTCCGCCGGTCCGAGCGAGTCAGCCGATGATCGAGCGGAGCGAGGCGGCGAGGCCGGAGGCCAGGCGCGAACAGCAGGACCTCTACAGCGCCGCCGCGGTCGATCACTTCACGAGCCCGCGGAACGTCGGCGGCGTCGAGGAGCCGGACGGCAAGGGCTCCGACACCAACCCGGCGTGCGGCGACCGCACCACGATCACGGTCCGCCTGCGTGACGGACGCGTCACCGAGGCGCGTTTCCGCACCTTCGGCTGCGTCGCGGCGATCGCGTCGGCGTCCGTCCTGACCGAGCTCGCGGCCGGGCGGACGGCCGCCGAGGCGCGCGCGCTCGGGCCGGGCGACGTGATCTCCGCGCTCGGGGGGCTGCCCGAGCGCAAGGAGGGCTGTGCCCTCATGGCGGTCGGCGCGCTTCGCGCCGCCCTCGTCGACGCACAGGTTCGAGCACGCGCATGACGGGGGGTGCGTGCGGGGGGCGCACCCCCCTGCCAAGAACAGGCGCGAGCGTTCGCTCGCGAATGGGACCGAAGGTCCCATGAGCGGGCGCACATTCGTCGCCATGAGCGGCGGGGTCGACAGCTCGCTGGCCGCGGCGCTGCTCGCGGACCGCGGCCACGACGTCGTCGGCGTGTGGATGCGGCTCTCGAAGGAGCCCGTCGCCTCGCACGCGCCGCGCTGCTGCGGTACGGACGAGGCGGGGGAGGAGGCGCGGCGCGCGGCCGCGCATCTGGGCATCCCCTTCTATGCGCTGGACTATGCGGACGTTTTCGGGAGATCCGTCGTGGACCGTTTCGTCGGCTCGTATGCCGGCGGCGAGACGCCGAATCCGTGCGTCGCGTGCAACCACTACGTGAAGTTCGAGGCGCTGCTCCGCGACGTCATCGCGAAGTTCGGCGCCAGCCGGCTCGCCACGGGCCACTACGCCCGGGTGCGCGAGGTCGGCGGGCGCTACCGGCTGCTTCGCGCGCGCGACACGGCGAAGGACCAGTCCTACGCGCTCTACATGCTCGGCCAGCACGAGCTCCGCCGGACGCTCTTCCCGATCGGCGAGCTCCGGGCGAAGGACGAGACGCGCGCGCTCGCGGCGGCCTACGGCCTCCCGAACGCCGCGAAGGCCGAGAGCATGGACATCTGCTTCGTGCCCGGCGATCACCGCGACCTGGTCCGCGAGCGCGCCCCCGCTGCGTTCGTGCCGGGCCCCATCGAGCGCGAGGACGGCACGGTGCTCGGCACGCACGCCGGCATCGGGGGGCTCACGGTCGGCCAGCGACGCGGCGTCGGCGTCGCCGCGAACGAGCGCCTCTACGTGCTGCGGCTCGACCTGGAGCGGAATGCCGCGATCGTCGGCCGCCGCGCCGACGTGGCCACGCGGACGTACCTGCTCCGCGACCTGCGCTTCACGGCGGACCGAGCGCCCTCGGAGCGATTCCACGCCCGCGTCGCGCTGCGCTACCGCGGCGATCCCATCGATGCCGAGGTGGAGGTCGACGGCACCAGCGCCGTCCTGCGTCTCGCGGAGCCTTCGCTCGTGGCGCCCGGGCAGGCCGCGGTCTTCTACGGCCTGGCAAGGACGAGGGAGGATCCCGAGGGTCCTCATGAGGACGAGCGACGGACGTATGAGCGAAGCTCATATGGCGCCCGAGCCGGCGCCGAGGTGCTGGGCGGCGGGATCGTCGACCGGGCGCTCGCGGCCTAGCGCATGATCGCGCTCCTGCGCATCGCGGCGGTCGCCGTCGCGGGCGCGGCGCTGTACGAGGCGGGCATCGTGAACGGGTCGGTCCAGCTGCGGCCGTCGCCGCTGGGCGCGCTCTTCACGACGCTGGCCATCGCCGCGGCGTTCGTCCTCCTGGCCATGGCCCTCACCGGCACCGGCCGGGGAGACGCGACCGCCGCGGCGCCCGACGGCTACTCCCTGCCGATGCGCGCGACCTTCCTGCTCGTTTCGGTACTGGCCGTCGTGGGGCTCGGCTGGCTCCGCGGGATCCCGGCCCCGCCGCTGCACGACCAGACCCCCTACCACAACGACGCGATCGCGCTGAACGAATGCGCGGCGCTGCTGGTCCTCCGCGGAGAGGATCCCTATCGGCGGCTCGACCTCTTCGAGTGCTACGGCGAGCGCGGGATCGGGGCGGACCGCACCACGCCGCTCCGCCGCGGCGCCTTCTCCGAGGTCCGCGTCTATCCGACGGAGGAGCAGCTCGATGCGGCGTGGACGGCAAGGCAGCGCGGGGGCTGGAGCGAGGACATCGAGTTCCAGTGGCGCCCCTCGTATCCGGCGCTCTCGATCCTCCTGATCCTGCCGTGGGTCGCGCTCGGGTGGGACGCGAACGTCCTGTACGTGCTGTGCCTGCTCGCCGCGATGGCGCTAGTGATCGTGCGCGCGCCGCCCGGCCTGCGCCCCTTCGCGCTCACGGGGCTGCTCGCGGCCGTGTCGCTCACCGCCTTCACCGTCGGCGGGAGCGCCGACCTCCTGTATGCGCTGCCGCTGGTCGCCGCCTGGCTGTGGCGAGAGCGCCGCTGGAGCGCGGTCCCCTTCGCGATCGCCCTCGCCGTGAAGCAGCTCGCCTGGTTCTTCGCTCCCTTCTATCTGCTCCAGGTCGCCGCGCGCCTCGGCTGGCGGGAAGCCGCGGTCCGCCTGGCCGTTGCTGGAGGGATCTTCGTCGCCGTGAACGCTCCCTTCCTGCTGTGGGACGCCCGGTCGTGGCTGCTCGGCGTCGTCGGGCCGGTGGCGGAGCCGATGTTCCCCCGCGGCGCGGGCCTCGTCTTCCTGTCGGCCAACGGGGTGCTGCCGCTCTTCCCCGCGACGGCCTACCTCGCGCTCGAGGCGGTCGTGGGCATCGCTGCGCTGGCCGTCGCCTGGCGCGCCAGGCACTCCAGCCCGGAGCTCGGCGTCGTTCTCGCGATGCTCCCGCTGTTCTTCGCGTGGCGGAGCCTGTTCTCCTACTTCTTCCTGCTGCCCCTGTTCGCGCTCGCGGCCATCGCGCGCATGCCGACGGGAGATCTCGCCGCCGAGACCGCGCGCCGCTCGGGTGCGTTCACCATCCTCGCCGGGCCGCCGGGCGCGGAACGGTAGCCGTGCCTCCGGCCATCGTGCCCCTCGCGCTCATCGCCCTCGGCGTCCCCGCGGCGGTGCGCGCCGTCGTCGGGCGTCCTCGCTTGCTCGGCTCCGCGTGGATCGCCGCGGCCGCCGCGTCCCTCGTAGCGCAGGTGGCGGGCGAGGCGATGGCGTTCCGTCCGGGCGTGGTGGGCGACGCTCAGCTCCTGCTCGCGGCGCTCGCGAGCGCGCACGCGACGGCCATCATCGCGCTCCTCGAACGCCGCGCAGCCTGACGCTGCCTCATCATTCGTAGAGATGGACAGCGCGAGCATTCGCGAGGCGTTCTTCGCCTTCTTCGAGGAGAAGGACCACGCCCGCCTGCCGAGCGCGCCGCTCGTCCTCCGGGACGACCCCAGCGTCTTCTTCACCAGCGCGGGCATGCAGCCGCTCGTGCCCTACTTCACCGGACGGAAGCAGCCGCCCAAGAAGCGCCTGGTGAGCATCCAGAAGTGCTTCCGCACCACCGACATCGACGAGGTCGGCTTCGACTCCTGGCACAACACCTTCTTCGAGATGCTGGGGAACTTCAGTATCGGCGACTACTGGAAGAAGGAGGCCATCGGCTGGGGCTGGGAGCTGCTGGTCGAGCGCTTCGGCTTTGCGGCCGACAGCCTCGTCGCCACGATCTACTTCGACGACGACGAAGCCTTCGACATCTGGACCAGGGAGCTGGCGCTGCTGCCCCCCGAGCGGGTCTGGCGCCTCGGCAACCTCGCGGCCGGCGACGAGACGAACTTCTGGTCTCCCGGCCCGACCGGGCTCTGCGGCCCCTGCAGCGAGGTGTTCGTGGACCGCGGTCCGCAGGCGGGGGTCCCGCCGCACGACTGCTCGCCCGCGGAGAACTGCGGCCGCTACATCGAGATCTGGAACTTCGTCTTTCAGCAGTACGACCGTAGGGAGGACGGCAGCCTCCTCCCGCTGGCCAAGAGGAACATCGACACGGGCGCTGGCCTGGAGCGGCTGTCCCAGGTCCTGCAGGGCGTCATCCCCGACACGTTCAGGACGGACCTCTTCGTGCCCATCGTCGGCCGCGTGGAGACGCTCTCCGGCGCGAAGTACGGCGCCGACGCCACGGCCGACATCTCGATCCGCGTCGTGGCCGAGCACACCCGCGCCGCGACGTTCCTGATCGGCGACGGCATCGCGCCCTCGAACGAGTGGCGCGGCTACGTGCTCCGCCGGCTCATCCGCCGCGGCGCGCTCCACGCCCGGAAGCTGGGCCTGCGTCCCGGCGCGATGGCGGCGACCGCCGCGGACGTCATCAAGGCGATGGCGCCGCACCACCCGGAGCTGCGCAAAGCGCGCGAGCGCGTGCTCGAGACGATCGGCTCCGAGGAGGAGAAGTTCGACCGCACGCTCACGACGGGGCTCGACCTCCTGAACGGGGCGGTCGCGCGGGCGAAGGAGCAGGAGCGCGAGCAGATCGACGGCCCGACCGCGTTCCGCCTGTACGACACCTACGGCTTCCCGATCGAGATGACGAGAGAGATCGCCGTGGCGGCCGGGCTGGCCATCGACGAGCGCGGGTTCAAGCATCTCCTCGAGGAGCAGCGCGAGCGCAGCCGCTCGACGGCGCGCTTCAACCAGGACGCCATGCGCTTCGGGCAGTTCTACTCGGAGCTCCGTGACCGGGAGGGCCTGCGTAGCACGTTCATCGGCTACGACGCCCTGCTGGCGGAGGACGCGCGCATCCTCTCGCTTGCCCTCGGCGGCCAGCGGGTCGGCGCGGCGCAGGAGGGCAGCGAGGTGGAGATCGTCCTCGACCGCACTCCTTTCTATGCGGAGGGCGGGGGCCAGGTCGGCGACCGCGGCGACATCACGACGCCCGAGGCCCGCGTGCTGGTGGCCGACACGCAGACCGCCGCGACGGGCGTGATCGTCATGGTCGGGACCGTGGTGGACGGCACCCTCCGGACGGGCGCCGCCGCGACCGCGCGCGTGGACGAGCAGGCGCGGCGCGACACGATGCGCAACCACACCGGGACGCACCTGCTGCACGCCGTGCTGCGCCACGTGCTCGGCGACGAGGTCCGGCAGGCCGGCTCGCTGGTGCACCCGCCGGGGCTGCGGTTCGACTTCAGCTTCGCCCGCGCGCTCACGCCCGCCGAGATCCGGCGGGTCGAGGACGATGTGAACGAGGCGATCCTCCAGAACGTCTCGGTGCAGGCGCGGGTGGTCCCGCTGCAGGAGGCGCTCGCCTCCGGCGCGCTGCACCTGTTCGACGAGAAGTACGGCGACGAGGTGCGGGTCGTCGACGCCGGCCCCAGCCGCGAGCTCTGCGGGGGCACGCACTGCCACTGCACGGGGGACATCGGCCTCCTGCTGATCACGAAGGAGAGCTCCATCGGCGCGGGGCTCCGGCGCATCGAGGCCCTGACCGGCGAGGGCGCGCTCCGCGAGGTCCGCGCGCTGCGCGAGCGCGCCGAGCGGATCTCGCATCGCCTGCGCGTGTCGGAGGAACGGATCGCCGACGCGGTGGAGCAGCTCGCCGAGCAGCGCGACCGCCTGGACCGGGAGCTCGGCACCGCCCGCCGCGCGGGCATGGACAGCTCGGCGACCAGCCTGGTCGCGTCGGCGGAGGCGCTCGACGGCCACCGCCTCGTCGTCGCGAACGTGGGCGACGCCGACGCGGGGCAGCTGCGCGAGCTCTCCGACCGCGTGCGCGACCAGCTCGGATCCGGCGTCGTGGTCCTCGGAGGCGTGCGGGACGAGAAGCCGGCCTTCGCGGTCGCGGTGACGAGAGACCTCGCCCCAGGCGTCGACGCCGCGAAGATCGCGAAGCAGGTCTCGTCGATCGTCGGCGGCAGCGGCGGCGGGCAGCCGCACTCGGCGACCGGCGGCGGCAAGGACGCGACCCGCCTCGCGGAGGCGCTGGAGGCCGCGCGCCGGATCGTGCGCGAGCACTTCGACGGGGGCCGTGGCGCAAGCTAGGTCCCGGATCCCGCGCGGCCCCGCGGTCGCCGGCCTCGATCTCGCCGCGGACCGCGTCCGTGCGGTCGTCGTCCACAGCGAGGACGCGGTGATGCGCGTGACAGGCGTGGCCCAGGCTCCGCTCCGGCCGGGCTGGATGAGCGGCGGACTGGTGGTCGATCGCGACGCGGTGGGGAGCGCGGTCGG
>MGON01000022.1:5846-6855 GCA_001795345.1 Chloroflexi bacterium RIFCSPLOWO2_02_FULL_71_16 | reverse complement strand
GGGCCGCGAGCGGGCGACGAAAGTGGTCGCGGCCATCGACGGCGACGACGTGCGCACGTACCACAACGCCATCACCTTCGAGCGCGAGGCGCTCGACGCGCCCATGGCGCACGGCGAGGTGGCCCGCGCGGTCCAGGAGGCCCGCGCGGATGCGGAGCGCACCGCCCGGGAGGCGGCTTCCAACGACGCGGCGCTCCGCGGCATCGCGACGGTCCAGCTGCGCGACGACGTCGCCGGGCTCGCCATCGACGGCCGGCCGCTCGCGTCACTGATCGGCTTCCAGGGGCGGTTCGTCGAGGTGCGCACCGACGTCGCGCTCGCGCCCCTCGTCCTGGCGAGCGCCGCGAGCGGCGCGCTCGACGCGGCGAAGCGCAAGGGCACGGTGGCCTCGGGGGCGTACGCGCTCGGACGCCTGCTCGCGAGCTGCGGGCTTGCCGAGGGAGCGGTGCTGCGCATGGGCGCGGACGTGACGGCCTTCGCCGTCGTCCGCGGCTCGCGGGTCGTCGCGACGCGGGCCTTCGGCCTCGGCCGCGACGCGTTCCTCGCCCGCGACGGCCGGAGCGCGCAGGACGCCGCGACCTGGGCACGCTGTGTGGTCGCACCGCTGCCGGGTTTCGACGGCCTCCTGCCCGCGCGCTGGCACTTCGTCGGCGTGCCGGAGGAGCTGCTCGAGCTGCCCCGCGCGCTCGGAGCGGTGGTCGCGGAGCAGCGCGGCGGCGAGGTCGAGATCGCACCGCTGCGGCCGGCCGCGGCGACGCGCGTCCTCTCGCAGGAGCCGCTGCACGCGGACGACCTCGTCGCCGTCGGTGCCGCTGGGCTCGCCGGAGGGCTCCTCTGATGTCGCGCACGGTGATCGACCTCGACGCGCGGGCCACGGTCCTCGACGCCGCGGAGCGCCTGACGGAGGCGCCGCCCGACGGGGACGTCGCGCTCGTCGTGGCCGCCGGGGCGCCGCTGCTCCGGAACGCCGTCTTCCTGGACGTGCTGCGAGGTCTCGTCGGTCCGCGGC
>MGON01000022.1:5596-5834 GCA_001795345.1 Chloroflexi bacterium RIFCSPLOWO2_02_FULL_71_16 | reverse complement strand
TCGAGCGCCGCGAGCTCGACCCGACCGAGCGGCTCACGCCGGCTCGGCGGGCGGCGATCGCCACCATGCGCACGGCGGAAGCCCCCCGGGTCACGACCGGACGGGTGCTCGGGGTCATCGGAAGCCTCCTCGGGGCGACGCTCGTCCTGCTCGCCGTGGTCCTTCCCGAGGCCCGCGTCGTCGTCGCGCCGACCGTCCTGCCCATCGGCCCGGTCGAGGTCGAGGTGCGCGCTGGCGG
>MGON01000022.1:4172-5547 GCA_001795345.1 Chloroflexi bacterium RIFCSPLOWO2_02_FULL_71_16 | reverse complement strand
CTGCCGATCACGGCCGGCGGTCAGCGCGTGGTCGAGACGCGCGCCACGGGGATCCTGCGTCTGCGGAACAAGACGACGAGCGACGTGGATGTTCCGCGCGGCAGCGTCTTCTCGACGGCCGGCGGGGTGCAGTTCCTGTCCACGGAGGAGCGCAGCGTCCCGCGAAGCGTGATCGTGCCCGGCACGAGCTTCGAGCTCTTCGTCGGCCAGGTCGACGTCCCGGTCGAGGCCGCGGTCGCGGGCGACCCGGGGAACGTCGGCGCTGGCACCGTCGTGAACGGGCCGCGGCCGGACCGCTACACCGTGACCAACGACGCCCCCATGACCGGCGGGCAGATCACCCGCATCCCGGTGATGCGCGCCGAGGACTACGACGCGGCGCTAGCGGCCGCGCCGGAGGCGCTCCGCGCCGAGGCTCAGAAGGAGCTCGACCGCTGGGTGGCGACACCGCAGCAGCGCCAGGGCGTGCCGCTCCAGGTCATCCAGCAGGTGCTGGTCTCCCAGAGCGCGCTCGGACCCGCGCGCGTCGACGTGGTGGGCAAGGAGGTCGCCAGCCTGGAGATGACCGTGTCGGGGACGGCGCGCGCCTACGCGGTCTCGGTCGAGGACTTCCGCGGCGAGGTGCTCGAGACCCTGGCCGAGGAGCACCTGCCGCCGGGCAGGACGATCGCCGAGGGGACGGCGCTCATCGAGCCCAAGACCGTGACCGTCACGGATGAGGGGGTCACCTGGACGGTCGAGGTGAGCGCGGCGCACATGAACCCGACGACCCGCGACGCGATCGCGCGGGCGCTGGCGGGCCGCCCGGCGGGCGAGGTCGAGGCGATCCTCGCGGCTCAGGACCTCCGGCTCGGATCGCTGGACCGCGCTCCGTCCTGGTGGCCGCTGATGCCGCTCCTCGACGGCCGGATCAGCGTGAGCATCGCCGCGGCGTCGGTGACGCAAGGCCGGTGAGCAGCCGGTATCTTGCGCTCGACGTCGGGGATCGCCGAATCGGCATGGCGGTCGGCGACGTCGGTGGGGGGATCGCCCGGCCGCTCCGAACGCTGAAGCGCCGGAGCGTCGTGGCCGACCTGGCCGCCGTCAAAGAGGTCGTGCGCAAGGAGGAGGTCTCGGCCCTGGTCATAGGCCTGCCGCTGACGCTGCGCGGCGAGGAAGGTCCGCAGGCAGCGCGCGTCCGGCGGTTCGCCGAGGCGTGCCGCGAGCTCGGCCTGCCCATCGAGCTCTACGACGAGCGCTACACGACCGCGGAGGCCGCGCACCAGGGCGCGAAGGATCCCGACGCCGGCGCGGCGGTGGTGCTCCTCGAGGACCTGCTGCGCTCCCGCCGATGACGGACGACGCCAGGCGGGGGGCGAGCCCTCTGCCGGCCCCT
>MGON01000022.1:3271-4165 GCA_001795345.1 Chloroflexi bacterium RIFCSPLOWO2_02_FULL_71_16 | reverse complement strand
CTCTGCGCGGTACCCGGCGTCCCCCGCCACGGCAGCGGTCGATGGCCGGACCGCTCGCGTTCGTGCTCATCGTCCTGGCCCTCGTCGTGGTCGCCGTCGGCCAGGGCCAGGCCATCGTCGGGGACGCGGTGGTCGGCATGGTGCGTGAGCGCGACACGCTCCTCCGGCAAAGCCCCATCCGCGCGATCGTGTCGCAGCGGATCGGGGCCGCGACGGACCTCGCGGCCGATGCGACGGGCGCGAGCCGCGACTTCGTCGTCGAGGACGGCGAGACCGCCGGCCTCATCGCGCGGCGCCTGGAGGATGAGGGCCTCGTGCGGTCAGCCCTCGCGTTCCTCGTCGTCGTCTACGACGAGGGCATCGAGAGCGACCTGCACTCCGGCGAGCATCGGCTCTCGCCGGCGATGACTCCGCGCGAGATCGCCGAGGCGCTGTCGGAGGAGGTCCAGGAGCGGCAGACGACGCTGCGGCTCATCGAGGGCTGGCGCCTCACGGAGATCGCCGCCGAGATCGAGAAGCAGTTCCCGCACATCACCAAGGACGCCTTCGTCCAGGCGGCCGTCGTCGGTACGCGCACGTCGCCCGTCCTCGCCGGCCTCGATCCCGCGACGCCGCTAGAGGGCTTCCTCTTCCCGGACACCTACTTCTTCCTGCCCGAGGCCACGGTCGAGCAGATCGTCGAGAGGCTGCTGATCACGTTCGAGGAGCGCGCGGGCGAGGTGCTCCTGGCCGCGGCCGACGCCCGCAAGACGACGGTGTACGACCTCGTGAAGCTCGCGTCGCTCGTCGAGCGCGAGGCCCGCGCCCGCGACGAGAGCGCGACGATCGCCGGCGTCTACGCGAACCGCATCGCCATCGAGATGAAGCTCGACGCCGACCCGACCATCCAGTACG
>MGON01000022.1:2016-3228 GCA_001795345.1 Chloroflexi bacterium RIFCSPLOWO2_02_FULL_71_16 | reverse complement strand
CGACTCGCCCTACAACACCTACAAGGTGGGCGGCCTGCCGCCCACGCCGATCTGCAACCCCGGCCTCGCCGCGCTCGAGGGTGCCGCGGAGCCGGAGGAGCACGAGTTCTTCTTCTTCGTTGCCGACGAGAGCACCGGGCGGCACGTGTTCGCGAAGACGCTCGAGGAGCACGAAGCGAACCGGGTGAAGGTCGGGAACAGATGACAAACTACCGGGGGGCTCCGCCCTCCGAGGACCCCCCGCCCGGGCGCCGGCGGCCCCGCGCGATCCCCCCGCGGCATCGCGGATGAGCAGAGTCTTCCTCCTCGGAGACCCGGTCGCGCACTCCATGTCGCCGGCCATGCAGAACGCGGCCTTCGCGGCGCTGGGCCTGCGTCACCGGTACGCCCTGTTCGCCGTGCCGGCGAAGGACCTTCCCGGCGTGGTCCGGACCGTCCTTCGGAAGGACGACGTCCTCGGCGCGAACGTGACCATCCCGCACAAGGAGCGCATGGCGCCGCTCCTCGACCAGGTCGAGGACACGGCACGCCGCATCGGCGCGGTGAACACGGTGTTCAAGCGCGCGGGAGCCCTGGTCGGCGAGAACACCGATGCCGGCGGGTTCGCGGACGCCCTGGCCGAGCGCGGCGTCGAGCTCGACGGACGGCGCGTTCTCGTCCTCGGTGCGGGAGGCGCGGCACGCGCCTGCGTCGACCACCTGATCCGGTCACGTGCCCATGTCATCGTCACGAACCGGACCGCGGAGCGGGCCGAGCGGTTCCGGGCGGCGATAGAGGCATCGCTGCCGGCGTCGATCGGGGTGAGTCACTCGGTCGGGGCGCTCTCCTGGCCGGTCCGGGCCATCGGCGACTACGAGGTCGTCGTGAACGCAACAGCGCTCGGTCTGCACGGCGAGGATCCCCTCGAGGGCGCCGACCTGCCATCCTCCACGATCGTGGTGGACATCGTGGCTACGGCCGGAGAGACGCCTCTCGTCCGACGGGCGCGCGCGGCGGGCTGCGTCGCCGTCGACGGTCTCCTGATGCTGCTGCATCAGGGCGCGCGCGCGTTCAAGCTGTGGACCGGGCTCGACGCGCCGGTCGCGGCGATGCGCGCGGCGCTGCCTCGGGAGGTCTAGTTGCGTCTGTTGACGGCGGGGGAGTCCCACGGGCCGCGCATCCTCGCGGTGCTGGACGGCGTCCCCGCCGGGTTGGCGCTGGCGCCGGAGGCGA
>MGON01000022.1:1625-1995 GCA_001795345.1 Chloroflexi bacterium RIFCSPLOWO2_02_FULL_71_16 | reverse complement strand
GCCAGCTCGGCTACGGCCGTGGGGCACGCCAGCGCATCGAGCGCGACGCGGTGCGGATCGTCGGCGGCGTGCGGCAGGGCCGCACGACAGGAGGTCCCATCGCTCTCGAGATCGACAACCGCGACGCGCCCAACTGGGAGCGCGTCATGAGCGTGGAGCCGGTCGCGGAGCCGCCTCCGGCCGTCACGCGCCTGCGGCCCGGACACGCCGACCTCGCCGGCGCGCTGAAGTTCGGGCACGCCGACGTCCGCGACGTGATCGAGCGCGCGAGCGCCCGCGAGACCGCGGCGCGGGTCGCGGCCGGCGCGGTCGCGAAGGCGGTGCTGGCCCTGGTGGGGATCCGTGTCGAGAGCGAGGTCATGGCGATCGG
>MGON01000022.1:686-1578 GCA_001795345.1 Chloroflexi bacterium RIFCSPLOWO2_02_FULL_71_16 | reverse complement strand
GCGAGGTGCGCTGCGGCGACCCCGCCGCGTCGGCCGCGATGGTCGCGGCGATCGCGGCGGCGCGCGACGCGGGCGACACGCTCGGCGGTCTCGTCGCGGTGCGCGCGACGGGCGTCGTCCCCGGGCTCGGCTCGTATGCGGAGTGGGACCGGCGCCTCGACGGCCGCATCGCGCAGGCGCTCTGCTCCATCCAGGCGGCGAAAGGCATGGAGTTCGGGGACGCGTTCGCGGCCGCGCGGCAGCGCGGAAGCGCGGTCCACGACCCGATCGAGCTGCGCGACGGCCGTTTCGCGCGAGCCCGGAACCGCGCGGGCGGCCTCGAGGGCGGCGTCACGAATGGAGAGGACATCGTCTGCCGTGTCGCGTTCAAGCCCATCTCGACGCTCATGAAGCCGCTCGCGTCGGTCGACCTGGCCAGCGGCGAGCCGGCGCCCGCGCACGTGGAGCGCAGCGACATCTGCGTCATCCCGGCCGCCGGCGTCGTGTGCGAGGCGATGCTCGCGCTCGTGCTGGCCGACGCGCTCGTCGCGAAGTTCGGCGAGGACGACGTCGAGAGCCTCGTCGCGGCGGTGGAGCGCTACCGCGGCAGGCTCCGCCCCCTCGGCGCGCGCGGACAGACCGCACCGGGAGGGTCGGAGGCCGCGCCGGCGGATCCGACCGAGATGTGAGGATGTTCCTCGTGGGCCCGCCGGGGATCGGCAAGACGGTCGTCGGCCGCGAGCTCGCGCGGATCCTCGGCGCCTCCTTCCTGGACATGGACGAACGGATAGAGCGGCGGACACGCCGGAAGAACGCGCGCGTCATCGTCGAGGACGGCATCGAACGCTTCCGCGAGCTCGAGTCCGAGCTCCTGTCCGGCCTCGCGCCGACCCCGGCGTGGGAGGTGGTCGCC
>MGON01000022.1:0-663 GCA_001795345.1 Chloroflexi bacterium RIFCSPLOWO2_02_FULL_71_16 | reverse complement strand
CCGGCCTCGCGCCGACCCCGGCGTGGGAGGTGGTCGCCACCGGAGGCGGCGCGCCGATCCGGCGGTCCAACCGGGAGCGCATGCGGTCGCTCGGCATGATCGTCGGGCTGCGCGGCTCGCTCGCGACCGTGGCGCGGGGGCTCGAGCGGACGATGGGGAAGCGGGAGCACCTGGCGCGCGAGGGGGTCGCGCCGCGGGAGCACGCCAAGCGCGTTCTCCAGGAGCGGCGCGCCGTGTACGCCGACGTGGACGTCGGCTTCGACGTGGAGGGAGCGACGCCCGACGAGACCGCGCGGGCGATCGCGGCCTGGATGGTCTCCTCGCGCGGGATACGCATCGACGTCGCCGCGTCCCGGCCCTATCCGATCCTCGTGCGGGCCGGCCTCCTCGACCACGTCGGCCGCCACCTGGCCGATCTCGGCTGGCGCGGCCGCGTCGCCCTCGTCCGCGACGCGACGGCGGCGCGCCTTCACGAGCCCGTGCTCGCGGCGTCGCTCCGTGACGCGGGCATGGAGCCCGTGACGATCCGCGTGCCGCAGGGTGAGCGGGCGAAGACCACGGCCGCCCTCGCGCGCCTGTGGCGCGAGCTCGCGCGCGCCGGCATCGGGCGGGACGGCGGCGTGGTCGCGCTCGGCGGCGGCGCGACGGGCGACCTGGCGGGCT
>MGON01000021.1:0-8049 GCA_001795345.1 Chloroflexi bacterium RIFCSPLOWO2_02_FULL_71_16 | reverse complement strand
GCCGGAGGGAGCGAAGACGACGAGGTCGGCGCCGACCGTCCGCGCCGCGTCGGCGATCACCGTCGCGATCTCAGGATCGCGCTCGCCACGGTTGTAGAGGGCGCCGTGCGCCTTCACGTGCGTGACGCGCGAGCCGGCCTCGTCGGCGATGCCCTGAAGCCCCTCGATCTGCGCGACGAGATCCGCGAAGAGCGCGCTCCGCGGCATATCGAGCGCGACGCGGCCGAAGTTCGCCGGATCGCGGTACCCCGGATGCGCGCCGATGGCAACACCGCCGCGGACCGCGGACGCGACGGAGCGGCGCATCGTCTCGACGTCGCCCGCATGCGCGCCGCAGGCGATGTTGGCCGAGGTGATGGCGGCCATGATCTCGTCGTCGGCGCCGGCGCCCTCCCCGAGATCGCTGTTCAGGTCGATGGACCTCACGGGCTGACGACCTTCCAGGCGCCGAGATACCCGCCGCTGAAGATGCGGCCGGGCGTGCCCCCGGGCGGGACCAGCCAGAGCTCGGCGCCCGCGTCGTCGGTGCCCTTCAGATACACGATCCCCGCCCTGAGCCAGCGCACGTCACCGGCGCCCTCGGTACCGGCGATCGTGGCTCTGCTCCCGCCGCCCTCGTCCATGGTCACGAGCGGCCCGGCGCGATCGAGGCTGATCGTGGTGTCGTACACGATGACCACGATGCGCTTGGCCTCGGGGTCCCAGTCGGCCATGCCGACGGCTTCCTGGGGCGTGAGCTCGCTCCCGTAGATGGCGCGGCTCGCGCCGGTCTCGTCGTCCCAGACGACCAGCGTGCCGCGCCGCCCGGCGCAGCAGTTCCCGGTGATGACGAGCGCACGGGGCTGCGCGGACCGCCAGGCCGCCGGCGTGGACGCGGTGTCGGGTCGGAGGCTCGTGTTCTTGCCGGTCACGAGGTCCAGCACGTCGGTCGACCCGCCCGCCCGGTAGCGGGACCAGATCAGCCCGCGCCCGTCTGGCGTAAGGCCCTTGATCTCCCCGCCGAAGTCCTCGGGCGGCTTTACCCGAGCGGGCTGGCCGCCGTCCGCGCCCACGCGGAAGAACCCGAGGTCCTCGGGCGCGCGCAGCGCCGCGTAGTAGATGGTCCGCCCGTCGGTGGACCAGACCGGCATGCCGTGCTGGACCCCGGGCTCGTCCGGCGTGGCCCAGCGGGCCGCCCCGGTACGCGGCTCCCATACGGCGACGCGCGAGCTCGTCGGCGTCGTGCTGAGCGCGATGGCGAAGGCGCTGCCGTCGCGCCGCACGTCCCATCCGACGCTCGGGCCGAAGGCGACGAGCGACACGCTGCGGCTCTCGGCCGGATCGACCGTCACCGCGACGAGCAGCGTCCCGTCGAGGCCTCCGGGCTGGGAGACGATCAGGGTCTCGCCGGTCGGGGTCCAGCCGGCCGTCAGCGAGCGCAGCAGGCCACCGAGCTCGGTCCGCACGACGGCGGCCGGTGACGCCGACTCCGCCGGCGTCAGGGTCAGCGTGGGCGAAGCGGCCACCGAGGCAGCTGGTGACTCGGTGGGGGCCGGGCCGGATGGAAGGATCGTCGGACTTGGATCGCTGATCGGCGCGGGCGTGCACGCAACGATCAGAACCAGGCCCACCGCCATTACGGCACCGCGACGAACTGTGGAATGCACCGATCCAGCCTAGGGCTGCCTAGGACGTGTCCGCATCACCAAGTAGTGAAATTGCGCGAAGCGCGACAAAGGCGAAATTGCGCGAAGCGCGACAAAGGCGAGATCGCGCGAAGCGCGACGAAGGCTAGATGCCCGAAGGGCGTGAAGTGGCCGCGTCCTTCGGCCGCCGGATCGCGCGATAGCTGGTGAGGCGCGGGGCCTCGGGGAGCGTGGCGTGGTGGTAGTCGTGGTCGGCGATCTCGTGCGCCGATCGCGCGGCGCTCGCGGCGGTCAGAGCGGCCATCGAGCTCTGATCCTGAACGGGGTAGGAGCGCTCACAGCCGCCGTACCGGCAAGGGAACCCGCTCGATCGCATGACCCCTCCCTCTGCGTCCGGCCTGGCTTCCGCCTCGGCCGGTCCGCTTCACGGGCTCCGCGGCTCGCGGGCCCGGTCGTCCTAGATGAACAGTGGCGCGAGGACCAGTGTGATCGTCGAGAGCAACTTGACCAGAACGTGCAGGCTCGGACCGGCCGTGTCCTTGAAGGGATCGCCGACGGTGTCGCCGACGACGGCAGCCGCGTGTGCGGGTGTTCCCTTCCCGATCGCGTTCCCGGCGGCGTCCTTCAGGTAGCCGAGCTCGATGTACTTCTTCGCGTTGTCCCAGGCGCCGCCGCCGTTGTTCAGGACGGTCGCGAGGATGACGCCGGACATCGTGCCGATCATGAGGAAGGCGGCCATCGCCTCGGCCTTCAGCACGATGCCGACGAGGATGGGCGCTCCGACCGCGAGCAGTCCGGGCGCGATCATGTTGCGGAGAGCGGAAGCGGTGGTGATGTCGACGACGCGCGCGTAGTCCGGCTGCTCGCTGCCATCCATGATCCCGGGGTGCTCGCGGAACTGGCGCCGGACCTCCTCGATGATCGCGCCGCCGGCACGGCCGACCGCGCGGATCGCGAGGGAGCTGAAGATGTACACGAGCATCGCCCCGAGCAGCCCGCCGATGAAGACCTCGACCTTTGCGAGGTTGACGGTGTCGAACGGCTTTCCGGTCAGCTGCGCGACGCGCTCGAGGTACGCCGAGAAGAGCAGGAACGCGGCGAGCGCGGCCGACGCGACCGCGTAGCCCTTCGTGAGCGCCTTCGTCGTGTTGCCCGCGGCGTCGAGGCGGTCGAGCCGGTCGCGCATGTCGTGCGGGGCCTTGGCCATGGTCGCGACCCCCGCGGCGTTGTCGGTGATCGGCCCGAACGTGTCCATCGCCAGGATGAACGCCGCGCTCATGAGCATGCCCATGGTCGCCACCGCAGTGCCGTAGATGCCGCCGTGGGTCAGGCCGGTCTGCGCCTCCCACTGGAGACCGAACCAGTAGGCGCCGAACAGGGCGACGGAGATGGCGATGATCGACGGAGCCGTCGTCTCGTAGCCGACGGCCGTACCGGAGATGATCGTGGTGGCGGGACCCGTCTTCGCCGCCTGCGCGATCTCCTGCACGGGCCGCGAGTTGCCCGACGTGTAGTAGCGGGTGATGTACACGAACACCTGGCTGGTGAGGATGCCGACGACCCCCGCGTAGAAGAACCAGTGCCCGCCACCCTCCTCGTTGAGCATCTGGTTCGTCGTGAACCACATGAAGACGATGGAGAGCGCCGTGACGACGTACGAGCCGAGGTTCAGCGAGTCCATGGGGTCCCCGGTCTCGCGACCCCGTACGAGGAAGATGCCGATCACGCTCGCGACCAGGCCGAAGCCACGGACGACGAGCGGGAAGAGGATCCAGAGCGGGTTCTGGGTCGCCGCGAAGATCGCGACGCCGAGGATCATCGCGCCGATGTTCTCGGCGGCCGTGGACTCGAAGAGGTCGGCGCCACGGCCGGCGCAGTCCCCCACGTTGTCTCCGACGAGATCCGCCACCACGGCGGCGTTCCGGGGGTCGTCCTCCGGGATGCCCGCCTCGATCTTGCCGACCAGATCGGCGCCGAGGTCCGCGGCCTTGGTGTAGATCCCGCCGCCGAGCTGCGCGAACAGCGCCACGAACGACGCTCCGAACCCGAACCCGACGATCGTGAACGGCGCCTCGTCCGGGCGCGCGAACCCGTTGTAGGCGATGAAGATGGCGAACACGCCGATGAGCGAGAGTCCCACGACGAGGATGCCGGACACCGCTCCGCCGCGGAGCGAGATCCGGAGGGCGTCGCCGAGGCTGGTCCGCGCGGCGGCGGCCGTGCGGAGGTTCGACTTCACGGCGACGAACATGCCGATGATCCCTGAGAGCATCGAGGCGCTCGCGCCGACGAGGAAGGCGAACGCGGTCTTGAGCGCGAGCTCCTCCTGCGAGATCCCGGGCACGCGCTCCCACTGATAGACGACGAAGCCGACGAGGGCGGCGCCGACCAGTGCGAGGATCGCGATGGTGCGGTACTGGCGCTTCATGAACGCGACCGCGGCCACGTAGATGGCGCCGGCGACGCGCTGCATCTCGGGAGATCCGGTGTCGCTCTTCAGGACGTCGTAGGCGAAGTACGCGGCGACGGCGATGGCGACGACACCCGAGATCGGGACGATCCAGAGCAGGGGCGACAGTTCCACGCGAGGACCTCCAAAAGCGGGCGCCGGGCGCCACCGACCGGCCTACCCCGAGTTCATGGACAAGAAAGGAGCGCTCGACCCGACGGAGGGGTCCGCAGCGCTGTGGGCATTCTAGGGCAAAACGGCGCAGCAAGCGACGGAGCCGCAAGGCGGAGTCGCCGCGAACAACGCAGCTCTCGTCTCGGACATCTACCGCTGTACAGGAGTGCGCGTTGAGCGCATTAAAAGAGGTACGCTCGGCGTATGCCACCGCAGAAGAGCCCCAAGAAGCAGGAGAAGGCGAGCGCCGCCGAGAAGACGAAGAGCGCCGACCGGGACTGGCTGACGACGGCCGAGCTGGCCACGAAGCTCGGGTGGCGCGAGCACTCGCTGCGCGACGCGCTGCGTCAGAGCGGGCTGCCCGGCGTCCACCGCACGGCCTTCGGCTACAAGATCGAGTCGGCCTCCGTGGACGAGCTGGGCGCCGCGCTGGGTCAGGCCCCCGCGAAGGGCAATTCGTCGCTCAAGGGGAAGACGAAGACCAGCTAGCGCTTGCGGAGGCGCGCGGGCAGGATCTGCAGCTCCTCGCGGTACTTCGCCACGGTCCGGCGCGCGAGGATGATCCCGTGGTCGCCGCGGAGCTTCTCCACGATCTCCTGGTCGGAGTACGGTCGTGAGCTGTCCTCCGCGGCGATGATCTCCTTGATGACGTCCTTCACGCCGAGCGAGGCGGTGAAGAAGTCGGAGAACGGGATCACGCGCCCCACCGGAAGGAGCGCGAACTTCCCGGCCGTCGCGCGGCTCACGGTCGACTCGTGCATGCCGATGCGCTCGCCGACCTCCGCGCGCGTGAGCGGCCGGAGATGCTGGACACCGCTCTCGAGGAACTCCCGCTGGCATTCGACGATGACCTGGGTGATCCGCAGCATCGTCTGTCGGCGCTGGTTGATGTTGTCGATGAAGAACTTCGCGCGCGTAACGTACTCGCGGATGTGCTGCCGCTCCTGGTCGTTCATCGCGACGACCGGTCCGTTGCCGCTGCGCGCCGCCTGGAGCTGCCCCACCAGCTCCCGGTAGACGGGGTTCACGCGGAGCGCGAACCGTCGCGATTCGACGACCTCGACCTCGAGCTCGCCGTCCTCGTTGCGCGTGATGATCACGTCCGGGCGCAGGCTCGAGCCCCGCTGGCCCACCTCGCCCCCGGGTCCCTGCGCGAAGGCGTTGGCCGGATACGGATTCAGGTCGGCCTTGACCCATTCGAATGCGTTCTGCACCTCTTCGCGGGAGGTCCTGAGGGCCTGGGCGATGTCGCCGAACTTGTGCTCGCCGAGCTCGCGTAGGTGGTCGGCCACTATCTCGCGCGCGCGTGGCGGAACGTGCTCTCCGAGCTCGACCAGCCGGTCGATCTGGATGAGGAGGCATTCGCGCGTGTCGCGTGCGCCCAGACCGAGCGGCTCGATGGACTGGATCGCCTTGAGCGCGAGCTCCGCGTCCGCCACCGACACCTGCGTCGCCTTCGCGACGTCCTCGATCGGTACCTCGAGGTAGCCGAGCTCGTTGAGGTTCCCGATGATGTGCTCGGCGACCGGGTGGAGCCGCCTCGGCAGCAGCACGCGCATGTTCCAGCTGATGTGCTCCGCGAGCGTCTGCTCCGATCCGACGCGGGCGATCGGGTCGAATTCGTCGTCGTCGTCGTCGCGCATCGTGAGGCTGGCGCCCTCGAGCGGCTCGTTGTCTTGCGTGTAGGTGGCCTGCTGGGCGCGCGTTCCGTTGCCGAAGCAGCGGAGGCACACGCGACCGGTGAGCTCCGCGCCGCACAGGGGACAGTTCTGCTGCTCCTCGAGGTCGAGCGCGGGGTTCTCCTCGAGCTCCTGGTTCACGACGTCCTGGAGCTCCATGGAAGAGAGCTGGAGGATGTAATTCGCGGCGATCTGCTTGGGCGTGACCTTCTGCTGTAGCTGTGGGAGGAGTCTGATGTCCAACGTTCGGCTACCTTACCGCAGGGTCCATGCCAGCTGAGCTTCCCCTCGTTCCCTCGGCCGTGGCGTTGGCGATCAGCGGACTTCTCTTCTCCCTGCAGCGGCGCGGAACGTGGTCACACCTGCTCGGAACGTTGCTCGTGGTCACGGGCGCGGCGCTTCCGGTCGCCCTGCAGCAGCGCGTCGATCCGGAGCACCCCGAGGGACGCGCACTGTGGGAGTGGTCCGCCGTCGGCGGACCGACCATCGAGGCCTCGTACCGCGTCGACGCGCTCGCGGCGGTCGCCGTCGCGCTCGTCGTCGCATTCGCCGGCGCCGCGCTGGCGACGGCCGCACGCTCCGAGCGGCGCCATCCGGCCCTCCCCGCGCTGGTGCTCGCGCTCGGGCTCGTCGGGATCGCCACCGTCGTCACGGTCGATCTCGTCGCGGCGATCGTGGTGCTCGCCGTGATGTCGGCGTTCACGGTGCTGGCCCTCCTCGCGGTCGCACCAGCGGGGGCGACGGCGCGCGCCGCCGCCTATCTCGCCGTAGGGCTGCAGGCCTGGGTCCTCGCCGCGCTGCTCGTCTCGAGACACGGGAGCGCTTCGTTCGAGCTCGGCGAGATCCCGGCCGGCGCGCTCACGCTGGGCGCCACGCTCGCGGCGACGATCGGCGCTCTGCTCTTCGCGGGCCTCTATCCGGTGGTCGCGTGGAGCTTCGACACCGACGACGTCCCGGACCCGGGCCCGCTCGGCGGACTGATCCTCATGCCCACCGGGATCGCGGGATCCCTGCTGCTGCTCAGGCTGTTCGGCTCCGGCCGCATCGAGCCGACCCAGATCCCGCTGCCGGGCATGGATCCGGAGACCCGCCTGGCGCTCGCCGTGGTGCTGCTCGTGGCGGTCGCGGTCTCCGCGGTGCGCACGCGCGGAATGCCGGTGCGCCCGATCGTCCTCGGCGCGGCGGGGCTAGCGCTCCTGGCGCTCTATCCCGTCGTGACCTGGGCGCATCTCGTGCTCCTCGGCGCGATCCTCACGATCGCTTACGCGGCCGTGAGCTCGCTCGCGGTGCCGGAGCGGTGGCCGGCCGTCCGCAGCGACCTCGGGCTCGTCGTGCTCTGGATCGGCATCGCGACGGGCTCGTCGCTGGCCGTCGCCGGCGGTCTGCTCGCGCTCGCCGCGCGCGCGGTCTCAGCCCTCGCGACCGCCTCCTGGCTCGAGCCTCACCGGGACTATGTCGCGCTCGTCGGCGGCTCCGCGGCTTTCCTTGCCGGCGTCGCGGCCGCCGCGATCGGGGCCGGTGCGGCGCCGGACACGGCGACGGCGGTCCTCGGGATCACCGCCGCGGCGCTGCTGGTCGCCCTCGAGCTCGCGCAGGTCGGCCGGCACTTCCGGATCGCGGAGGTACCGCCCGGCCTGGACATCGCATCGGGGATCGGCGCGCTGCTCCTCGCGGTGCTCGGGTCGGCCGTGACCGTCGCGCTGGAGCCGATCGCGCGCGAACACGTCGCGTCGCGGACGGCGTCGGACCCGCTGCTGCTGGGCGCGATCGCGGCGACCGCCACCCTCGTCGTCGTGCTCGCGCGGACCGTGCGGCCGCTCCTCCCCTACCTCGAGCTCGTCGCCGAGCGGTCGGGCCCGGCCATCCACGTCCTCGACCCGGTCCCCGTGGGCATCGGCATCTTCCGCACGCTCGAGGTCGCGACGGTCCGGGCGAACGCGGCCTTCGCGCTGTTCGAGGGCCGCGCGGGCGTCTGGCTCGCGACGGTGCTGATCGTCGGGCTGCTCGTATGGACGGTCCGCTAGTGGCGCGGCACTAGAGTGGCGCTGCTCGCTGCCGTCGCCCTGACGACGCTCCTCGCGAACGGCGCGACCCGCCTCCGCGGCGTGGCGCTCGCGTTCCT
>MGON01000020.1:3336-15076 GCA_001795345.1 Chloroflexi bacterium RIFCSPLOWO2_02_FULL_71_16 | reverse complement strand
AGCTCGACCTGTTCGAGCCGGAGGACCTCGAGGAGGTGATCGGCCGGTCGGCTCGGATCCTCTCGGTCCAGATCGCCGCCGAGGCGGCGCACGAGATCGCCGGTCGCTCTCGGGGGACGCCGCGCATCGCCAACCGGCTGCTGAAGCGGGTCCGGGACCACGCCCAGGTGCTGCACGACGGCCGGGTCACGATCTCCGTAGCGCGTGAGGCGCTCCAGGCCCTCGACATCGACGCGGCCGGGCTCGACGAGGTCGACCGCAAGCTGCTCCGGGCGATCGTCGAGAAGTTCTCAGGCGGGCCGGTGGGCCTCGAGACCCTCGCCGCCGCCCTCAGCGAGGACGCCGAGACCATCGAGGACGTGTACGAGCCCTACCTGATGCAGAAGGGCTACCTCCAGCGGACGCCGCGCGGGCGGGTGGCGACCGAGGGCGCCTACCGGCATCTCGGCGCGACCCCGCCGGGCGGCCGCCCCCTGTGGGAGGCCTGACCGCCCAGCCAAGCTTGCGGTCGTGCTTCACTTCCCCGTGTGGGAGGGTCGGGTCTGCTTCGCGTCTCGGGCGCGGTGATCGGTGCGAGCCTGGGGCTGGTCCTTGCCACTCCGGTCGCGATAGGCGCCGCTCAGCTCGGATGGGACGCGCGGTGGTCACTCTCGGGAGGCCTCGCCATCGGAGCGGTCCTCGGTGGGCTGGCGACGGATCTCCTGCGAACGACCGGCAACATGTCGCCGCGAACCGCGTTACAACGGGCGGCGCTGATAGGATCGGGCGCTCGACGGGAGGCTGAAGGAACGAAGATGTTGAAACGAGCCTTCGGCGGAACACCAAAGCGAGAACGTGCCGACGCGGCGGAGCCGCGACCGTGGACGGTCGCCGAGGCCGCTGAGGCAACGGAAGGGGAGCATGTGGACAAGCAGCGGGAGCGTGACTGGAACCCGGCGGCGCCGGGCGCGGCGAGCGAGCTGAACGCCCTTCTCGGTCGGGGGTCGGAGTTCGACGGAAAGCTCGCGTTCGAGGGGACGGTCCGCATCGACGGCACGTTCACCGGCGAGATCACCACGAGCGACACCCTCATCGTGGGCGAGGGCGCCCGGGTAGCGGCTGAGATCAGCTGCGGCTCGATCGTGGTCCACGGTGAGGTCGCCGGGAACGTGAAGGCCACTCAGTCGGTCGAGCTGCACAAGCCCGCCCGCCTGAAGGGCGACGTGACGACCCCGTCCCTGATGGTCGAGAAGGGCGTCATCTTCGAGGGCAGGGCCCAGATGGATCAGGCCGCCTCGAGCAAGATCGTCCCGATCGCCGCTTCGCAGGGAGCCGACTAAGCTCCTCTTTCGATCGCCCAGACGCGCAGCGTGCCCCACGCGCTTCCGGCATATGGCGCCGGTCGCGCGTGGGGCACTTTCGTCCCGCGGAGCGGGTCGGATCGCGGCGTACCATGGATGCATGAGCGAAGAGCAGAAGGACCAGCCGGTCGCCGCCGCGGACCCCGCGGACCGCGTGAAGGCCGAGGCGGAGAAGCAGGAGAAGATCCTGAACGCGCTGCAGGCCGTGCTCGACCCCGAGATCGGCCTATCGGTCATCGACCTCGACCTGATCCGCGAGGTCCGTTTCGACGACCCGGAGGAGGCCGAGGTGCGCATGGTGCTCACGACGCCGTTCTGCCCCTACGGGCCGATGCTCATAAACCAGATCCAGTCCGCGGCCGAGCAGGCGGCGGAGACGCCCGTAAAGGTCACCGTGCTCCCCGACAAGTGGGAGCCGCCGCCCTGGCTGCGCTAGCGGCCTAGCCCCGGCGAGCCGGCTTCGCGGCGGTGGGCTTTCGCTCGACCGCCCTGGCCAGCAGGAACAGCACATCCGACAGGCGGTTCAGCCACGGGAGGACGTGCTCGCCGCCGACCACCTTCCGGTCCACGAGCGCGGCCACCCGGCGCTCCGCGCGGCGCGCCACGGTCCGGGCGAGGTCCAGGCTGGCCGAGGCGGCGTCCTCCCCGGGTATGACGAAGCGGCCCTCGGCGGCGGCGCGCTCGCGCAGCCGCTCGACCAGCGCGTCCAGCTCCGCCACGGCGGCCCCGTCGATGCGCATCCGGAGACGCCGAAGGTCCGCCTTGGGCGTCGCGACCTCCGCCATCGCGAGGTAGAGGCCGCGCTGTAGCTCGAGCACGACGGCCCTGTCGCGACCGCGGAGCGCGGCGCGCGCGAGCCCGAGCGCGGCCTGCGCCTCGTCCAGGTCACCGAGGGCTTCGATCCGCGGGTCGGTCTTGCGGACGCGCTCCTTGCCGAAGAGGGAGGTCTCGCCCCGGTCGCCCGTGCGGGTCGTCACGCGAGCGGCACGGGGCATCCACGGCATCATATGAGCGGACATATGCTCGATAGCGCGGAGAGGACCAGCACGTTGCCGGGATGGCGAAGGGAGTAAGACGTGCCAGCTGGCAGAGGCGGGATCAAGGACAAGAAGCAGAAGAAGAAGTCCAAGGAACAGATCGAGCGGGAGATGAAGCGTCAGTCCGGCTCGACCGCTCCGGTCGAGTCCATGCAGTTCGAGGTCATCAAGCCGAAGCGCAAGGAGCGCGACCAGTTCTGAGATCGCTCTGGCACCGCGACGCCGAAAGCTTCCTCGAGCAAGGCGGCGCCGATGAGCGCGCGATGAGACGAAATGAGGAAGTGACGGCATGGCCATGACGACCACTGGGCGCTCGAAGGCGATCGACCAGGCGATCCTGCAGATCGAGAAGCAGTTCGGGAAGGGCTCGATCATGAAGCTCGGCGACAGCGCCGAGCGGGTCGAGGTCATCCCGAGCGGGTCGCTGGCGCTCGATCTGGCCCTAGGGGTCGGCGGCTTCCCCCGCGGCCGGGTCGTCGAGATCTACGGCCCGGAGGCCTCCGGGAAGACGACGCTGGCCCTCCACGCGGCCGCCAGCGTCCAGAAGGCGGGCGGGACCGCCGCGTTCATCGACGCCGAGCACGCGCTCGACGCGGCCTGGGCGCGGACCTGCGGCGTGAACACCGACGAGCTGCTGGTCTCGCAGCCGGACAACGGTGAGCAGGCGCTCGAGATCGTCGACACGCTCGTCCGCTCCGGCGCGGTCGACCTCGTGATCATCGACTCCGTCGCGGCGCTCGTGCCGAAGGCCGAGATCGAGGGCGAGATGGGCGATGCGCACGTCGGCATGCAGGCGCGCCTCATGAGCCAGGCGCTCCGCAAGATCACCGGCACCGTCTCGAAGACGAAGACGACCGTGATCTTCATCAACCAGCTGCGCGAGAAGATCGGTGTGATGTTCGGTTCACCCGAAACTACTTCTGGTGGCAGGGCGTTGAAGTTCTACGCGTCGATGCGTCTCGACGTCCGGCCCATCGAGCCGATCAAGTCCGGCACTGACGTGATCGGGCGCCGGGTCAAGGTGAAGGTGGTCAAGAACAAGGTCGCGCCACCGTTCAAGATCGCCGAGCTCGAGATCCTCGCCACCGAGGGCATCTCGCGCGAGGGCGGCCTCATCGACATGGGCCTCGTCACGAACGTCCTCTCGAAGTACGGCGCGTGGTTCAACTACGGCGAGACGCGCCTGGGCCAGGGCCGCGAGAACTCGAAGCAGTTCCTCCGGGACCATCCCGACGTCGCCGCCGAGGTCGAGGCGAAGGTCCGCGAGCTCTCGTCCGCGGTGCCGGCGGCCGTACCGGCGGCCGTGCCGGCGGCCGGCGCGGGGAGTAGCGGCAGGGCCGCAGCGCTTGTGACGCTCGTCCTCTACCACCGGATCGCGGACGCGGAGTGCGCCGCGGTCCGGCGGATCATCGTCGAGCGCGGGCTCAAGCCGAGGATCGACTTCCAGAACGTGCTGACGGACGCGGCCGAGGCGTTCGCCGCTCACGGCGGCGAGCGCGTGCCCGCGCTCTGGGACGGGGAGTCGCTCCACCAGGGACGGGCGGCGGTGCTGGACGCTCTCGACGGGATCCGCTGACCGTGCCACTTTCGTGCGGGGTCTGGATACGGTGCGCTACTTCCTGACGGGGGCGAGCGGCTTCCTGGGCGGCGTCCTCGCGCGCCGGCTGCGGGAGGACGGCCACGACGTGGTCGCGCTCGTGCGCCGTCCGGAGTCAGCCTCCCGGCTGGCCGCACTGGGGATCGAGCTGCGCGCGGGCGACATCACCGATCCGGAGAGCGTGAAAGCCGCCATGCGCGGCGCGGACGGTGTATTCCACGCGGCAGCCTGGTACAAGGTCGGGCAGTCCGCCATGACGACCGGTCCCGGCGCCGCGACGGGTGGCGACCGGGAGAAGAAGGACGCGTATCGCGTGAACGTCGAGGGGACGCGGATCGTCCTCGAAGCGATGAGGGACCTCGGAGTACCGCGCGGCGCCTACACGAGCACGGTCGCGGTCTTCGGCGACACCAAGGGCCGCGTCGTCGACGAGACCTTCCGCACGAGCGGCCCGTTCCCGAGCTGGTACGCCGAGACGAAGTGGCGCGCGCACTACGACGTGGCCCTGCCCATGATCGCCGCCGGCCTGCCCCTGGTGATCGTGCAGCCCGGCGTCATCTACGGGATCGGCGATCACAGTCCGATGCGCGGCGTGATCGATGCCTATCTGCGAGGGCGGCTCGGCATCGTGCCGACCGCGATGGCCGCGTCGTGGGGGCACGTCGAGGACATCGCGGCCGGCCACCGCCAGGCCATGGAGCGTGGCCGGACCGGAGAGTCGTACATCGTCGCCGGCCCGGCCCACACGCTGGTCGAAGCCCTTCGCATCGCCGAGTCGATCACCGGGATAGCGCCACCGCGAGTCAACATCCCACGGGCCGTGACGGACCTGCTCGCCTCCCTGCCGTTCCTTCCCGAGTCCCTGCGAGGCGTCGGCGCCAGCTACCTGGGCTCGAGCGACAAGGCGCGCCGCGAGCTCGGCTTCGCTCCGCGACCTCTCCGCGAGGGCTTCGCGGAGGTCCTGCCGGCACATCTCGCCGAGCTTCGCGCGCGACCCTCGTGAGGCAGCGGCGCGGGTCCGGCGGGCGATCGGCCGCACCTCAGGGCAGCGCCTACGACGCGGCGGTCCGGTATCTCGGGCCTCGACCGCGGAGCGTCTCCGAGATCCGCCGGCATCTACGCACGAAGCGCTTCGACGATCCAGCCATCGATCAGGCCGTTGACCAGCTGCGCGCTCAGCGCTACATCGACGACGAGGCGTTCGCCCGCTACTGGGTGGAGCAGCGTGACCGCTTCCGCCCGAAGGGGGAGCGGGCCATCGTGAGCGAGCTCCTCCAGAAGGGCGTAGCCCGAGACGTCATCGAGGTCGTCACCGGGGACCGCGACCCCGACAGCGAGGTCAAGCGGGCGCGTGAGGCCATCCGCCGCCCGATCACGCGCTGGCTGACCCTGAGCGAGCCCGATCGCAAGCGGAAGATCCACCAGTACCTGGCGCAGCGCGGGTTCTCCTACGACACGATCGAAGAGGTGCTCGCGCATCCGCAGGAAGAGGCCGAGGAGGGCTGACGCGCCGCGGGCGCCAGGGCGGCACTATCTCAGGGCCGGAGGTCGGGGTCGGCCTGGCGGCGCCGCACGTTGCCCGGGATCCGCTCGCTCACGCGTGCTTCCCCCACATGCCCCGGTGGATGAGCTGCTCGGGAGGGCGGCGGCCGACGATCTTGAGCGACGGCGAGGGGCGGTCTTTCGGCTTCGCGTAGCCGATCGCGATCGCGCCGATCGGCGTCACGCGCTCGGGGACACCGAAGGTCTCCTTGAATTCGTTCATCCGGAAGATACCGAAGAAGAGGGCGCCCAGCCTCGCGTCAACCGAGGTCAGCAGGACGATCATCGCCGCCATGGCAGTGTCGATGTCCCAGTAGGGCACGGGCCAGTGCGACTCGCTGCGGTCGGTCCAATTCTTATCGGGAAGCGCGTAGCGATCGAGCGCGAGATCCTTCACCGAGCAGCAGACGATCATGAGCGGAGCGTTGAAGAGGTCGGGCCATCCTCCGTCGCGGTCGGGGTTCGCCACATCCCAGAATCGCGCGACCTCCTCCTTGCCCTCGAAGACGATGAACTGGAATGGCTGGCTGAAGCCGGCGGAGGGAGCCTTCTGCGCGTTCGCGAGGATGCGGTCGACGATCTCGCTTGGGATCGCGCGGTCCTCGAAGCTGCGGACCATCTTCCGCTTGCGTACGACGTCCTGGAACTCCATCGCCCGCGACGATAGCGCGCGGCCTCAGAGGTCGAGCGTCATCCCGTCGCTCGCGACGTCGAGCTCGATCTCGTCGAGGTGCTCGAGCGTTGACGCGCCGAGGTGGGTCAGCACGATCCGGCCGCACTCCAGCTCGGCGCGGTGCGCCATCAGAGTGCGGTAGCTGATGTGTGCGGGATCGTCGCGCTCGAAGTTGGAGGCCTCGCAGATGAACAGGTCGGCGCCGCGTGCGAGCGGCGGCAGGTCGTCGCTCCAGGTCGCGTCGCCGGAGTACGCGATGAGCCGTCCGCCGGCTCGGACGCGGAGGCCGTGCGGCTCCGCGCTCGGGATGTGCTTGACCGGGTGCGCGCTGACCGACGTGCCGCCGATCTCCTGCTCCACCGGGCCGAGGACGAGTGGGCGGACCTCGAAGCGTGGGCGGCCGGGAGCGCCGAAGAAGTCGGGATAGAGGGCGGACTCCTCCAGGCGCAGCCGAGCGGGGAGGCCGGCGGGACCGCCAACGGTGAGCGGCCGATCCCTATGCGCGAAGTGCTGCTGGAGGACGAGCAGCGGGATCCCGCCGAAGTGGTCACCGTGGAGATGCGTCACCGCGACCGCGTCGACGTCGCTCGGATCCATCACCCGGCGGAGGGCCGGCAGCGACGCGGCGCCGCAGTCGAGCAGCAGCGAGACGCCCGGCGCAGCGACGTGGATGCACGAGTGGGCGCGGCCGCCGTCGGCGAAGGCGTGGCCGGAGCCCACGAAGGTCACCCGCAGGCTCACGACGCGGCCTCCGCCGGGCTGTGCCGTTCCGTCGCCAGCCGGGCGCGCCGTATCCGGCCGAAGCCGATCCCGAACACGATGCCCGCCGTCGCGTAAGCGGCCGCGCCGAAGAGCAGCGGCAGCGCCAGCACCCCGGTCGCGAGGAGGAAGCCCGCGATCCCCGGCCCGAGCGCGTTCGCGAAGCCCCACACCGAGAAGCCGATGCCCGCGGCCGACGCCCGCTCGCCGGGCTCGACCGCGGACATGAGGAGGGACTGCTGGAACGGCCAGGCCAGATTGGTGAGGAAGCTGCGCATCAGGAAGAGCGACGCTGCCAGCGCGAACGTGGGCATGACGACGATGAGCGCGAGGAGGGCACCCGCGATGAGCTGCATGCCGAGGACGCTGCGGCTCGGGCCGAAGCGGCGGTCGAGCCACGGAACGACGATCACGCTGGCGATCGACAGGAGCTGCGCTACCGCGTACCAGGGCCCCAGCTGCGCCTCGGTGACGCCGAAGCGCAGGTTCAGCCAGAGCGGCATGAGCTGGACGGCCACGCCCAGCCCGAACCCGAGCAGGCCGATGCCGATGGAGTAGGTGACGATCGGCCGCACCGAGCGGCGGGGTAGCCAGTGCGTGGGGCGGTCGTCGGCGTGGCGGTGGACGTCGCGGATCGGCAGGACCGCGAGGGTGGCGACGACGATGACGGCGATCGACGCAATGAAGGCGGGACGGTAAGAGTCGAGCTCGCCGACGCCGGTCGCTCGCAGGATCTCCGGGACGCCGGCGAACACCGCGCCGGTCGCGAGGGCGAGGTTCCAGAGGGCCTGCGCCGACGCGAACACGCGCGTGCGGTCCTTGTCGGAGGTGCGGTCGGCGAGGAGCGCGTCGAAGCTCGACACCGTGAGCGCGCCGGCGGCGCCGTTGGCCAGACCTACGCCGCCGAGCGCGGCGGCAACGACGAGCCACGCCGGATCCGTCGTCGTCGCCAGGATGGCGTAGCTCGTGATGGGCAGCGCGGTCCCGGCGATGAGGAAGCGGCTTCGGCCGAAGCGGTCGGCGAGGAGCCCCGAGACGGCGACGAGCCCGGACGTGACCAGGCCCGAGACGGTGAAGAGCAGTCCGATGAACGCTGGATCGAAGCCGGCCCGCGAGAGGTAAAGCGGGATGACGACCATCTGGAAGCCGAGCGGCACCGTCGCGAGGTAGCCGTTGGCCAGCAGCAGCCGAGCGCCCGCGGGAAAGAGAGTGCTTATGCGGGCTTCGCTTTCGGGGCCGGGGCCAGGCGATCGATGGCGGCGGCGAGGTCGATATCGGCCTGTGAGATGCCCCCGCTGACGTGGGTGGTGAGGACGATGCGGACCCGCTTGTAGCCCTCGACGTGGATGTCGGGGTGGTGGTCGGCCGCCGCCGCGGCCTCGGCCACCGCGTTCACGAAGGCGATGGCGCTCTTCCACCCGCGGGTCGTGTACGTCTTCTCGAGCCGCGTCCCATCGCTCGACCAGCCCTCGAGCTCGCTCACGAGCTCATTCAGGAGCGGTTCCTCGAGGCGGTGCTCGTCCTGGCGGATCGCCACGGCGATGAGGCTATACACAAGGCCGGCTGTACGGGCGCCGTACAAAGTTGGCCGGTGCTATCCTCGTCCCACTTAATCAACTGTGATCCAGACCGGTCACCGGGGCACGCCGTCCCGGCGGCCGTTCCGCACAGGGCGCTCCGCGCCCACAACGGCGTGGCTGTGCTCTGCGCGGCGATCGAGAAAGGGATATCGCAATGCCCGACATCCTCGTCGTGGGCCTAGTGGCCCTCGTCGCGGGTCTCGTCGGCTTCGGCGTTGCCCTCCTCCTGCGACGTTCGCTCGCCCTTTCGAGCGAGCAGACCGCACGCGCGAACGCCGAGCGCCTCGTTTCCGAGGCCAGGGCGAAGCAGAGGGAGATCATCCTCGAGGCGAAGGACGAGGCTCTCCGCCTGGCGAAGAGCGCCGAGACCGAGAACCGGGAGCGGCGCGCGGAGCTCCAGCGGTACGAGACACGGCTCGACAAGAAGGACGAGCAGCTGGATACCAAGCTGGCGCAGGTCGAGGAGCGTGACCGCCGCCTCGACGAGAAGGACAAGGAGATCGCGACCGAGCGAGCCGAGATCGTCCGGATCCAGGACGAGCAGAAGGCCGAGCTGGCCCGGGTCGCCGGGCTGACCCAGGACGAGGCCCGCACGATCCTCCTCCAGCAGATCGAGGACGAGGTCCGCGACGTCGCGAACCGCCGCGTCCGCGAGCTCGAGCAGGAGGCACGCGAGCGCGCCGACGACCGGGCCCGCGACATCATCACCATGGCGCTCCAGCGGTACGCGGCCGACCACACGGCCGAGCACACCGTCACCGTCGTCGGCCTCCCGAGCGACGACATGAAGGGCCGCATCATCGGCCGGGAGGGCCGGAACATCCGCGCCCTCGAGCAGCTCACGGGCGTCGACGTGATCATCGACGACACCCCTGAGACCGTCGTCCTGTCCGGCTTCGACCCCATCCGGCGGGAGATCGCGAAGCGCGCCCTCGACCGGCTCCTGGTGGACGGCCGCATCCATCCGGCGCGCATCGAGGAGATGGTGGCGAAGGCGCGGACGGAGATCGACCAGTCCATCCGTGAGGCGGGGGAGTCGGCCGTGTACGACGTCGGCATCGGCTCGCTGCATCCGGACCTGACGAAGCTGCTGGGACGGCTCGCGTTCCGAACCTCGTACGGCCAGAACGTGCTCAAGCATTCGATCGAGGTCGCGCACGTCGCCGGCATGCTCGGCGCGGAGACCGGCTACGACATCCAGACCATGAAGCGGGCGGGGCTACTCCACGACATCGGCAAGGCCATCGACCACGAGGTCGAGGGGCCGCACACCGTCATCGGCGGAGAGCTGCTGAAGCGATACGGGTTCTCCCAGGCGGTCATCGACGGCGTAGTCGGCCATCACGGCGACGTGGAGCCGGTAACGATGGTGGGCACCCTCATCTCGGCCGCGGACGCCATCAGCGCAGCGCGGCCCGGCGCCCGCAGCGAGATCGTCTCGAACTACATCCAGCGGCTGCAGGAGCTGGAGGCCCTCGCGAACGGATTCTCCGGAGTGGAGAAGTCCTACGCCATCCAGGCGGGGCGCGAGGTACGGGTGATCGTGAAGCCCCAGGAGGTGGACGACCTCACCTCCACGCGGCTCGCCCGGGATATCTCGCAGAAGATCCAGGAGTCGCTCCAGTACCCGGGCCAGATCAAGGTCACGGTGATCCGCGAGACCAGGGCCGTCGACTACGCGAAATAGCGGGTGAAGGTCCTCTTCGTCGGGGACGTCGTGGGGCGGCCCGGCCGCGACGCCGTGGCCGCCTTGCTCCCCGGACTGCGGAAGGAGCTGGGCGTCGACCTCGCGGTGGTGAATGGCGAGAACGCCGCCGGCGGCGCGGGTCTCACGGCGACACTCGCGCTGGAGCTGCGAGATGCCGGAGCGGACGTCGTCACGAACGGCAACCACGTGTGGGATCAGCGGCAGTTCGCCGGTGAGATCGACGGCCTTGACTTCGCGATCCGGCCCGTCAATCTGCCGCCGGGCAATCCGGGGCGCGGGTGGCTGATCTCGAAAGGCGCTCTCGTCGTGAACGCGATCGGCCGCGTGTTCATGGGTACCTACGACGACCCGTTCCGTGCACTCGACGCCGTGCTCGAGGAGCTGGGCGACCGGGCGCCCAAGGTGCGGATCCTGGATTGGCATGCGGAGGCGACCAGCGAGAAGGTCGCGATGGGCTGGCATCTCGACGGACGCTTCTCGGCCGTGGTCGGGTCGCATACCCACGTCCCGACAGCGGACGCGCGGGTGCTGCCGGGCGGGACCGCGCTGGTCGCGGACACGGGCATGGTCGGTCCTCGGGACGCCATCCTCGGCGTGAGGACCGACATCATCCTGGGTCGCTTCCGTACGGGCATGCCGAAGCGTTTCGAGGTGCCGGAGGGCGGTCCCGTGGTCTTCAACAGCGTCCTGGTCGACGTGGACGACGCGACGGGCCGCGCGCGCTCGATCGAGCGCGTGGATAGGACGGTCGGGGGATGAGCGCCGCGGGATATCCCATCGACCTGCACACGCACTCGTTGCGCTCCGACGGGGCATACGAGCCGGGCGAGGTGGTGCGACGAGCAGCGGCGAGGGGAGTGCGGATCCTGGCGCTCTCGGACCACGACACCCTCGCGGGCGTCGCGGACGCGACCGAAGCGGGCGCCGCGCTCGGTGTACGGATCATCCCGGCGACGGAGCTGAACACCGAGTCCGACTGGGGCGACGTGCACGTGCTCGGGTACTTCCTCGACCCCGCCGACGCGGCCCTCGAGGAGCGCCTGCGCTGGCTCCGGGAGAACCGGGGCAGGCGGATCGAGCTCATGGTCGAGCGGCTGAACGCGCATGGATATCCGGTCGCGCTCGAGCGGGTCAGGGAGATCGCGCAGGGCGGCGCGCTGGGGCGGCCGCACCTGGCGCAGGCGCTGTTCGAGGCCGGCCACGTGCCCTCCTACGACGAGGCGTTCGTGACGCTGATCGGCAAGGACTCGCCCATGTACGTCTCCCGCGTGGGGCTCTCGCCGCTCGAAGCGGTCGGACTGGTGCGCGCGCACGGCGGCGTCCCGTCGCTCGCGCATCCGAGGTCCATGAGCGACGTCGAAGAGAAGCTCCCCGAGCTCGTCGCGGCCGGCCTCGCCGGTATCGAGTGCTTCTACTCGTCGAAGGACCCCGCCATCGACCACGATCCCGCGCAGACCGCGCGCTTCGTCGCGCTCGCCGACCGGTACGACCTCGTCGCGACCGG
>MGON01000020.1:3040-3318 GCA_001795345.1 Chloroflexi bacterium RIFCSPLOWO2_02_FULL_71_16 | reverse complement strand
TCCTCCATCGAGGCCCTCGAGGCACGTCGCGGCCGGTACCATGACGCTCCGTTGGAGGGGGCTCGGTAGGGTGGCACGAGCGCTGCGTCCCGCTGTCCTGCTCATCCTCGTCGCGTCGCTGCTATTCCTCGTCGATGGGTACCTCGACGGGATCTATCCGGGCGGCCCGAACTGGTCGTTCGACGCATACTCCGGACTCGGCTGGACCTCGTACCTGTTCGCCTTCGTGAACGCCGTCGTGGCGTTCCTGATCGCGCGCGGCAGCGAGCGCATGCTCG
>MGON01000020.1:2826-3011 GCA_001795345.1 Chloroflexi bacterium RIFCSPLOWO2_02_FULL_71_16 | reverse complement strand
ATCTTCGAGCGGCCGGTGAGCGCCGTGGCTCTCGGGGGGAAGCCGATCGAGTCCATCGTCGTGCACCTGGTGACGGCGCTGCTCGAGGCGGTGATCCTGGCCAGCACGCTGCGCGTCTGGCGCCTGGGGCACAGCTACAGCCAGACGGACCTGTCGTTCCTGGCGATGCCGTCCGGATCGGCTCC
>MGON01000020.1:2338-2809 GCA_001795345.1 Chloroflexi bacterium RIFCSPLOWO2_02_FULL_71_16 | reverse complement strand
CGGCGGGCCCGGATGCGTTCGCCGCGGCGGCGGTCCCCGTACCGGCGCGCGGCCGACCCGCCTTCCGATTCCCGAGCTTCCGTCGCCGCGTCGCCGGCCCTGCCGCGGCGCCGGCGCCCGTCGCGTCCGAGCGCGCCGTCGAGCCGACGAAGGCCCGCGAGCCGATGGCCGTGCGCGTGCGCACGATCTCGCGCGGCATGACATGGGCGCTCGGCGTCCTCTCGCTCGTCCTTGCCGGCGTCCTCGTCGCGGACGGTGCGGCGGCGGGGATCGTCCCCGGCGTGACCGTCGACCTCGCGTCGACGGAGTGGCTCGTCTACGTGTTCGCGCTCGTGCTGCTCGTCGTCGCCTCGCGCGCCGTGCACGGCGGCCGCTTCGCGATCCGGCTTCTGCTCGTCCTGGCGCTCATGTACTTCGTCGAGCGCGCCTTCACGCCCTTCGCTCTCGACCTGCAGGACGCGACCTCGATCG
>MGON01000020.1:1938-2238 GCA_001795345.1 Chloroflexi bacterium RIFCSPLOWO2_02_FULL_71_16 | reverse complement strand
ATGACCGTGGCCGCCGTCCGCGAGGCGGCCGAGCGGCTGGTCGCCCAGGTAGGCCAGGTGGTCGTGGGCAAGACGCGAGTCGTCGAGGAGCTGTTCGCGGCGCTGCTGGTCGAGGGCCACGTCCTGCTAGATGACGTTCCCGGGGTGGGGAAGACCACGCTCGCTCGCGCCGTGGCCAGGTCGCTAGACCTCGAGTTCCGGCGGATCCAATGCACTCCCGACCTCGTTCCCTCGGACATCACTGGCGTGTCGATCTTCGACCAGCGCAGCAGCCGGTTCGAGTACCGGCCCGGTCCCGTC
>MGON01000020.1:0-1909 GCA_001795345.1 Chloroflexi bacterium RIFCSPLOWO2_02_FULL_71_16 | reverse complement strand
CAACCGCGCGACGCCGCGCGCGCAGGCCGCCCTGCTCGAGTCGATGCAGGAGCGCCAGGTGACGGTGGACGAGGTGACCCATCCGCTGCCGGAGCCCTTCTTCGTGATCGCCACCCAGAACCCCATCGAGCTCGAGGGCACCTTCCCGCTGCCCGAAGCTCAGCTCGATCGCTTCCTGCTGCAGATGGACCTCGGGTACCCGACGTCCGAGGAGGAGGACGCGATCCTGCGCATGCACGGGCCGCAGCAGGTCACGACCGACTCCCTGGGGCCGCTCTTCGACCGCGACCGCATCGCCTCGCTGCGCGAGTCGGTCCGCGCGGTACGTGTGGGGGACGCCGTCCGCCGATACGTGGTCGACATCGTCCGGGCCACCCGTGGAGCGGAGGGTGTCGAGCTCGGCGCCAGCCCCCGGGCCGCGCTCGCGCTGTTCCGCGCGACGCAGGCCCACGCCGCGATGCGCGGGCGCGAGTTCGCGCTCCCGGACGACGTGAAGGCCCAGGCCTCGCTCGTGCTCCGCCACCGGCTCTTCCTCGACGCCAACGCGCAGATGCGCGGCCGGACCGCGGAGGCGGTGATCGGTGAGATCCTGGCGAGGGTGCCGGTCCCGGCGGAGCGGTCCGCCACGGGCTGAGCGGTGCGCTTCCGCGGGCGCCTGGGGGACTTCCCGTGGCTCGAGATCCTCGTGGTCATCGTCCTCGCGGCCTTCACGCGCTCTCCGGCGCTGATCGCCCTGGGCGCCGCCGGCATCGTGGCCTGGAGCCTGGTCGAAGTGACCGGGCGCCTGGCCCTCCGGGCGGTCGAGGTCACCGCGACGCTCGAGCCGCGGCGGCTCATCGCCGGCGAGACGGCCACGCTCACGGTCCGCGTCACGAACCGGAAGCCGCTGCCGGTGCCGTGGATGGAGCTCACGGTGGACCTGCCCGACGGGATCGAGCCCCTCGGCCGCGAGCCGGGCACCAGGGCGGTGGCGGTGAACGCGGGTTTCGCACCGCGCGGGCGCGAGCGCCTGACGCTCCGGTTCCCGCTCCACGTGCGGCAGCGCGGCGCGTACGTGGTCGGTCCGATGCATCTCCGCGCGGGCGACTGGCTCGGCTTCGTGCAGGACGACCGCGAGGTCCCGCTGGCCCTCGAGCTCGTGGCGCATCCCGCGCCCATCGGTGTCGTCGACCGGCACCTGGCGTCCCTCCGGCCCGTCGCGGAGTCGGCGACCCGGCGGGGCCTCGTGCCCGATCCGCTCCGCTTCCGCGGCGTGCGCGAGCACCGCGGCGGGGACCCCATGAAGGAGATCCACTGGAAGACGTCGGCGCGCCTCGGGACGCTCCAGACGAAGCTCTACGAGCCGGCCACGAGCCTCGACGCGGTGTTCCTGGTCAACGTCGCCTCCTATGACCAGTACTGGATACAGATCGACCCGGAAGGCGCCGAGCTCGTGATCGCGGCGACCGCCGAGCTCGTGCGGTTCGCGGCGGAGGCGGGCCGCCAGGTCGGCCTGGTCACGAACGGCCTCGACAACATCACCCATGAGCGGCCCCGCTCCGCGCTGGCCCGCGGGCCGCGGGCGCTCACGCGCTCGCTGGACATCCTCGCCCGGCTCGGGCCGTACGCGGTCGCCGCTCCCGAGACGGTCTTCCTGAAGGAGCGCGGCCGGCTCTCGTCCGGCGCGACGCTCGTAGCGGTGACGCCGAACCTCCGCCCCCGGCTGGCGAGCGCGCTCGTGGTCCTGCGCCGGTCCGGCCACCGGGTGCTGGCGCTGACGAAGGACCCTCCCGAGGCCGGTGTGCTCCTGCGCCTGCGGGCCGCCGACGTGAGCACCGTCGCGCTCGACGTCGGCACGCTCGGCGCGGGGAGGTGGCGCCGTGCGGTCTGACGCGGTGAGCCCGCCCCGTCGCATGCGCGGGAGCCGCTC
>MGON01000019.1:2030-8245 GCA_001795345.1 Chloroflexi bacterium RIFCSPLOWO2_02_FULL_71_16 | reverse complement strand
GCCGACGATCCCACAGGTACGTGACCTGCCTGTCGAGCCGCAGGGATCGGCTATCGCCATCACGCCTCTGCCTGAGCCCGATCCCGCCTCACGGGTGCTGAAGGCGCTCGACGAACAGGGGGGAGACCAAGCCGCCAAGGAGATCTGGCGCATCTACGGTGGGAAGGCGGAGCTCCTAGGACGATCGTGGACACCCGTGGATCCTGGCTCGCTTAGTGATCCCCGAGGCTCGCTCGGTCTGCCGGACGTGAACACCGGCGAGTCGGTCGCACGTGGGCGAGTGACGGACTGGGAGGGCATCACATGCCGCAGGGCGCTTCCTTGCGATGGTAATCCTGGTGGGGAGATCGAATACGTGATCCCAGAACCATCGAGCCAGGTGGAGATCAGCGAGACAATCCGGCTGAAGGAGCCCTACTGATGAACGAAGAGCCAAAAGACGACTTCTCGCTCTCCGAACGGGACAGGCAACGCGTGATCGAGCTCTTCTTTGAGCATGGGTCCACGACAGCGCCACGGCGTGCCTATCCGACCGGGGGAGACGAGGTCGTCTTCGTACTTTCGCCGGAGGCCGCCGCTTCGGTGCGGGAAGGAGATCTCTCGCAAGCCTTGACCCTGCTCCTCCGTCGCAAGGTATGGATAGCGACGGAGCCTTGGCGTGGTCGCACCGTCCCGCTGTAGGCGGTGGCGGCCGGCCGCGCCATTAGTACCACCGACGCGCTGGGTGGGACGACCGCCGCGGTGTACACCCCGGCGGGGCGGCTTTCGGCGCGGATCGACCCGCGCGGCGGCGCGACGGACCTTCTGTACGACGACGCGGGGCGGCTCTCTGCGGCCGTCGATGCGCTCGGGGGCGTCGTCGAGCACTCCTACGACCCGGCGGGCAACCGCACCGCGCGGACCGCCGCGAAGTAGGGCGTATGCGCAGGAGGCTCTTGCCCTACTGCCAGACAATCAGGCAACGATGATCCAGCAGGTCCTGGTCCCGGCTGGGACTCGGCTGCAGCGGTCGCGTGCGCTGCCGGCATTCGGCCGACGTGGCGGCGGTGAGCAGTTCGAGCTGCTGGATCGCATTCGGAGCGGCAACTTCGGGCCGGGGGAGCTGCTGGAGTGAGCTACACCGTGATCGACCCCATTCTCGAGCGCTGGGCTGCGCGACACGATCTTCTTATCGCGACCGAGTACAAGGACTCGGCAGTTAGATCGACTGATGTGGTGGGGAGGAGCGGGAAGAAAGTCCAGATCTGGGTCGACCCGCCCGGGCCCGACGGCTCCCTGACCGTGCATGTCTGGGACTACCGAACGAACCGTGCAGACCTGATTGCGACGCGATCGGACCTCGACGACGTACTCGAACGGGCTCACGTCCTCGCCCAGCAGTGGGTTGGCGGCGAGCCGCACACAAGGTCCGGATAGCGCACAGATCCGGAGACGCGCAGGCGTCCCCCGTCTGAGTGCAGTCGGCTGTCCTTGCGGACGTTCGCGACTGACGCGCGACCCGCTCGTGCGACGATTCTGGCCATGAGAGGCGATCTGGGCGCTTGGCTCGCGGTGGTGGGTTTCATCTGCCTGCTCGCGCTCGCTGCCAGCCAGCTGCGCAAGATGTGGACGGCCCCTCAGCGAGTCGCGATCTGGAACACCGTTCCTGGGTGGTGGCTTTGGGGCGGCGCGCTTTGGCGGGGGATGGTCCGCGCGTCGACGATCGCGATCTTCGCAAGCGCCGCGACCGCACTGCTCGCCGGCTACGGTCTGGTCACAGGCGTCGGCGACCCAGAGGCACGCCCAACGAGCGTCGATCCGTTCGTCGCCGGTGCCGGCCTGACCGTGATCCTCCTCTGAGATCGGGGTCGCGCGGAGTGAGATCTTCCGACATCGCCCGACGAACTGGAGGAAAGCGTGATCATCTGGACCGGCTGGGCGCCTCCACCTGGATACCATCCGCCGATGAGGCTGCCGTGACCACGATCGCTGTGCTCGGATCGTTCCCGTCGATGCCCGACGAGCTCGAGCGCGCCGTGCCGGGTGACCGCGTCGTGCGCATCGACCGCAAGGGCCCGTTCGACCGCGCCGCGGAGGCCGAGGTCGCGCTCGGCGCACCTCACGCGGACCTGATCGGCGAGTTCCTGCGGCGCTCGCCAGATCTGCGCTGGCTGCACACGGTGAGCGCCGGGGTCGAGAGGCTGCTCATCCCGGAGATCACTCAGCGCGAAGGGTTCACTCTCACGAACAACAGCGGCGCGTACGACGTCCCCATCGCGGAGTTCGTGATCGCGACGATGCTCGCGGCGGCGAAGCATCTCCCGGACTACCAGCGCGCGCAGACGGAGGCGCACTGGCAGCGCGAACACACCCATACCGAGCTGCGCGACGCCACGCTCGTGGTGCTCGGGATGGGCAGCATCGGCGGGGAGGTCGCGCGCCTCGCCTGCGGGTTCGGCATGAACGTGATCGGAGTTCGCCGCCGCCTCGACCTGGCCGGCATCCCCGGCGTCTCTCGCGTCGTGCCGCCGGAGGCCCTGGCCGACGTCGCGTCGGAGGCGGACTTCCTCGCGGTCACGGCGCCGCTGACGCCGGCGACGAAGGGCCTCGTCTCGCGCGAGGTCATCGCGCGCATGAAACCGAGCGCCTGGATCGTGAACATCGCGCGCGGCGCCATCGTGGACGAGCCGGCGCTCCTCGAGGCGCTCCGCGAGCGCCGCATCGGCGGTGCCGCCATCGACGCCTGGTGGACCGAGCCGCTGCCCGGCGAGAGCGAGTGGTGGTCGCTGCCGAACGTGATCGCCACGCCCCACGCGTCGCACAGCTCGCCGCGCGTGCGCGAGCGCACGCTTGCGCTATTCCTCGAGAACCTGCGCCGCTGGAAGGCGAAGGAGCCGCTTCTCAACGTCGTAGATCTGCGGGCGGGGTACTAGATGAGGCGTGAGGTAGCGCGGACGCACCTGGCCTCGCGCACGGTCGGCTTCACCGAGTCTGTCATCCGCGAGATGACGCGCCTCAACGCCGTCCACGGCGGCATCAACCTCGCGCAGGGCTTCCCGAACTTCGCGGCACCCGCCGAGGTGAAGGAGGCCGCGAAGCGCGCCATCGACGCGGACATCAACCAGTACGCCATCACCTGGGGCTCGCCTTCGCTCCGCCAGGCGATCTCGCGCACCTATCGGGAGCTCTACGGGATGGACGCCGACCCGGAGACCATGATCACCGTCACCTGCGGCGCGACCGAGGCCATGATCTCGACGCTCCTGGCCATCGTCGATCCCGGCGACGAGGTGATCGTCCTGGAGCCGTTCTACGAGAACTACGGCCCGGACGCGGCGATCTGCGGCGCGGCGCCGGTGTACGTCCCGCTGCGCCAGCCCGACAACACCTTCGATCCGGCCGAGCTGCGGCGCGCGTTCTCGGCGCGCACGAAGGCGATCATCCTGAACACGCCGAACAATCCCACCGGGCGCGTGTTCACGCGTTCCGAGCTCGACCTCGTCGCGGAGCTCTGCCGCGAGTTCGACGCGATCGCGGTGACCGACGAGATCTACGAGCACATCCGCTATGAGGGCGAGCACATCCCGATCGCGACGCTGCCCGGCATGGCCGAGCGCACCGTGACCATCTCCGGCGCCAGCAAGACGTTCTCGGTGACGGGCTGGCGCGTCGGCTGGATCGTCGCGCCGCCGCGGCTCACGGGCGGGATCCGCAAGGTCCACGACTTCGTGACCGTCGGTGCGCCGGCGCCCCTCCAGGAGGCGGTCGCGGTGGGGCTGGGCATGGGCGCTCCCTACTACGGGAAGCTCGGCGGCGAGTACCGGGTGCGGCGGGATCTGCTCTACGGCGCGCTCGTCGAGGCGGGCTTCTCGCCCCGCCGGCCGGACGGCGCCTACTACATCCTCTGCGACATCTCGCGCTTCGGGTTCGGCGATGACGTGGCTTTCGCGCACTGGCTGGTGCGCGAGGTCGGGGTCGCCGGGGTGCCGGGCTCCTCCTTCTACTCGCGCCCGGAGCTCGGGCGGGACCTCATCCGGTTCACGTTCTGCAAGACGGAGGATCTGCTGCGCGAGGCGGCCGACCGCCTGCGGCGCGTCGCCGAGCTCGTGCCGGTCAGCGGTACGGGTCGAGCTTCGTGAGCAGCACGTGCTCCATGGCGAGGCGCCAGCGCTCCTGACGCGCGCGCTCGGCCACGATGTCCGCGATCGCGGGATCGAGCCGGAACGTCGCGGTCACGAAGGAGCTCGCCGGCGACACGCCCGGTGTGATGTTCGAGAGCCTGCGCTGCGCCGCGTCGGCCTCCTCGGACCGCCCGAGAGCGCGCAGCGCATTCGGCAGGCTGGAGCGCAGCATGAAGATCCCCGTTCCGCTCCCGAGAGCCAGGCCCTTCTCGATGGCCGCGACCGCCTCCTCGAACAGCCCGAACTGGTACGACGCCTCGCCGTAGGCGATCCACGCTGCCGACGTGCCCTGCGCCGCAGCCTCGCCCTTCATCCGCGCGTAGTGCAGCTCGCGCATCCGGCGGTCGTCCCAGTGCTCGCCGACGATCGCCCGCAGCAGCGCCTCTTGCTCCGGCCGGTAGATGACCATGTAACGGTACGAGAAGCTCTGCCAGTTCCGCGCGAACCAGTCGTACGAGAGGGCGACGTCGTTGCCGAGCATCGGGTCGTTCACGTAGAAGACGCCCCGCGCGTCGTCGTACCCGCGCATCGTGCGCCAGTGCGAGACGCGCGAGATCCGCGGGTCCTGCATCCACTGCGTCACCATGGGCGCGAAGCCGTTCGTCACGAGCTGCTTCATGAGGTCGTTCGTTCCGGACATGCGCCACACGCTGCGCAGTCCGAATCGCTCGTCGACCCAGGGCCCGACGCCCTGCGGTCCCATCCCGCGGCGCGGGTCGTTGCCGCGGAGCGCGAGGCGCGCGACCTCCTGGCTCTCGTCGATGCCGAGGGTCGAGAGCGCCATGACGACCGCCGCCGGCCCGCAGTTGTTCAGCGACTGCCAGACGTGCTTCATCGGGTCTAGGCGCGCCGCCGGGAGCGCCGGCTCGGGTATCAGTCCCGGCTCCGGTAGCGCCAGCGCCGCATTCGCCGGAGCGGCGAGGCCGAAGCCGGCGAGGAGGATGCCGAGCGCCGAGGCCAGTGCGAGGGCCCTCATCCTCGAAATGGTACGGGCGGGACCGCCGAGGGGATCACGGCATAGCATCCGTTCATGACGCCGGGAACGCTCACCCGCGGCCGCCTGTCGGATCATCCGATCTGGCGGAGAGCGCTCGAGGCCGACGAGCTCGTGGGCCGGCTCATCCTTCCGGTGATCGTGTCCGGCGCGGTCGAGGACCGTGAGCGCGTCGAAGGCACCGGCGGCCTCGCGCGCATCTCGATCACCGAGGCGGTCCGCGAGGCGCGAGCGGCCGCGTCCGCCGGCCTCGCCGGCATCCTCGTCTTCGGGGTCAGCGATCGGAAGGACGAGACAGCGGTCCTCGCTAGCGAGCGCGACCACGTCGTCCCGCGCGCCATCCGCGCGCTCAAGGACGCCGTCCCGGACCTCGCGGTCGCGACCGACGTGTGCGTGTGCGCGTACACCGCGCACGGGCAGTGCGTGCTGTTCTCGGGCGGCGGCGCGGACATAGGCGCCACGCTCGAGCGCCTCGCCGAGATCGCCCGCGTCCATGCCGACTCGGGCGCCGACCTGCTGATCCCCTCCGGCATGCTCGACGGGACCGTCCCGGCCATCCGGGGCGCGCTCGCCGCGGAGCACGCCGACGTGCCGGTGGCGGCCATGGCGAAGCTCGAGAGCGCCCTCTACCGGGCCCACCGCACCGCGGTCTCGGGCGTCCCGGTGTCGGACCGCGCGGTCCCGCTGCTCGACCCCACGGACCGCGCCGCGGCCCTCGCGCGCGTGAGCCGGGACCTCGCGCACGGCGCCGACGCGGTCGTCGTGAAGCCGGGGATGCCCGCGCTCGACGTCGTCGCGGCGCTCCGCGCGGGGGTCGATCGGCCCGTCGTGTCCTTCCACACCGCCGACGAGCACGCGCTCTTCGCGGCCGAGACCGACGTGGACGGCGTCGCCGCGGAGCGCGAGATGCTCGGGGCCGCGCGACGCGCCGGCGCGGACCTCGTCATCACGTACGGGGGCCTCCCGCGCTGATGCGATACACCCGCACCGTGCTCCCGAACGGGATACGGGTGCTCGTGTCGGAGATGCCGGAGACGCGGTCCGTGTCCATCTCGATGTAC
>MGON01000019.1:0-2018 GCA_001795345.1 Chloroflexi bacterium RIFCSPLOWO2_02_FULL_71_16 | reverse complement strand
TCGCGCGCGGAGTCCCGCGCGAACGCCGGGACGAGCCACTTCCTCGAGCACATGCTCTTCAAGGGCACCGCCAAGCGGCCGAGCGCGGCCGAGATCAGCTGGGCCGTCGAGGCGCTCGGCGGCTTCGTGAACGCCGCGACGGACCGCGAGGTGACGAGCTTCAGCTCGCGCGTGCCGGCGCGGCACTACCTCGTGGCCCTCGACGTGATCGCCGACATGATCCGCGCGCCGCTCCTGCGCACCGCCGACCTCGAGATGGAGCGCAACGTCGTGGTCGAAGAGATCCGCATGTACCGGGACCAGCCGCAGGACCGGGTTCACACCCTCGTCGACGAGCTGCTCTATCCGAACCACCCGCTCGGCTGGGAGATCGCAGGCCGCGAGCCGGTGGTCAGAGCGATGACCGCCGACGACCTGCGTGCGTTCATGGACGCTGGCTACGCGCCCGGACGGATGGTCATCGCGCTCGCCGGGAAGCTGGATGCCGCCGAGGCGACGCTGGCGGTCAGCGAGCACCTCGGGCAGCTCGCGACCCGGCCCGGCCTGCCCTTTACGCGCGCTCCGAAGCCCGCGCGGGTGCGGACCCGGGTGCGGACCAAGGGCGGCAAGCAGGTGCATTTGTGCATCGGCTGGCGCGGCGTGCCCCAGCGCCATCCGGACAAGTGGACCCTCGACATGCTGAACGCGGTCCTCGGCGAGGGGATGTCGAGCCGGCTCTTCCTCGAGATCCGCGAGAAGCGCGCGCTCGCCTATGACGTCCACTCCTACGAAGCCAACTACAGCGACGTCGGGCACGTGGTCATCTACGCGGGCGTCGCGCCGGAGCGGGTGAAGGAGGCCGCCAGCGCCGCGCTGGCCGAGGTCGCGCGCCTCCGCGACGAGCCCGTTGGGGACGCCGAGCTGGAGCGGGTCCGCGACTTCGTGAAGGGGCGGATCGAGCTGCGCCTCGAGGACACCCGCGGCGTCGCGGGATGGCTCGCCGGGCAGGAGATGTTCTACGACCGCATCCGCAGCGTCGACGAGATCTGCGAGATCGTGGACTCGGTCGGCCCCGCGGACCTCCAGCGCGTGGCGCGGCAGTATCTGCGGCCGGAGCTCGCGTACGTGTCGGCGATCGGGCCGCGCTCGGCGGTGACGACCCTGGGCGCGCCCGAGCCGGAGATGATGGAGATGGCCTCTTGACCGAGACATCGAAGAGAAAGGGCGAGCGAGGATCCGGCTCTGCCGGTCCGAGTGAGCTCAGGCCTGATCGAGCGGAGCGAGCATCTGGCGAGAAGCCAGATGGAGGAATGGTCCAGCGCACCCTGATCGTGTTCAAGCCTGACGCGGTCCAGCGCGGCATCGTGGGGGAGCTCCTCGCGCGCTTCGAGCGGCGCGGCTTCCGGATCGCTGCCGCTCGGGCGCTGCGCGTCGACAAGACCATGGCGGAGCGGCACTACGCGGTCCACCAGGGCAAGTTCTTCTTCGACGACCTGGTCCAGCTCATCACCGCGTCGCCGGTACTGGCGGTCGTCCTCGAAGGTCCGCACGCCATCGCGGCGGTGCGGGCGATGGTCGGCGCCACCAGGCCGCACGAGGCGGCGCCCGGGACGATCCGCGGGGACTACGCCCTGGTCGGGCTGCGCAACCTCATCCACGCGAGCGACGCGCCCGAGACCGCGGTATCCGAGATCGCGCTCTGGTTCCCCGAGGGGATCATCGAGTACACCCGCGACGTAGAGCGCTGGATGACCGACGAGGGGCCGCCCTAGCTCCGGCGCGGGCCTTCGCGCGGTGAGTCGGCTTGCGGCCCGCGCCTATAGGGGACGGAGCGCGCGGAGGAACTCTTCGGCGAACGTGGCGATGGGGCGCAGGAACGCGTCGGGCGCGACGCCTCCGGCCAGGAGCGCGGCGAAGATGAGCATCCCGAGGGCCCCGGCCACGGGGCGGCGCTCGGGGCGCCACGACGGCAGGCCGTCGGCGAACAGCGACAGCGCCATCCGCAGCTGCGCGAGGAGCAGGAGGCCGGTCGCGGTGAC
>MGON01000018.1:7530-8185 GCA_001795345.1 Chloroflexi bacterium RIFCSPLOWO2_02_FULL_71_16 | reverse complement strand
GCGGACCCAGCCCACGATCCCCTGGCGCGCAGCGAGCACGAAGATCACGAACACCGCCCCCAGCACGGCCTGCGAGAACGGGATGGCCGACGACAGGACGCGGTCGATGAAGAGGACCGCGCCCGCGCCGACGATGGGGCCGAGGAGCGTGCCGGCGCCGCCGATGAGGACCATCACGAAGGCCTCGATGGACCGCCCCATGCCCACGTCGTTCGGCGCCACGAACCCGAACGACCACGCCGAGAGCGCGCCGGCGACGCCCGCGAGGGCGCCGGCCAGGACGAAGACCGAGAGCTTGAGGCTGCGGGCGTGGTACCCGAGCGCACGCATGCGCCGCTCGTTCTCCCGGATCCCCACGAGCGCGCGCCCGTAGTGGCTGCGAGAGATCCACCACACCAGCAGCGCGACGAGCCCGAACACGACGACGACGAGCCGGTACATCGCCTCCGGCGCGCTCGTGTCGAGCCCGAAGATCGTCGGGCGAGGCACCCCCGCGAAGCCGTTGGACCCGCCGGTCACGTCCGTCCACTGGAAGGCCACCGCGAAGACCATCTGGGCGAACGCGAGAGTGAGCATCAGGAAGAAGATCCCGCTCGCCCGTACCGACAGCAGGCCGATCACCAGCGCCAGGGCCGCGGCCGTGAGGATCGCGGCG
>MGON01000018.1:270-7494 GCA_001795345.1 Chloroflexi bacterium RIFCSPLOWO2_02_FULL_71_16 | reverse complement strand
TGCGCGGCGATCGCCGCCGCGTAGGCCCCGGAGCCGAAGAACGCGGCGTGCCCGAGCGACGGCAGGCCCGCGCGTCCGACGAGCAGATCGAGCGAGAGCGCGAACACCGCGAAAACGAGCATGTCCCGCAGGATCGTCGTCATGTACCTGGCACTTTCGAGGCCGCCCGACCACTCGGGGAACGTGAACAGCGCCGCGAAGGCGGCCGCGGCCAGGAGCGGGGCGATCACCGTCCGATCCGGATGCGGCCGAAGAGCCCGCTCGGCCGGCCCAGGAGCACCAGGGCCATGATCGCGAAGATGAGCGCGAGAGCGAACTCCGGGAACAGGACCTTCCCGAACGTGTCGGCGGGACCGACGAGCAGCGCGCCCGCGCCGGCCCCGTTGAGCGTCCCGAGGCCCCCCACGACGATCACGATGAGCGAGTAGATCAGCGCGTCGACGTCCATCCCCGGCTGTAGGCCGAAGGCCGGCGCCGCCATCACGCCGGCGAGCCCGGCGAGCCCCGCACCCACCGCGAACGTGATCGCGAAGAGCCGGTCGGTGTCGACCCCGAGGGCCGAGAGCATCGGCGCGTCGTCCACGCCGGCGCGGATGACGGCGCCGATCGCCGTGCGGCGATGGACGTAGTAGAGGACCGCGGCGAGGAGGATCGCGAAGCCGATCACGAAGAGCCGGTACACCGGATAGGCGCTGCCGCCGATGGCGATGGAGCCGTCGAACCCCGGCGGGTACGGGAGCGTGCGCACCTCGCGGCCCCACACCAGGCCGATCAGGTCCACGATCACGAGGCTGACGCCGATCGTGAGCAGTACCTGGTCGAGGTGCCGGCCGCGCAGGCGGCGCAGGAGCAGCGGCTCGATGACGAGGCCGAGCGCGGCCAGGACCAGCGGCGCGACGAGCGCCGCGACCCAGAACTGCCCGGTGAGCTGCACGAGCTGCAGCGCGACGTAGGCGCCCAGCATGTAGAACGCGCCGTGCGCGAGGTTGACCACGTCCATCATCCCGAAGATCAGCGACAGGCCGGCCGCGAGGATGAACAGCAAGGCGCCGAACGAGATCCCGTTCAGCGCCTGCTGTACGACCAGATCGAAGCTCACGCCGCGAGACTACTTGCCCGGATCGGTCACCTTGCCGAACTTGTCCAGGACAGTGTTCACCGTCTGCCCGCCGGTCGTCTTCACCTCGCGGATGTAGATGTCGTGGATGACGTTGTGGGTGCTCTTGTCGAACGAGAAGTCGCCCCGCGGGCTCTTGAACGACACGCCCTCCAGGGCGGCGATGAGCGCGTCCTTGTCCTTCGTGTTCCCGCTCGTCTTCTTCAGGGCCTCGTCGAGCGCCTTCATGCCGTCCCACATCTGCACGGCGAAGACGTCGGGCAGGAGGCTGTACTCCTTCTGGTAGACCTCGCGGAATGCCTTGTTCTCCGCGTTGTCCAGGTCGACGGACCAGAACAGGGACGTGATGGCCCCGTTCGCCTGCTCCTTCACTTCCTTCAGGACGTCCTGCTCGGTGAGGAACCCCGCGCCGTACATCTTGTAGCCGGCCGCCGGCATGCCGAGCTGGTTCCACGCGCGGATGTAGCCGATCGCGTCAGTCCCGGAGAAGAAGCTGTAGACGTTCTTCGTCGCCTGCGCCTTGATCTGCGTGACGAAGGGTACGAAGTCCGCGTTGCCGAGCGGCGGAGCGACGCGTCCCGTTTCCTTCCCGCCGTTCTTCGCCAGGCCCTCGATGAACGCCGCCGCGGACTCGGTGCCGAAGCCGTAGTTCGAGAAGCAGAGGAAGAACTCCTTCGTCTCAGGTTTCCGGCTGAGCCACTCGCCGAGCGGATAGCTCACCTGCCAGGCGCTGAACGACGTGCGGAACACGTACTTGCTCTTGCAGGTCGGCTTGCAGTCGGTGGTCTCGCGGGTCATCGCGTTGCCGCCGGCGTTCGTGCCGATGTAGATCATCTTCGCCTGGTCAACGGTGTTGCGGATCGCGTACGCGATCGGCGTGGCGATGATCCCCATCATCAGGTCGACCTGGTCCTGCTCGATGAACTTCTGCGTCTTCTGCAGGCCGACCTGCGGGTCGTTCGCCTCGTCCTCGTAGACGAACTGCACGGTCCGGTTCGCGAGCTTGCCGCCCTGCTGCTTGACGTAGAGGTCGGCCGCGCGCTTCTGCGACGCGCCGAGCTCCGCATAGACCTTCGTGAAGGGCAGCAGCATGCCGATCTTGAGGGCCGGCGCCGGGGTCGCGGCCGCGGTGGCCGCCGCCGTCGCGGCACCGGTCGCCGCCGCGGTGGGCGAAGCGGTCCCGCCACCGCCGCCTGGAGCGCAGGCCGCGAGCGCGGCCGCCGATCCGGCGATGAGGACCTGACGGCGCGTGAGTCGTGCTCCCTTCGCATCTCGCTCAGGGGTCGTGATCTCGTCCGTATCCATGCCTTTCCTCCCCGCATCCCGGCGCGGTGCCGGCGGCGCGAGCCTAGTCACCCCGCACCGGCCTGACAACCCTCCGGTACCGTTCGCGCACGTGGACCGTTCGGTCGAGCGCTGGTCCGACAGTGAGCGCCGCGCGCATCAGCGCGAGCGGCTGAGGGCCATGGCCGCGGAGATCCTGCGCGGCAACGCGTTCTACCGCCGGAAGCTCGGTGCGGCTGCGATCGAGAGCGCGGACACGATCCTGACACGGTGGCGTGACGTGCCGTTCACGACGAAGGCCGAGCTGTCGCGCGACCAGGCGGAGCACCCGCCCTATGGGACGGCGCTCACGTATCCGCTCGAGCGCTACGTCCGCCTCCATCAGACGAGCGGCACCACCGGACGGCCGCTGCGCATCCTCGACACGGCCGAGTCGTGGCGGTGGTGGGCAGGGGTGTGGGAGACCGTGTACCGCGCGGCGGGCGTCACCGCCGGCGACCGGATCTTCTTCTGCTTCTCCTTCGGGCCGTTCATCGGCTTCTGGTCCGCGTTCGCCGGCGCCGAGCTGATCGGAGCGCTCGCCGTCTCCGGCGGCGCGCAGAGCTCGGCGGAGCGCGTCGCCAGCATCATCGCCACCGAGGCGACCGTCCTCCTCGCGACGCCCACGTACGCGCTGCGCCTGGCCGAGGTCGCGCGCGCCGGAGGCATCGACCTCGCCGCGTCGGCCCTGCGCGTGTCGATCCATGCCGGGGAGCCGGGCGCGTCGATCCCGTCGACGCGCGACCGGATCGAGCGCGAGCTCGGCGTCGCCGCGTTCGACCACACCGGCGCGACGGAGGTGGGTCCGACCGGGTTCTCCTGCGAGGCACGCGACGGCGTGCACCTCGTGGAGCCGGAGTTCATCGTCGAGATCCTCGATCCCGACACCGGCGAGGTGCGCGAGGAGGGCGACGGCGAGCTCGTCCTGACGAACCTGGGCCGCTGGGGCACTCCCGTGATCCGCTACCGCACCGGGGACCGCGTCAACGCGGTGCGCGAGACGTGCGCCTGCGGGCGCACCTGGCTCAAGCTCCGTGGCGGGATCCTCGGACGCATCGACGACATGGTCATCGTGCGCGGCGTGAACGTATTCCCGAGCGCCATCGAGGCGGTCGTCCGCGCGTTCGCCGAGGTCGCCGAGTACCGCGTGGAGGCGAGAGAAGCCCGCGGGATGACGGAGCTCCGCGTCCTGGTCGAGCCCGCCGGCGCCGAGGGACCGGGCCTCGCAAAGCGGGTCGCGGACGCGCTCCACGGTTCAATCGGGATCCGCTGCGAGATCGCCCTGGCGGCGCCCGGATCCCTGCCGCGGTTCGAGCTGAAGGCGGCCCGCTTCGTCAGGATCGCGGACGAGCCCGCCTCTCGCTAGGTCTCGCGCTCGAAGAGCGTCGCGATCCCCTGGCCCACGCCGATGCACGCCGTCGCGATGCCGTAGCGGCCGTTCCGCCGCGCGAGCTCGCGCAGGAGCGTGCCCGCGATCCGCGCACCCGACGCGCCGATGGGATGCCCGATCGCGATCGCTCCGCCGTTCGGGTTCGTACGGTCCTCCGGCATGCTGAGCCTGCGCATGACCGCGATGACCTGCGCCGCGAATGCCTCGTTCAGCTCGATCGCGTCGCAGGCATCGACCTCGACGCCGGTGCGCTGCACGAGCTTGCGGACGGCGGGGACCGGCCCGAGGCCCATGTAGTCGGAGTGCACGCCGGCGGTGGCCGCGGCCACGACGCGGCCTAGCGGCTTCTTGCCGAGCGCCTTCGCCGCCGCGCGGCTCGCGAGCACGAGGGCCGCGGCGCCGTCGTTCACGCCCGAGGAGTTGCCGGCGGTGACCGTGCCGCCCTTGCGGAACGCGGGCTTCAGCTTCGCGAGCCGCTCGACCGTGGAATCCGGGCGAGGATGCTCGTCCTCCGCCACGGTGCCGGCGGGCGTCTCGACGGCCGCGATCTCGCCGGAGTAGAAGCCGTCGGCCTTCGCCTTGGCGTACCTCGCCTGCGAGCGGGCCGCGTACGCGTCCTGATCCTCGCGCCCGATCCCCTCTTGCTCCGCGACGTTCTCCGCGGTCTCGCCGAGCGAGATGGGATGCACGCCCAGCTCGAGCATCCGCGGGTTCACGAGGCGCCAGCCGAGATACGTGTCGACGACGGTGCGCTCGCCGCGGGGGAAGGCCTCGGAGGGCTTGAGCATCACCCACGGCGCGCGCGACATCGACTCGACGCCGCCCGCGACGACGACGTCCGCCTCGCCCTGGCGGATGCGCCGCGCCGCGTCGTTGACCGCCTCGAGGCCGCTCCCGCACAGGCGGTTCACGGTGACGCCGGGGACCTGCTCAGGCAGCCCGGCGAGGATCGCGGCCATGCGGCCGACGTTGCGGTTGTCCTCGCCGGCGCCGTTGGAGTCGCCGAGGACGACCTCGTCCACGCGGGCGCCGTCGACGCCGGCGCGCTCGAGGACGCAGCGCACCGCGAAAGCGGCCAGGTCGTCGGGCCGGACGAGCGAGAGCGCGCCGCCGTAGCGGCCGATGGGGGTGCGTACGTAGCCGAGGATCACGGCGTCGCGGTCGTCCATCACGTCGCCCGGCGCGATCGCGAGCTCATCGGCCCCGGAACGTGGGCTTGCGCTTGTTCACGAACGCGTCGACGCCCTCCTTCTTGTCCTCCGTGGCGAAGAGGAGGTAGAAAGCCTTGCGCTCGAACTCGAGGCCCGCGTCCAGCGTCGAGCTAAGGGCGACGTCGATCGCCTCGGTCGCGAGCCGGATGGCGATGGGCGGCTTCTCGGCGATCGTGCGCGCCAGGGCCTTCGCGTCGTCGAGCCAGCTCGCCGCCGGGTAGACGTGAGCGACGAGGCCCATGGCCTTGGCCTCGTCCGCCTTGACGCGCCGGCCCGTGAGGACCATCTCCATCGCCACGTACTTGCCGACCGTCCGCGTCAGGCGCTGCGTCCCGCCGGCGCCCGGGATGATCCCGAGGTTCACCTCCGGCTGGCCGAACTGCGCGGTCTCGGACGCGACGATGATGTCGCAAACCATCGCCAGCTCGCAGCCGCCGCCGAGCGCGTAGCCCGACACCGCCGCGACGATCGGCTTGCGGATACGGCGGATGCGCTCCCACCGCGTCGTGAGGTCCTGCTCCAGCATCGACACGGGCGTCGCCTCGACGAACGAGCTCTTGATGTCGGCGCCGGCGGCGAAGGCCTTGTCGTTCCCGGTGACGACGATGCAGCGGATGGCCTTGTCGTCGTCGAGCTCCTCGAGCGCGCGGACGAGCTCGTCCATCAGCTCCTCGCTGAGCGCGTTCAGGACCTCGGGCCGGTTCAGCTGAACGACGGCGATGGGATCTTCGCGCGTGACGAGGACGTTGGCCATGTGGACCTCCCGCGCGCTATGCGCCCGCGAGCTCGCGCAGCTTGTACCGCTGGATCTTGCCCGTCGACGTCTTGGGCAGCTCGGTGACGAACTGGATCCAGCGCGGGTACTTGTACGGCGCGATCCGGCCCTTGACGAAGGCCTTCAGCTCCTCGGCGAGCGCCTCGCTCGGCTCGTGGCCCTGCTTCAGGATCACGAACGCTTTCGGCTTCACGAGGTCGTCCTTGTCCTTGGCTCCGACCACGCCGCACTCGAGCACCGCCGCGTGCTCGATCAGGGCGGCCTCGACCTCGGCCGGGGACACCCACATCCCGGAGACCTTGAGCATGTCGTCGCTGCGGCCCTCGTACACGAAGTGCCCGTCCTCGTCCTGGTGGTAGCGGTCGCCCGTCACGACCCATTCGCCGCGGACCGTGCGCTTGGTCTTCTCGTGCTTGTTCCAGTAGTAGGAGAAGGCGCTGTCGCCGGAGACCCAGAGGTCGCCCGTCTCGCCGTGCGGCACGGGCCGCTCGTCCTCGCCGACGATCTTCGCGTCGTAGCCGGGCACGACCATGCCGCTCGTGCCGCCCTTCGCCTGCCCGGGGACGTTCGAGATGAAGATGTGGAGCATCTCGGTGGATCCGATCCCATCGAGGATCTCCAGCCCGAATCTGCGCTTCCAGGCGTCGAAGAGCGCCTTGGGAAGCGCCTCGCCCGCCGAGACGCACGCCCGCAGCGAGCTGAGGTCGTAGCGGAAGCCCTCCTCGGGATACGCGAGCAGCGCGGCGTAGAAGGTGGGCGCGGTGAAGAGGATGCTCGGGCGCTCGGACGTGATGAGCCCGTACACGAGGTCCGGCGTCGGGCGCTCGGGCTTGTACACCGAGCACGCGCCGACGCGGAACGGGAAGAAGACGCCGTTCCCGAGCCCGTAGGCGTGGAAGAGCGGCGAGACGGTGAAGGTGCGGTCGGCGTCGGTCAGCCCGAGGATGTGGCGGCCGTAGGTGTCCGCCGACCAGATCATGTCGTGCTGGAGGTGGACCGCGCCCTTCGGGAAGCCCGTCGTCCCCGACGAGTACAGCCAGAACGCGGCGTCGTCGGGCGTCGTGTCGGCGGGCGAGAGCTCTTCGCTCGCCGCGCCCATGATCTCCTCGAGCGACAGGACGTCCTTCGGCGGCGCGCCCTCGAGCGGCCCGGTCCCGGACGTCGTGACGATGACGTGGCGGAGCCGCGGCACCTGCGCGCGGATCTCGAGCACCTTCGGAAGGAGCGGGGCCGACACGACGATCGCGACCGCGCGGCTGTCGGTCAGGATGTAGAGGAGGTCGCGCGGCGGCAGGACCGTGTTCGTCGGGATGGGGATCGCGCCGATCTTGATGGCGCCGAAGAACGCGTAGACGAAGGCCGGCGAGTCCACGCACAGCACGACGACCCGCTCCTCCATCCGCACGCC
>MGON01000018.1:0-135 GCA_001795345.1 Chloroflexi bacterium RIFCSPLOWO2_02_FULL_71_16 | reverse complement strand
GTTGTAGCGGTCGGGCAGGTCCGGTAGACGGAGCTCCAGCGGTACCGTCAGCGTCGTCACGGCGGTCATTCTCCTCTTCGGGTCCAGAAGCCCTGCGGGTCGTACTCGCGGATGATGCGCAGGACCTCGGGCGTC
>MGON01000017.1:13323-16352 GCA_001795345.1 Chloroflexi bacterium RIFCSPLOWO2_02_FULL_71_16 | reverse complement strand
GTCGAACGCGCCGTACCTGCTGCGCGGCGCGCGCACCGGGCTGCGTCTCGGGGAGCACCAGATGGAGGACGCCAACCTCCGCGACGGCCTCGTGGACGCGTACGGCCACGGGCACATGGGCCTCTGCGGCGAGGGCTCGGCCGAGGCCTGCGGCCTCACGCGCGAGGACCAGGACCAGTTCGCGCTCCGCTCGTACGAGAAGGCGCTGCGCGCTCAGCGCGAGGGCTGGTTCGACGAGGAGATCGCGGCGGTCGAGGTGAAGGGCAAGAGGGGCGAGGTCACGCGCGTCACGAAGGATGAGACGCCGCGCCAGACGAGCATCGAGTCCCTGCGCACGCTGCGGCCGGTCTTCCGGGACGACGGGACCATCACCGCCGGCAACGCCTCGAAGGTGAACGACGGCGGCGCGGCGCTCGTCGTCGCGTCGCGCGAGCGCGCCGCCGAGCTCGGCCGGACGCCGCTCGCGCGGATCGTCGCGCAGGCCCAGTTCGCGCGAAAGCCGGAGGAGTTCCTCCTCGCGCCGTCCGGCGCGGTACAGCGCGCGCTCGAGAAGGCCGGCTGGACCGTGGCGAACACGGACCTCTTCGAGGTGAACGAGGCGTTCTCCGGCATCGAGGGCGTGCGCCGCGAGCTCGCCATCCCGGAGGAGAAGTTCAACGTGAACGGCGGGGCGGTCGCGCTCGGTCACCCCATCGGCGCGTCCGGCGCGCGCGTCCTGGTGACCCTGCTCTACGCGCTGCGCGCTCGCGGCGGCAAGCGCGGCGTCGCCTCGCTCTGCCTCGGCGGCGGCGAGGCGGTCGCGCTGGCGGTCGAGCTCGAATGATGAGCGAGCGACGAGCGGCTTCGCCGCGACGAGCGAGTCCACAAGGTCTAGGAGTCCCGGCGAGGGCGCTTGCGCACTCGGCCGGGCGACGACGACGTTGTACGAAGTACAAGTGATCGAGCGGGGCGAGGCGGCGCAGGCTGGCCGCGGCGAAGCGAGGCCAGACGAGCGCGTTGAGGAGGCCGTGGGCGTCGTCGGCGCGGGCACGATGGGAGCCGGCATCGCGCAGGTGTGCGCGACGGCGGGCCTCCAGGTCCTCCTCGTGGACGTGGACCTCGAGCACCTGCGGCGCGGCCAGGAGGCCATCGCGGCGTCGCTCGCGAGGCTCCAGGAGAAGGGGAAGCTGCCGCGGCCGTCCGCGGAGATCGGCGGCAGGATCCGCACCTCGACCGACGTCGCGGACCTCGGGCGCGTCGGCGTCGTGGTCGAGGCGGTGTTCGAGGACGCCGACGTGAAGGCGGACGTCCTGCGCAGGCTGGACGGCGCGTGCCGTCCTGAGACCATCCTCGCGTCCAACACGTCGTCCATCTCGATCACGCGTCTCGCCGCGGCGACGAAGCGGCCCGACCGCGTCATCGGGATGCACTTCATGAACCCCGTCCCGCTCATGACGCTCGTCGAGCTGGTGCGTGGCCTGCAGACCTCGGACGCGACGGTCGCGGCCGTGACGGGGCTCGCGGAGCGCCTCGGGAAGACGGTGGTCCTCTCGAAGGACTCGCCCGGGTTCATCTCGAACCGCGTGCTCATGCCCCTCATCAACGAGGCGATCTTCGCGCTCGACGAAGGTGTCGGGAGCGAGACCGGCATCGACACGGTCATGCGGCTCGGCATGGGCCATCCGATGGGGCCGCTCGCGCTCGCGGACCTCATCGGGCTCGACGTCTGCCTCGCCATCCTCGAGGTCCTGCACCGCGACCTCGGCGACCCCAAGTACCGGCCGGCGCCGCTCCTGCGCCGGTACGTCGCCGCGGGGTGGCTCGGCCGGAAGAGCGGCCGCGGCTTCTACCGGTACGACCGCCCCGCATGACCACGGTCGCCGCGCCCGCGGCCTTCGACCTCACGCTCAGCGAGGAGCAGCAGCTCGCGCAGAAGACGGCGCGCGAGTGGGCCCGCGACCGCGTGCTTCCGATCGCCGGCGAGATCGACGAGAAGGGCGCGGTCCCGCGCGAGCTCGTGCGCGAGATGGCCGAGCTCGGCTTCATGGGCATCGACATCCCCGAGCGCTGGGGCGGCGCCGGCCTCGACATGGTCGCCTACATGCTCGTGATGGAGGAGATCAACCGCGCCTGCGCGTCGACCGGCGTGATCCTTGGCTCGCACGTGTCGCTCGCGACCGCGCCGCTCCTGCGATACGGGACGGACGAGCAGAAGGAGCGCTTCCTGGCGCCGCTGGCGCGTGGGGAGAAGCTCGGGTGCTTCGCGCTATCGGAGCCCGCGTCGGGGAGCGACGCGGCGGCGATGCGCACCTCGGCCCGCCGCGACGGTGACGGCTGGATCCTGAACGGCACCAAGAACTTCATCACCAACGGCGCCTTCGCCGACCTGACCGTCGTCTTCGCGCAGACCGACCCCCAGGCGCGCCACCGCGGGATCGTGACCTTCGTCGTCGAGAAGGGCACTCCCGGATTCACGGTCGGCAAGCTCGAGAAGAAGCTGGGCATCCGCGGCAGCGACACCGCCCAGCTCCACTTCGCCGATGTGCGCGTACCGGACGCGGACCGGCTGGGCGAGGTCGGGGAAGGATTCAAGGTGGCGCTCAGCACGCTCGACGGCGGCCGCGCCGGGATCGCCGCGCAGGCGGTCGGTATCGCGCGCGCCTGCCTCGAGGACTCCCTCGCCTACGCGCAGGAGCGCGAGGCCTTCGGCCAGAAGATCGCCGAGTTCCAGGCCATCCAGTGGAAGCTCGCGGACATGGCCACAGAGACCGACGCCGCGCGCCTTCTCACCTGGCGAGCCGCCGCCCTCAAGGACCGCGGCCAGCCCTTCACCGCCGAGGCCGCCATGGCGAAGCTCTTCGCCTCCGACGTCGCGATGCGCGCGGCGCGCGAGTGCGTCCAGATCTTCGGTGGCTACGGGTACCTGCGCGACTTCCCGGCCGAGCGTCACTACCGGGACGCGAAGATCACCGAGATCTACGAGGGAACGAGCGAGATCATGCTCCACGTGATCGCCGAGGACATGCTCGAGGACCAGGGTTGATCGCACC
>MGON01000017.1:11928-13313 GCA_001795345.1 Chloroflexi bacterium RIFCSPLOWO2_02_FULL_71_16 | reverse complement strand
TCCGCTTCGGCGCATCCGCGACGAGCTGGTCGTGTACCTCGGCCAGCGCAAGCTCCTCAAGCGGCCGTACCTCCTGCGCGGCATCGCCCACGCGTTCATCTTCTGGGGGTTCCTCGTCATCACGGTCGGGACCGTGGACCTGTTCCTCTCGGGCCTGCTCGGGGTCCGCCTGCCCGGTACGGGGACGGCGCTCTTCGTCTGGAGCGTCGACCTGCTCGCCATCGCCGTGGTCCTGTCCATCGCGCTCGCGGTCGTGCGGCGCCTGTCGTTCCCGCCCCCGCGCATGCACGTGGCTCTCGACGGGTACCTGATCCTCGGCGGGATCGCGCTCCTCATGATCACCCTGCTGCTCTTCGAGACCGCGGGGCTGGTCGCGGGGGTGGCGGCGGAAGGCTTCGCGGTGCCGCCGCTGGCGGCGCTCGTCACGGCGATCTGGCCGGCGCCGTTCCCCGGCGAGAGCGCGTCCGCCGTGTTCGCGTGGTCGTGGTGGGCCCATCTCGTGGGCGTGCCCGCCTTCGCGGCGTACCTGCCACAGAGCAAGCACCTGCACATCGTCACGACGCTGCCGAACGTGTACTTCCGCTCGCAGCGGCCGCGCGGCGCCCTCGACCTCATCGAGGGGATCGAGGACCGCGAGACGTTCGGCGCCGGATCGGTGCGGGACCTCTCGTGGAAGCAGCTCCTGGACGGCTACACGTGCACCGAGTGCGGGCGCTGCTCGGACCAGTGCCCCGCGCTCGCGACGGGGAAGCCGCTCGACCCGCAGAAGATCGTGCTCGACGTGCGCGACCAGCTCCTGCGCGAGGGCTCCCGCCTCGTGGGCGACGCCGCGGACCGCGGCACGCCGCCCGCGCGCTGGGTTCCGACCAAGACCGAGGAGCTCTGGGCCTGCACGACCTGCGCGGCGTGCGTGGAGGCCTGCCCCGTGACGATCGAGCACATCGACAAGATCGTGGACATGCGCCGGTGGCTCGCCATGAACGAGGGCGACGTCCCGCCCGAAGCGCAGCGCTCGCTGACCAACATCGAGCGCGCCGGCAACCCCTGGGGCCAGCCGCCCGACACGCGGGCCGACTGGGCGCGCGAGCTGGGGGTCCCGACGTTCGCCGAGCGTCCCGACGCCGAGTACCTGTACTTCGTGGGCTGCGCCGCGTCCTTCGACCGGCGCAACCAGAAGGTGGCCCGCGCGCTGGTGCAGGTGCTGCGCGCCGCGGACGTCAGCTTTGCCATCCTCGGCACCGAGGAGACCTGCAACGGCGACCCCGCGCGGCGCATCGGGAACGAGTACCTCTGGCAGACGCAGGCGCAGGCGAACATCGAGACCTTCGGCCGCTACGGGGTGAAGAAGATCGTCGCCTCCTGCCCGCACTGCTTCAACACGATCG
>MGON01000017.1:10532-11704 GCA_001795345.1 Chloroflexi bacterium RIFCSPLOWO2_02_FULL_71_16 | reverse complement strand
CGAGCGCGAGCACTCAAGGTGCGAGCTCGGACTTCCGAGAGAAGGTCGCGTACCACGATCCGTGCTACCTCGGCCGCCACAACCAGGTCTACGACGCGCCGCGCGACGTGCTCGACGCGGTCCCCGGGGTCGAGCGCGTCGAGATCGAGCCGCACCACCGCGAGCGCGGCTTCTGCTGCGGCGCCGGGGGCGGCCGGATGTGGATGGAGGAGAAGGTCGGCCAGCGAGTGAACCACCGGCGGGTGGAACAAGTCCTCGCTACGCTCGATGACGGCGGACCGCGAGGGCGAGGGGAAGGGATCCCGAGCACGAGCGGGAGCATTCCGAAAAAGGTCGCTAGCGGCTGCCCCTTCTGCCTGATCATGCTGGACGAGGGCGTGGGGGCGAAGGGCGTCCAGGACACGGTGCAGCCCGTCGATGTCCTGGAGCTGGTCGCCGCGCGTCTCCCGGCGGACTCGCGTGGAGGTCCAGAGTGAAGCTGCTGGTCTGCGCGAAGCAGGTGCCCGACTCGACCGTGCGCGTGAAGGTCGCCGCCGACGGCCGCTCCGTCGATGTGAGCGCCATCACCTGGGCGATCTCGCCGTACGACGAGTACGCCGTCGAGCTCGCGCTCGAGCGGAAGGACCAGGATCCGGCCACGACCGTCGCGGTCGTGACCGTCGGCCCGGCGCGCGCCCGGGACGCGCTCCGCCAGGCGCTGGCCATGGGGTGCGACGAGGCGATCCTCGTCACCGGCCAGGGCGCGGACACCGCCTCGGGCCTCGGCCTGGCGCGGGCGCTCGCGAAGGTCGTGGAGGACGTGAAGCCGGACCTCGTGCTCTGCGGGCGGCAGGCGTCCGACGACGACCAGGGCTTCGTCGGCATCGCCCTAGCCGAGGTCCTCGGCTGGCCGCACGTCTCGAGCATCACCAAGTTCGCGCCCGCCGACGGCGGGACCGACGTCTGGAAGGAGACCGAGGGCGGCCACGAGGTCTGGCGCGCCAGCGGCCCGGCCGTGCTCACCGTGCAGAAGAGCGAGAAGGAGCCGCGCTACCCCTCGCTGCCCGGGATCATGAAGGCCAAGAAGAAGGAGATCCCGGAGCGGGACCTCGCCTCCCTCGGGGTCGATCTCGCCGGCCCGGCGCTCGAGGTGGCGAAGATGGAGCCGCCGCCGGCCCGCGGCGGCGGGAAGA
>MGON01000017.1:10330-10459 GCA_001795345.1 Chloroflexi bacterium RIFCSPLOWO2_02_FULL_71_16 | reverse complement strand
ATGAAAGCCTGGGCCATCGTCGAGCGCGGAAGCTCGGGGCTCCGCCGCGTCAGCCTCGAGGTCGCGGCCAAGGCCAAGGAGCTGGGCGACGCGGCCGTGCTCGAGGTCACCGGCACCGAGCGGTACTCG
>MGON01000017.1:2279-10156 GCA_001795345.1 Chloroflexi bacterium RIFCSPLOWO2_02_FULL_71_16 | reverse complement strand
CCGGCGACGCGGGCGCGGAGGCTCTGGCGTTCCAGCGCTTCGAGCCGACGGCCGAGTCGACCGGGCGCGTGCCGCTCGCCGAGGCGCGGGTCGTCGTCTCGGGGGGCCGCGGCCTCCGCGGTCCGGAGAACTGGAAGCTCGTCGAGGAGCTGGCCGACCTCTTCGGCGCCGCGCTCGGCGCGTCGCGCGCGGTGACCGACGCCGGGTGGCGGCCCAACGAGGAGCAGGTCGGACAGACCGGCCGCACGGTGACGCCCGACCTCTACATCGCGCTCGGCATCTCGGGGGCGATCCAGCACCTGGCCGGGATGACGTCGAGCAAGGTGATCGTCGCCGTCAACAAGGATCCCGACGCGGACATCTTCAAGGTGTGCGACTACGGGGTCGTCGCCGACCTCTTCGAGTTCCTCCCCGCGTTCATCGAAGAGGTGCGAAAGGCGAAGGCCGGGGGATGATCGTTCCCGTCCCGGGGGACGAGGAGCGCGCGCTCGCCGAGGCCGTGGCGACCTTCGCGCGCGACCTCGGCCCGCGCGTCGCCGCGGCCGAGGAGGAGGGGACGATCCCGCGCGAGGTCATCGCCGAGGTCGGCCGGCTCGGCGTGCTCGGGATGACGGTCCCGGAGAAGGACGGCGGCCTCGGCGCGAGCAGCGTCGCGTTCGCGCTGGTCCTCGAGGAGCTCGCCGCCGTGTGGCCCTCGCTGGCCGTGGGCGTATCGGTGAACAGCGGCATCACCGAGGGGACGCTGGTGCGCCTGGGCACGGCCGAGCAGAAGCGGAGGTGGCTGCCGCCGCTCATGGATGGCTCGGGCCTCGGCGCGTTCGCGCTCACCGAGCCCGGGTCCGGGTCGGACGCCGCGGCACTGCGTACGACCGCGCGGCGCGACGGCGGGGGCTGGATCCTCGGCGGCCGGAAGATGTTCGTGACGAACCTTCGCTACGCGCCGGTGGTGATCGTCCTCGCGCGATCGGGGGAGGCCGATCCCGAGCGTCCGCACGCCGGCATCAGCGCGTTCCTCGTGCCGACGGACGCCGCCGGCGTCGTCATCGGCCGCGCGGAGCGGAAGATGGGCCTGCACGCCTCGGACACGAGCTCGCTCACCCTCGAGGACGTTCACGTCGACGCCGGAGCGCTCCTTGGGCCGGAGGGCCGCGGCTTCGGCGCCGTGGCCATGGCCGGCCTCGACGGCGGCCGCATCGGCATCGCGGCGCAGGCCGTGGGCATCGCGCGCGGCGCGCTCGAGCGCGCGGAGCGCTACGTGCGCCAGCGCCGGCAGTTCGGCCGCACCCTGGCGTCGTTCCAGGCCCTCCGCCACATGATCGCGCGGGCGCGCACCGAGACCGACGCCGCGCGCCTCCTCGCGCTGCGCGCGGCGTGGCTCAAGGACCAGGGCCGGCCGTTCACCAAGGAGGCCTCGGAGGCCAAGCTCTACGCCAGCGAGATGGCGCAGCGCGCGACGCACACCGCGGTCCAGCTGCTGGGCGGCTACGGCTACATGCGGGAGAGCGAGGTCGAGCGGTTCGCGCGCGACGCGCGGGCCACGACGATCTACGAGGGGACCAGCGAGGTGCAGCGGCTCGTCATCGCGAGAGCGCTCCGGGCTGCATAGGGCATAGGGTGGGAGCGTGAAGACGGTCGACCGGGCGGCCGGCGCGAAAGAGCGCTGGCTCGAGGAGCGATACGCGCCGGCCGTGGCCAAGCGCCCCGAGCGCAAGGCGCGCTTCAGCACGCTCTCGGACGCCCCCGTCGATCCGCTGTACACGTCGGAGGACCTCGCCGACCTCTCGTACCAGCGCGACCTCGGGTTCCCCGGCGAGTTCCCGTACACGCGCGGGATCCAGGCGTCCATGTACCGCGGACGCCTCTGGACGATGCGCCAGTTCGCGGGATTCGGCTCGCCCGAGGACACCAACCGCCGCTTCCACTACCTCTTGGAGCACGGGGTCACCGGGCTCTCCGTGGCCTTCGACATGCCCGCGCTCATGGGCCGGGACGCGGACGATCCGCTGTCGCGCGGCGAGGTCGGCCGCGAGGGCGTCGCCGTCAGCACGCTCGCCGACATGGAGATCCTGTTCGAGGGGATCCCGCAGGACCAGGTGACGACATCGATGACCATCAACGGCCCGGCCTCCATCGTCTGGGCCATGTACCTGGCTGCCGCCGAGGGGAAGGGCATCCCGCTCGCGGCGCTCGGAGGCACCATCCAGAACGACTGCCTCAAGGAGTACATCGCCCAGCGCGAGTGGATCGTGCCGGTGAAGCCGGCCATGGAGCTGGTCGTCGACACGATGCGCTTCGGCGCGCGCGAGACGCCGCGCTGGAACCCCATCAGCGTCTCCGGCTACCACATCCGCGAGGCCGGCGCGACGGCGCTGCAGGAGCTGGCCTTCACGCTCATCGACGGCCTGGAGTACGTGCGCTGGGGCGTCGAGGCCGGCCTCGACATCGACGAGTTCGTCCCGCGCATCTCCTTCTTCTTCGACGTGCACAACGACTTCTTCGAGGAGATCGCCAAGCTTCGCGCGGCCCGACGCATCTGGGCCCGCGAGATCGAGCGCCGCTATCACCCCAAGAACGAGCGCGCGCTCATGCTGCGCACGCACGCCCAGACCGCGGGCGTCTCGCTCACCGCGCAGCAGCCGTACAACAACGTGGTCCGCGTGGCGCTGCAGGGGCTCGCCGCGGTGCTCGGGGGGACCCAGTCGCTCCACACCAACTCGCTGGACGAGACCTACGCCCTCCCGACCGAGGAAGCCGTGACCCTCGCGCTTCGGACGCAGCAGATCATCGCGCACGAGACGGGCGTGGCCGACACGGTCGACCCCCTGGGCGGCTCGTACTACCTGGAGCACCTCACCACGGAGATGGAGCGAGGCTTCCAGCGCTACCTCGAGGAGATCGAGGCCATGGGCGGGATGGTCGAGGCCGTCGAGCGCGGCTATCCGCAGCGCGAGATCACCGAGGCCTCCTTCCACTTCCAGCAGCAGGTCGAGGAGCGCGAGAAGATCGTCGTCGGCGTGAACGCCTACGCGACGGCCGAGGAGGCGCCCATCCCGGTGCTGCGCATCGACCCCGAGGTGGAGCGCCGGCAGGTGGAGCGGCTGGTCGAGGTGCGCCGGAAGCGCGACGCGGGCCGCTGGCGCGCCTCGCTCGATGCGCTGCGCGCCGCGGCCACGGAGCATGGCGAGCTCATGCCGGCGTTCCTGGAGTGCGCGCGGGCGTACGCCAGCGTGGGCGAGCAGGTCGCGGTCCTGAAGGAGGTATATGGCCTCTACCACGATCCCGGCTACTTCTAAGGAGCTGGTAGCGCGTATGACCGCCGCCTGGCCGGCCTTCCGGATCGCCGCCGGGACGCTCACCGACGAGCAGCTCGACGAGAAGACGTCCTCGGGCTGGACCTACCGCCAGATGCTCGGGCACGTGGCCGCGTGGCACGAGCTGGCGGCGCGCCGCCTCCGGGACTTCCGCGCCACCGGCCAGACCGAGCCGGCCGACGCCGATCGCGACGCGACGGATGCGCTGTTCAAGGCGCTCGGCCTGGCGGCCGAGGACCGCGAGGCGCTCCTAGGCGAGTGGGACATGGACCGCTTCAACGCCGCCATCGGGGCGGCGAGCCTGCGTGACGACCGGCACGTGCTTTTCACCAAGCTGGACGGCAGCTTCGCCCGGCTCCGCGAGGTCGTTGCAGCGCTGAGCGACGAGCAGGTCTCGGCGCACGTCGAGGAAGGCCGCAGCTTTGCCTACGCCGTCGTCGAGGGCGACTCCTTCGGCCACTATCCGGAGCACGAGGCCGAGCTCGCCGTGGTCGTGCCCGCGACCGGCGAGGCGCTCGCGGCGCGCATCGACATGGACTGGCGGCGCTTCCGCGAGCGCGTGCGGCACCTGGGCCGCGCCGGCCTTGGCGAGCGCACCTCCATCGGCTGGACGTACAAGGACCTGGTGGCCCACGTCGTCGGCTGGCTCGAGGACGTCCCGCGGCGGATCGAGGCCATCCGCGCGGGGACCCACAAGCCGATCGCGTCGCAGCGGGAGATCGACGAATACAACGCCCGCTCCGTCGCGAGCCGCGCGCTCGTCGGGCCGGAGGCGATGCTCGACGAGCTCGACACCTCGTACCGCCGCATGCGCGAGGCGGTCCTCGGGCTCAGCGCCGACGAGGCCCGAAACCCGCGGATCGCCCTCATGGTGTCGGTGCGCACGATCCTCCACTGGGAGGAGCACGGCGGGGAGTTCCAGCCGTGAAGCGGCCGATCCGCGTGGTCGTGGCCAAGGCGGGCCTCGATGGCCACGATCGCGGCGCGAAGGTCGTGGCACGCGCGCTGCGAGACGCGGGCATGGAAGTGATCTACACGGGGGTGCACCAGACGCCCGAGCAGGTCGTCGAGACGGCCGCGCAGGAGGACGCCGACGCCGTGGGCGTGTCGCTCCTCTCGGGAGCGCACAACTTCATCTTCCCGCGGATCCGCGAGCTCATGACGGAGCGAGGGATGGACGACGTGCTGCTCTTCGGCGGCGGGATCATCCCCGAGGACGACGTCGCGTTCCTGCGGGGGCACGGTGTCGAGCGCGTGTTCCAGCCGGGCTCTTCGCTCGAGGAGATCGTCACCTACGTGCGCGGCGCGGTGGCCGAGCGTCGCGGGACGCCGGTGGCGCCCTAGACGGCAAGGAGGTCCAGGAATGGCGAAGGTCGAGGATCGCCCCGTCGACGCGGGGCTGACGAGCGTGAAAGGCAAGAGCGACGCGGAGGTGCTCGAATGGTGGAAGCAGCGGTTCGCGTTGCTCGCGGCCATCCCGACCGACGTTGCGCGGGCGGGAGCGCTCCTGCCGCAGATGCGTGAGCTTTCGCAGCTGCCTGAGCCCGAGCGCCGCCGCCTCACGCGAGAGCGGATGAAGGCATTCATGTCGCTCGGAAGCGAGCAGCATCAGCGGATCCTCGCCGCGCGAAAGCTCACCTATGCGGCAGACGAGGCGCTCGTGAAGAGCGACGACGCCATCGCGGACTCGCTCGCGCGCGAGATGCCGGAGGCCCAGGAATTCGGCAAGCGGCTGGGGCTATAGCTGGACCTTCGCTACCGCGAGGACCAGCTACTCGTGCGCGATGCCGTCCGCGCGTTCGCGCGCGAGCGCATCGCCCCGAACGCGGCCGCGTGGAGCGAGGCGGGCAAGTTCCCGACGGAGATCGTCCCGGAGCTGGCGCGCCTCGGGCTACTGGGGCTCGCCGTCCCGGCCGAGCACGGCGGCGCCGGGCTCGATGCACTGGCGATCGCGCTCGTCATGGAGGAGCTCGCGGCCGCCGACGGCAGCGTCGCGCTGACCGTCGCCGCGCACAACTCGCTCTGCATCGGCCACCTTCTCGTCGCCGCCTCGGAAGAGCAGAAGCGGCGCTGGCTTCCGCCTCTCGCTTCCGGCCAGCGCCTCGGAGCGTGGGCGCTCACGGAGCCCGGGTCGGGATCGGACGCCGCGGCCGCGCGGACCCGGGCCGAGCGGCGCGACGGCGGGTGGGTCCTGAACGGCTCGAAGCAGTTCATCACCAACCCCAACCTGGCCGGCTTCGCCGTCGTCATCGCGGCGAGCGCCGAGCGGAAGCTCTGCGCCTTCGGGATCCCGATGAGCGCCAAGGGCATCCGCGCGGGCCGGCCGGAGCGGAAGATGGGCCTGCACGCGTCGGACACGGCGCCGGTCCTCCTCGAGGGCTGCGAGGTGCCGGAGGCCGACCGCATCGGAGGCGAGGGGACCGCCTTCGAGGACGTGAAGAAGGTGCTGGACCGCGGCCGGATCGGGATCGGCGCCATCGGCGTCGGGCTCGGCCGCGGGGCCATCGAGGTCGCCACGGCGTACGCGAAGGAGCGGCGTCAGTTCGGGCGGCCTATCAGCGACTTCCAGATGATCCGCTGGAAGCTCGCGCGTGCCCGCACCGAGCTGGACGCGGCGCGTCTCCTGGTGCACCGGGCGGCCGCGCTCGCTGACAGCGGCCGGCCCTTCCGCCTCGAGGCTTCGATGGCCAAGCTGTACGCGACGGAGGCCGGCACGCGCGCCGCGAACGCGGCGCTGCAGGTCCTCGGCGGCTACGGCTACATGCGCGACCAGCCCGTCGAACGGATGGTCCGCGACGCTCGCCTCATGGAGATCGGCGAGGGCACGAGCGAGATCCAGCGGGTCGTCATCGCGCGCGAGCTCCTGGGCGCGTGACCGCGGCGGCCCCGCCCTCCCTGCTCGAGCGGGCGCGCTCCGGAGACCGCCGCGCCCTCGGCCGGGTCCTCTCGGTGGTCGAGAACGAGGAGCCCGGAGCTGCGGAGATCCTGCGCGAGACCTACGCCCAAGCGGGACGTGCGGTCGTGATCGGGATCACCGGGCCGCCGGGCGGCGGGAAGAGCACGCTCGTCTCGCGGCTCGTCGGCGCGTACCGGGAGGACGGGTCGCGGGTCGCGGTAGTCGCGGTCGACCCATCCAGCCCGTTCACCGGAGGGGCGATCCTCGGGGACCGCGTGCGCATGCAGCAGCGCGCGCTCGACGACGGCGTGTTCATCCGGAGCATGGCCAGCCGTGGCCACGCCGGCGGGCTCTCCCGCACGACCGCTCGGGTCGTAACCGTCCTCGACGCGCTCGGCACCGCCGTCGTGATCGTCGAGACGGTCGGGGTGGGGCAGGAGGAGGTGGACGTCGTGCGCGTCGCCGACACCGTCGTGCTCGTCATGGTGCCGGGCCTCGGAGACGACATCCAGGCCATCAAGGCGGGCGTGCTCGAGATCGCCGACGTGCTCGTGGTGAACAAGGCGGACCGGCCCGGCGCGGACGATGCGGCGCGCGACCTGGCGCAGATGCTCACGCTCGGGAAGGGCCGGACCCCCTGGAAGCCGCCCATCGTCCGCACCTCGGCCACCACCGGCGAGGGTCTGCAAGACCTCGTTGCCGCGATCGCCCGACACCGCGCCTGGGCCGCCGAGAGCGGCGAGCACGACCGCCGCCGGGCCGGAGCGGCGCGCGCCGAGGTCGAGGCGGTCCTGCGCGAGGCGCTGGTGCGCCGGCTGGCGGACCGCATCGGCCGCGATCGCCTCGAGCGCGTGGTCGAGCGGGTCGCGCGGCGCGAGGTCGATCCTTATGCCGCGGTCGACGAGCTCCTCGCGGAGTAGAAGAGCGCGCGGCGATCGCCGCGCGCTCCTTGCGATGCGAGCCGTGTCGACGCTGCGACTAGGGGATCTCGAACTGCATGAGGACCTGGACCGCGATCTGGAGGTCCCCGACCGGGATCTGCGTGTCGGCCGCGGCGCCGACCTGCAGCTCCATGCGTCCCTTGAACGGGATCCCGACCGACTGGTCGCTGATGGCGATGACCCGTCCCAGCCCGACGCCCGCGGCGCCGGCCATGGCCTGCGCCTTGGCGCGTGCGTCCTCGATGGCGAGCTTGCGCGCCTCGGCCTGCGCGGCCTTGGCGTCGTCCAGCGAGAACCCGATGTTCGCGTTCGTCGCGCCCGTGTCGCGCACGAGGGCGTCGAGCGCGGCCCCGGCCCGGCTGATGTCACGCAGCGTGACCGTTACCAGCTGCTGGGCCTGGTACCCGCTGATGCGAGGAGCCTCGCGCTCCTGGTACACGTAGTTGGGCTGGATGCTGTAGCTCGACGTCTCGACGTCGCTGTCGGGTATGCCGAACGCCTTGGCCGCGGCGAGGATCTTGGCGACCTTGTCCGCCAGCTGCGCCTGAGCGTTGCCGGCCGTGTCCGCCTGGACCGTGGCCCCGACGGAGATGGTGGCGAGATCCGGCTCGACGAAGACCGTCGCGTCGCCGGTGGTGACGATCCCCGGCGCGATGCCGCCGTTCGATGGCGCGATCTGCGACGCCAGCGCGCCGAACGGGCTGAAGCCGCCGGTGCCGCCGGTCGCCG
>MGON01000017.1:2007-2199 GCA_001795345.1 Chloroflexi bacterium RIFCSPLOWO2_02_FULL_71_16 | reverse complement strand
AACGTGGTGAGCATGGTGACCTCCAGGTCGTTGTGAGTGCTGCCACTCACTGACGCTGGGGTCGCCCGCTTGGTTCCCGGCCGGGCTGTCCTCGGTCAGCGGATCGCGCTCCGGGCCTTGGCCGCGTCCGAGGTGCCGATGGCGAGCTGCTTCTTCCCGCCGGCCGCGGCGACCACGTAGATCGAGTCGACG
>MGON01000017.1:0-1651 GCA_001795345.1 Chloroflexi bacterium RIFCSPLOWO2_02_FULL_71_16 | reverse complement strand
GACCTGCTCCTCGACGAGGGCAGCTTCACCGAGCTCGACCGGTTCGTGATGGCACGGCAGACCGAGCTCGTGCCGGATGAGGACCGCGTCGTCGGCGACGGCGTCGTCATCGGCTTCGGCCGGATCGACGGCCGCCTCGTGTACGTCTTCGCGCAGGACTTCACGGTGTTCGGCGGCTCCCTGGCCGAGGCGCACGCCGCGAAGATCGTGAAGGTCATGGACCTCGCCGTGCGGAACGGCGCCCCGATCATCGGGCTCAACGACTCGGGAGGCGCCCGGATCCAGGAGGGCGTGGTGTCCCTGGCGGGCTACGCCGACGTGTTCCTGCGCAACGTCCTGGCGTCCGGCGTCGTGCCGCAGCTCTCCGCGATCATGGGCCCCTGCGCCGGCGGTGCCGTGTACTCGCCCGCCATCACCGACGTCGTCGTGATGGTGCGCGACACCTCGCACATGTTCGTCACGGGACCCGACGTCGTTAAGGCGGTGACGCACGAGGACGTCACGTTCGACCAGCTCGGCGGCGCCGACGTTCACGCCACCAAGAGCGGCGTCGCGCACTTCGAGACGGACGACGAGGTCCAGTGCCTGCTCCTGCTGCGCCGGCTCGTCGGCTACCTGCCTTCGAACAACGTGGACAGCCCGCCCGTCGTCCCGACGGAGGACCCCGTCGACCGCCAGGACGAGGAGCTCGACCGCATCGTCCCGACGTCCAGCGCCAAGCCCTACGACATGAAGGACGTGATCCGCCGGATCGTCGACGACGGCCAGCTGCTGGAGGTCCACGAGCGCTGGGCGCAGAACATCGTTTGCGCGTTCGCCCGCCTCGACGGCCGCACGGTCGGGATCGTCGCGCAGCAGCCGATGGTCCTCGCGGGCGTCCTCGACATTGACGCCTCCACGAAGGCGGCGCGCTTCGTCCGCTTCTGCGACGCCTTCAACGTCCCGCTCGTCACACTCGTCGACGTTCCCGGATTCCTCCCGGGCACCGCCCAGGAGCACGGCGGGATCATCCGCAACGGCGCGAAGCTCCTGTACGCATACGCCGAGGCGACCGTCCCCAAGCTCACCGTCATCACGCGCAAGGCCTACGGCGGCGCCTACGACGTCATGTCGAGCAAGCACATCCGCGGCGACCTCAACCTCGCGTGGCCCAGCGCGGAGATCGCGGTCATGGGCCCCGAGGGCGCGGTGAACATCCTCTACCGGGACGAGCTCGCGGCCGCGGCGGACAAGGACGCCAAGCGCGCCGAGCTCGTGCGCGCGTACGTGGAGCGCTTCGCGGATCCGTACGTCGCGGCCTCGCGCGGCTACATCGACGACATCATCGAACCGCACGAGACGCGTCCTCGCCTCATCGCCGGACTGCGCGCCCTCGAGGGCAAGCGCGACTCGAACCCCCGCAAGAAGCACGGGAACATCCCGCTGTAAGACCGCGCTCGGGTGTCGCACGGGAGCGTCCCCCGACGTCGCCTACGCGCCCGTTCACGCGCCGAACGTCATCGCGGGGCTTCGGTCAGGAAAACCGTGTTCCCGTCCGGATCCTGGTAGACCGCCGTCCGTCGCGCAGCGCAGGCGACGCAGCTACCGATGGCGCCGGGGGCCTCGGGCCGGGGCGCGCTCGAGGCGCCGGACGCCTTGGTCGATCAGGACC
>MGON01000016.1:9725-13018 GCA_001795345.1 Chloroflexi bacterium RIFCSPLOWO2_02_FULL_71_16 | reverse complement strand
CCCTCCCGATGTCCCGATGGAGCTGACCGCGGCGATCGTTGCCCTCGATGGCGTCCGGGTGGGTCGAAGAATCGACCAACCGCCGACGCTACCGGCCTTCCTGCTCGATCCAGCCTGCCCGACCTCGGTCATCCGCGAGTTCCTGGCGGGCCGCTTCGGAGCTGACGGTCATGCCCCGACGCTCCCCAAGTACGGGCATGGCGAAGAGGACGCGACGCTCGAGCAGCCCGCTTACTCGCAGGCCGTCCGTCCAGAGCACGTGGCCCAGCAGAAGGTCGTGATGGCCCAGATGCTGGCTCTCCTTAGACGCTGTTCGGTCGACGTCGACGGGGCGCGGATCTACGAGTACCCGGTGCGCCACTCCGACTCGAGCTATGCCGTGGCTGACGGCGGCCCGCGGATCGAGGTCCGGCTGTGCCTGCCAGACGGCCTCTCCTTCATAACTAAGGTCGGCTACCGCTACTGCGTCGACAAGGCGCTCAAGGCCAGCGCCGCCGCCGTGTACTGGCGGACGGTCGACTCGATCGGCAGGCAGCGCAGCTGGATGATGCAGCGCCTCACGGCCATTCACACCGAGCAGCCCGCGCTGTCGTTCCGGGCCGCGCGGGATGTCGCGAGCGCTCAGCTGGATCAGCTCGAGCCGGCAGTGTTCCCCCATTACTCGACCCTTCAGGGAGCGGAGCGTTTCTCTCGACTCCAGCTACCAGTGAGCGGGTTCCGACCTCTCCATCGGACGAGCGCTGGTTTCCCGTCGCCAGTACAGGTCCTCCGCGACATCGGCGCTCGCTCCTGGTTCTCGGAGCTGAGAGTGCGCGGCGATGGCGACGGGAAGAAGCGCTACTGCGTCGACAAGGAAGCGATGACGCTTCCGACGTTCCACTTGAAGCTCATCGATCGCCGACCTGCTGGAGTCCAGGAAGTGTTCGACATCACAGTGGACGACGTTCATTCGTTCATTGCGAACGGTGTCGCTACCAAGAATTGTATCGGCAACAGTGGTCCGCTCGCTACACCGGAGATCGAGCAGGAGATCAGGGAGAACGACCTGAACGTGGTCTCCGTGCTCTCGGGAAACCGTAACTTCGAGGGACGCATCCATCCCCTCGTACGCTCCTCGTACCTCGCGTCGCCACCGCTCGTCGTGGCCTACGCGCTCGCGGGGACGGTCGAGAAGGACCTCACGAAGGATCCGATCGGCACTGGGAAGGACGGCGCCGCGGTCTACCTTTCGGACATCTGGCCCACTCCGGAAGAGGTGAGCGCCGTGATGGGCCAGGCGATCACCGTGGAGATGTTCGAGACCGAGTACGGACGCATCTTCGACGGCGACCGCTTCTGGAAGGAGATGCCCGCGCCCACGGGGATGATGTACGACTGGGACCCGGCGTCCACCTATGTCCAGGAGCCGCCGTTCTTCAAGGAGCTCGGCGCGGCGCGCGAGCTCGCGGACGTCGCCGATGCCCGGGTGCTCGCGGTGCTGGGGGACTCGGTCACGACCGACCACATCTCGCCCGCCGGGTCGATCCCGCAGGCCAGCCCCGCTGGTCAGTACCTCATCGGCCTCGGGGTCAAGCCCGTCGACTTCAACCAGTACGGGACGCGCCGCGGGAACCACGAGGTGCTCATCCGGGGGACGTTCGCGAACATCCGGCTCCGCAACGCGCTCGTCCAGCGCGAGGGCTGGTGGACGAAGCACCTGCCGTCGGGCGAGGAGATGACCATCTACGACGCGGCGATGCGCTACCAGCGCGAGGGGACGCCGCTGGTGATCCTGGCGGGCAAGGAGTACGGCTCCGGAAGCTCGCGGGACTGGGCCGCCAAGGGACTGCTGCTCCTCGGCGTCCGCGCGGTCATCGCCGAGTCGTTCGAGCGGATCCACCGCTCGAACCTCGTGGGCATGGGGATCCTGCCGCTCGAGTACCGGGCCGGAGCATCAGCCGCATCGCTCGGCCTGACCGGCGAGGAGACCTTCACCATCCGGGGGCTCGCCGGCCTCGTGCCGCGGGCGACGGTCCTGGTCGAAGCCAAGCGGCGCAGCGGCGAGGTCGTGCGCTTCGAGACGACGGCACGGGTGGACGATCCCATCGACCTCGACTACATGCGCAACGGCGGCGTGCTGCCGCTCGTCCTGCGCCAGATCATCGCGACGGCGCACGGATGACACACGTCGTCACGCTGATCCCGGGCGACGGCACCGGACCGGAGATCGTCGAGGCGACCCGCCGGGCCATCGAGGCGACGGGCGTGGACATCCGCTGGGACACGCAGCAGATCGGTGCAGCCGCGATCGCGGCACAGGGCACGCCCTTCCCGCAGGCCGCGCTCGACTCCATAAAGCGCAACAAGGTCGCGCTCAAGGGGCCGCTCACGACGGAGCTCGGGACCGGCTTCCGCTCCGTGAACGTCGCGCTGCGCAAGGAGTTCGACCTCTACGCGAACCTGCGCCCGGCGAAGACCTATCCGGGCGTGCGCGCACCGTACGGCGAGGTCGACCTGGTGATCGTGCGCGAGAACATCGAGGACCTCTACGCCGGTATCGAGTTCGACATCGGGACGCCGGAGCTGGTCGAGGTACGCGAGGCGATCGAGAAGGCCTCGCGGGCGACGATCCGGCACGACGCGGCGATCGCGATCAAGTACATCAGCGAGATGGGCTCGCGGCGGATCGTGACGTTCGCGTTCGAGCATGCCCGCGCCAACGGCCGCCGCAAGGTGACCGCGGTGCACAAGGCCAACATCATGAAGTTCGCCGACGGCCTCTTCCTGCGGGTCGCGCGCGAGGTCGCGGCGCAGTATCCCGACATCCAGTTCGAGGACCGCATCGTCGACAACATGTGCATGCAGCTCGTCCAGAAGCCCGACCTCTACGACGTCCTGGTGCTCCCGAACCTCTACGGCGACATCGTGAGCGACCTCTGCGCCGGCCTGGTCGGCGGGCTCGGGGTCGCCCCCGGCGCCAACATCGGGGAGGACGTCGCGGTCTTCGAGGCCATCCACGGCTCGGCGCCGAAGTACGCCGGCCAGAACAAGGTGAATCCCATGGCCCTGATGCTCGCCGGCGTCCTGATGCTGCGGCACCTCGGCGAGCGCGAGGCCGGCGACCGGCTCGAGCGCGCCATCACCGACGTGATCGCGGAGGGGAAGGACGTGACCTACGACCTGAAGGCCGACCGGGACGACCCGACCGCGGTCGGTACGCGCGAGTTCGCAGACGCGGTGATCCGCCGGATGGAGCGCGTGCATGCCTGAGCGACGGCTCGTATCGACCGGCACGAAGTACGAGTTCCAGTTCG
>MGON01000016.1:1126-9695 GCA_001795345.1 Chloroflexi bacterium RIFCSPLOWO2_02_FULL_71_16 | reverse complement strand
GTGACCGGCCAGCTCCGCCGCGCCCTCGAGATCATGACCGACGCCCTACGCCAGCTCGGCGCCGGGCTCGAGGACGTGGTCATGACCCGCATCTACCTGGCCGACATGAGAGACGCCGACACGGCGGCCGTGGTGCACGGCGAGGCCTTCCGCGACATCCGCCCGGCCACCACGGTCGTCCGCACCGAGTTCGTGGACTCGCGGATCCTGGTGGAGATAGAGGCCGAAGCGGTGTACGGCGGGGCCGATCAGGACGTGCCCGCCGCGACCGGCAAGCCGGCCTGAAGGAGAAAGCAGTGGGCAGCCGCACGGTGAAGGTGGTCGTCACGGGGGCGACCGGACAGGTCGCGTACGCGCTATTGCCGCGGATCGCCGCGGGCGAGATGTTCGGGCCGGAGACGGACGTGGACCTCCGCCTCGCCGACATCCCGCAGATGGTCGAGAAGGCCAAGGGCACGATCATGGAGCTCGAGGACGGCGCCTATCCGCTGCTCTCCCGAGTAAGTGCCGGGTCCGACCGCGCCGAGACGCACAGGGACGTCGACTGGGCGCTCCTGGTGGGCAGCCTGCCGCGCGGTCCGGGCATGGAACGCGGCGACCTCATCCGCAAGAACGGGCCCATCTTCGTCGAGGAGGGCCGCGCCATCGCCGAGCACGCCGGCAAGAACGTGCGCGTGGTCGTCGTGGGCAACCCCTGCAACACGAACTGCCTCATCGCGCGGTCGGCGGCCGGCTCCGCGGTCCCGGACGACCGCTGGACCGCCCTCACCCGCCTCGACCAGAACCGCGCGCGCTCGCTGGTCGCCGCGAAGGCCGGCGCGCGCGTGCGCGACGTGAAGAAGCTCGTCATCTGGGGTAACCACAGCGCGACCCTCTATCCGGACTTCACTAACGGCTACGTCGGGGCGAAGAAGATCACCGACACGGTCGACCGCACCTGGCTCGAGAGCGAGTTCCTCACCGCGGTGCAGCAGCGCGGCGCGGCGGTCATCGCGGCACGCGGCGCCTCGAGCGCGTTCTCCGCCGCGCAGGGGGTCGTGGACCACGTCAGGAGCCTGATGTCGCCGACGGCGGCCGACGACTGGGCCAGCGTCGCGGTCGTCTCCGACGGCAGCTACGACGTCCCGCAGGGCCTCGTCTCGTCGTTCCCCATCCGCGTCGCGGGCGACGGCTGGTGGGAGATCGTGCAGGGCGTCCAGCTCGACGCCTTCGCCAACGCCAAGGTGCGGGCGACGGTCGCGGAGCTCGAGAAGGAGCGCGACCTGGTGCAGGACCTCATCGCCGGCAAGACCGCGGCCTGAGACCGGGGCCTCCCGCGCCGTGAAGAAGGTCGCGGTCGTGGGCGCCGGGCTCATGGGCGCCCAGATCGGCGCCGAGTACGCGCTGGCCGGCCACGAGGTCGTCCTCGTCACGCGGTCCCAGCCGAGCGCCGACGCGGCCCTGGGCCGCGCGCACGCGGCGATCCGCGGCCTGATCTCGCACGGGCTCGTCCCGGTGGCGAAGGGCGAAGCCGCGCTGCCGCGCATGCGGGTCTCGACCGACCTGCGCGCGGCGTGCGAGGGCCGCGACGTGATCGTTGAGTCGGTCGCCGAGGACCTCGGCGCGAAGGCCGACGTCCTGGACACCGCAGCGCGCGCGGCCCCGGACGCGATCCTCTGCTCTAACACGTCGTCCATCCCCATCGCGACCCTCGGCGAGGCGGCGCGCGCGCCCGAGCGAACGCTGGGGACCCACTACGCGAACCCGGCGATCCTCATGCCTGCGGTCGAGGTCATCCCCGGCCCGCGCACCGAGCGGCGCCACGTCGAGATGATCGTCGGGCTGCTCCGCGACATGGGCAAGGAGCCGATCATCGCTCCGGACATCCCGGGATTCCTCTGGAACCGCCTCCAGTTCGCCCTCCTGCGCGAGGCCGCGCGACTGGTGACGGAGCACGGCGTCGATCCCGCCGCCGTCGACCTCGCCGTGAAGCGCGCCATCGGCCGCCGCTGGAGCCTCATCGGGCCGTTCGAGACGATGGCCCTCGGCGGCCGCGAGACGTTCGTGAAGATCGCGCGACTCCTGTTCGCCGAGCTCGGCCGCGACGTCGATCCCGAGGCGCTCGCCCGCATCGACCTGCCGCCTGCGGAAGCACTGCGCTCCCTCGCGTCGGAGCGGGATGCCGAGCTCATGCGGTGGCGGAAGCGCGACCTCGAGGAGAGGTCCGGCTAGCGCGTCACGTCACTGCGGCGCCGCGACCCAGCCGGGAGCGGGACGCGAGAGGCGTCCGGAGCGCACCAGACCCTCGATGGCGCCCGAGGTCACCGGCCAGTGGAACCAGGTCCGGATCTCCTCCTGGTGCGTGACGACGGTCGCGCGGACCCCGAGCACCACCAGCTCGTCGAGCGACGCCGCGGCGGAGCCCTTGCGGCGCTGCGTGAAGGCCTGATCCCAGCGCGCGAGGGTGCTCGAATGCTTGTGCCCCGGCTCGATCGCCGCGGGCACCACCGTTCCCTTCGAGACGACCGCGCCCGAAGACTCGAGCTTCTCGCGCGCCGAGCGCAGCGTCTTGGCGTCGAGGCCGAGCTCCGTCTTGAGGTCGTCGACGCTCGATGGGCCGGCCGCCGCGAGGTGGCTGACGATGGTCGCCGCCTCGGGGCCGAGCTCGCCGTCCGCCGCGCGCGCGAGGGACTCGCGGCAGAGCGGGTCCGCGATGGAGGCGGCCTCGCGGGACAGGAACACGAGCTTCCCGCGGTGGATCTTCGCCGTGAGGACCCCGGTGCGGCCCGCGAGCTCGCCGCCCCAGCGCCACTTGGTCTTCGGCCAGGAGCCGAAGCCCGCTTTCACCGCGGCGTACGGCTCCTCATGGGTCGCGCCGAAGAGGCTCGGGAGGGACGAGTCCGCCACCAAAGTGAGCATCCGGCGGTCATGGAGGAACGCCTCGGCGTCGTCCACGCTCTCGAGAGCGCGGTCCGCCGTCAGCCGGCAGAGCCGGATGCGCTCGGCGCGGAGGTCGGCCAGGGTGGGCACACGGCACGGTGTATCCCAGCGGCGTCGCCGCCGCCACCTACGGGCTGCGCCGTCAGCGGGTGCGCAGCCAGCGCTCCAGGCCGAGCACCGCCAGGAAGATCGCGGCCACCAGGGCCAGCTCGGCCCAGCCGCCGCGCGCGACGGCCGGCTGGATCACGACCAGGAACAGGAAGAGGGCGAGAACGGTGCCCGCGACGGCCATGAACACGACGCGGCCGCTCACGGGGCCGCCGCTCGGTCGCGCGCGCTCAGCGGTCCGACGGCGCCGCCGGCTCCTTCTCCCCTAGCTGCCTGGGCCGCTGCCCGAACAGGCGGCGCTTGGCCCAGGCGAGCGGGTCGTAGAACTCGGTCACCACGCGCTCCTTGAGCGGGATGATCGCGTTGTCGGTGATGTGGATCGACTCGGGACAGACCTCGGTGCAGCACTTGGTGATGTTGCAGAAGCCCAGGCCGTGCTTGGCGCGGGTGAGCTCGATGCGGTCGTGCGTGTCGAGGGGGTGCATCTCGAGCTCGGCCAGGCGCACGAAGAAGCGCGGCCCCGAGAACGCCTCCTTGTTCTCCTCGTGGTCGCGGATGACGTGGCAGACGTTCTGGCACATGAAGCACTCGATGCACTTGCGGAACTCCTGGACCCGGTCGACCTCCTCCTGGTACATGCGCCGCGTGCCGTCGGGCTCCAGGGGAGCGGGCCTGAACGCCGGGATGGTCTTCGCCTTCTCGTAGTTGTAGGACACGTCCGTCACGAGGTCCTTGATGACGGGGAAGGTCGCCATCGGCGCGATGGTGATGGGCTCCCCCTCCGGGAGGCTCGAGACGCGCGTCATGCACATGAGCTTCGGACGCCCGTTGATCTCGGCACTGCACGAGCCGCACTTGCCGGCCTTGCAGTTCCAGCGCACCGCGAGGTCGGGGGCGCGGAGCGCCTGGACGCGGAACATGACGTCGAGCACGACCATTCCTGGATCGGCCGGAACGTCGTACTGGACGAAGCCGCCGCTCGCGCGGTCCTCGCCGCGCCAGACCCGGACGGTCACGTCGCGCGCGCCGCCGTTGGACCCGCTCCGCGCCGTCATACGGGCTTCCCGGCAGGCACGGTCGCCTCCATGTCCGTCGACTCCGCGTGCGGCTTGGCCTGCTCGCCGACGAGGTCCCTGAGCTCCGGGGGCATCTCGGAGAGCGGCTCCTTCGCCAGCTCGAGCCGCCCGTCGCGCTTGCGGGTCACGACGTTCACCTTGGCCCACTCGGGATCCGGCTTCGGGAAGTCGTCGCGCGTGTGGCCGCCGCGGCTCTCGGTGCGCATCGCGGCGGACCTGGCGACCGCCTCGGAGACCGTGAGCATGGCCTCGAGATCGAGGGAGAGGTTCCAGCCGGGGTTGTACCGCCGGTTCCCCCATGCGGCGACACGGGTCTGCCGCTCGCGAAGAGCCGCGATGCGGATGAGCGCCTCGTCGAGATCGGCCTGGGTGCGGATGATCCCGACGAGCGTGTGCATGACCTCCTGGAGATCGGCGTGGATCGCGTACGGGTCCTCCCCGGTCTTGCGTTCGAGCGGCTCGGCGAGACGGCGTGACGCCGCCTCGACGGCGGCGCGGTCGACGGCGGCCTGCTTGGGCCGGCCCTTCGCGTACTCGGCCGCGTACAGCCCGGCGCGCCGGCCGAACACGAGCAGGTCGGAGAGGGAGTTCCCGCCGAGGCGGTTGGCGCCGTGCAGTCCCGCGGCGACCTCGCCGGCGGCGTAAAGGCCTTCGAGCGTCGTGGCCGCGGTGTCGGCATCGACCCGGATGCCGCCCATGGCGTAGTGGCAGGTCGGACCCACCTCCATCGCGTCCTTGGTGATGTCGATGTCCGCCAGCTCCTTGAACTGGTGGTACATCGAGGGCAGCCGCCTCTTGATGTATTCGGCCGGGCGGCGCGAGGCGATGTCGAGGAAGACCCCGCCGTGGGGGCTTCCCCGCCCCGCCCTCACCTCTGCGTGGATGGCGCGCGCGACCTCGTCGCGCGGAAGCAGGTCGGGCGTGCGCCGGTTCTTCTTGTCCTCGTACCACGCGTCGGCCTCGGCCTCGGTGTCGGCCGTTTCGGCGCGGAAGAACTCCGGGATGTACCGGAACATGAAGCGCTCGCCGGTGCTGTTCCGGAGCGTGCCGCCGTCGCCGCGCACGCCCTCGGTCACGAGGATCCCGCGCACGCTCGGCGGCCACACCATGCCCGTGGGGTGGAACTGCACGAACTCCATGTCGATCAGGTCGGCGCCGGCTTCCAGGGCCATGGCCATCCCGTCGCCCGTGTACTCCCAGGAGTTCGACGTGATGCGCCAGGCCTTCCCCAGGCCGCCGGTCGCGAGGACGACCGCCTTGGCGCGGAGCGTCACCGTCTCGCCCGTCTGGCGCCAGTAGCCGACGCAGCCGGCGACGCGCCCGTCGTCAACGAGCAGCCGCTGGATCGTGCACTCCATGAGCACCTCGATCCCGAGCGCGACCGCCTTCTGCTGCAGCGTGCGGATCATCTCGAGCCCCGTGCGGTCGCCGACGTGCGCCAGGCGCGCGTAGCGGTGACCGCCGAAGTCGCGCTGGAGGATCAGCCCGTCGGCCGTGCGGTCGAACATCGCGCCCCATTCCTCGAGCTCGAGGACGCGGTCCGGTGCCTCCTGCGCGTGGAGCTGCGCCATGCGCCAGTTGCTCAGGAGCTTGCCGCCGCGCATGGTGTCGCGGAAGTGGACGTCCCAGCCGTCCTCCTTCCACACGTTCCGCAGCGCCGCCGCGATGCCGCCCTCGGCCATGACCGTGTGCGCCTTCCCGAAGAGCGACTTGCAGACGAGCGCCGTCCGGGCGCCCTGCAGGTGGGCCTCGATGGCCGCCCGGATGCCGGCGCCGCCCGCGCCGATCACGACGACGTCGAACGTGTAGTTAGCGCTCAACGAGCGAGCGGCTCCGCCGCGAGCGAGCGTCCGGTGGACCCCCGCCGAGGGCTTGAGCGAAGCGAGAGCCCGAAGGTAGGGATCAAAAGACGATCCGCGGATCGAACGGGATCACGCCCATCGACAGCAGGCGGATGTAGAGATCGGTGAGCCCCACGCTGATGAGGCTGAGGATCGCGTACTGGCCATGACGTCCGTTCAGGACGGAGATGAGCGACCACAGCCGGTACGCGAGCGGACGGGTGTGGAAGCGGTCGTGCCGTCCGCCGAAGAGGTAGCGGCAGGCATGGCAGGAGAACGTGTAGAGCCCGATGAGCACGACGTTCGCCAGCATGAGCAGGGTCCCGAGGCCGATCCCGAAGGCGGCGCCGCCGGACGCCGTCGGGAAGCGGAACGCGAGGATGACGTCGTACGACAGGATGAAGACCAGGGCGACCGCCGGGTACCACGTGTAGCGGTGGATGTTCTGCATGACGAACGGGAACTTCGTCTCGCCGCCGTACTTCGCGCGCGCGTCGGGCACGGAGCAGGCGGCCGGGGACCAGAAGTACGAGCGGTAGTAGGCCTTGCGGTAGTAGTAGCAGGTGGCGCGGAACGCGAGCGGGAAGGCCACGATCCAGATGGCCGGAGCGAGGTTCCACCACTCGCCGATGATCGGTACGCCGAACGTGAAGTGCGCGCAGTTGGCCGTGATGCAGGGCGAGTAGAACGGCGAGAGGTACGGCCCGTAGTAGTAGTGCTCGTTCGCGACGCCGACGACGGCGGAGTAGACGACGAAGACCGCGAAGAGGACGGCCAGGGCCGCCGGCTCGAGCCACCAGATGTCACGGCGCAGGACGCGCTGCCGGAGGGGGGCCGCCGTCGCCGCCACGGCCCCACGGTAGGCAGGCTCCGGCCAGAAGGCAAAGATATGGACGTGCTCGACTTGATAGCCGCAGGCTATGCTCGGGCGAGGTGGAGATCCATCAGCTCCGCTACTTCGTGGCCGTGGCCGAGCAGCGCCACTTCACCCGAGCCGCGCGCGACCTGGCGGTCGCGCAGCCGTCCATCTCGAAGCAGATCCGCCTGCTCGAGGAGGAGCTCGGAGCCGTGCTCTTCCACCGCATGCGCGGGAACGTCGCGCTCACGCCCGCGGGCGAGACGCTGCTCCCCTGGGCCCGGCGCGTGCTCTCCGACCTCGACACCGCCGTCGACGAGGTGCACGAGCTCGCGGGACTGCGCCGCGGCCGCCTCAGCGTCGGTGCGACGCCGAGCCTCACGACGGCCATCCTGCCCGCAGCGCTCGCGCGCTTCCGCGCCGCGTATCCGGGCATCGACCTCAAGCTCCAGGAGGCGGGCTCGCGCGACCTCGTGCGCGAGCTGGACGAAGGCGCGCTCGACCTCGCGCTCGTGATCCTGCCGGTGCGGCACCGGTCGCTCGTCACGGAGCCGCTCCTGCGCGAGGAGCTCGTCGTCGCCGTCGCGCTCGAGCATCCGCTGGCGGCTCGCGCGAGCGTCACGATCTCGGAGCTGCGGGACGTGCCACTCGTCATGTTCCGCGAGGGCTATGACCTGCGGGAGACGACGCTCGCGGCGTGCGCCGCCGCGGGCTTCCACCCGCGATTCGCGGTCGAGGGCGGCGAGATGGACGGAGTGCTCCGCATGGCCGCGGCAGGCATCGGCGTTGCGGTCGTGCCGAGCATGGTGGTCACGCACGGGGGAGCGCTCCACGCCGTGCGCATCTCACGCCCTTCGCTCGGCCGCACGGTCGCGTTCGCGCACCGGAAGGACCGGCGGCCGTCGCGCGCCGCGAGCGAGCTCATGGAGAGCGTCACCACGCTCGTCCGCGGTCGCGAGTGGCTGGCCGGCATGCCGGCCGGGCTCGAGCTCATCACGTCGCCGGAAGGCTGATCGGTCCGCCGGCTAGCAGACTTCCCGAGAGGCGTCGAGATCCCAGCCTTTGCGCATCGAGCTGAAGCCAAGCTGGCGGGCCTCGGCGCAGAACTTCCGCGTGCTCAGCTCGTACTCGACGTGGAGGACGGCCTTCCCGGCGGTGATGAACGGTACGAGCAGATCGCACTCGTCGTAGGCGAAGCACTCCTCGCTGAGCGCCCAATCGAAGAGCGGCAGCAGGTCCGCGACCTGATCGAGGTCGTTCTTCAGCCCGATGGAGAGCCCGCGTGCGTGAGCCGCCTCGGCCAGCCATGTGTTGTATCGCAGCTGATCCGCGTAGTTCAGCGGAAAGCCGGTGTCGTTGGCGTAGCCATCGATATTGTCGGGCTCCACCGCGTCGAAGCCCTTGTCGCGGCACATGTCGAGACGCGCTCCCACTATCGGCGCGAGCACGTCGAGGCGGCGGATGTCGAGCCACTTCTCGCCTGGCCATCCGTCCAGAGGCTCGCCGATCACCGCCCCCGGGAAGTCCCCCGCGTCGGGTCGCCAGTCCTCCCATCCGCCGGCGTTGATGTAGCAGATGGCCTTGCGCCCGCGTGCGTGCAGCGCCTGGACGACGCTGGCCTTGTTCTCGAAGCCGTCGATGTCATACACCTCGGCGTCGACCGAGAGGTCAACGGGCAGGTCGGTCAACTGCCACTGCCAGGTCGTGCCGACCGGCGGCCGCCACACCGACCCTGCGGCGGTCGGGGTCGGGGTCGGGGTCGGGGTCAG
>MGON01000016.1:0-1090 GCA_001795345.1 Chloroflexi bacterium RIFCSPLOWO2_02_FULL_71_16 | reverse complement strand
GTCGCAGCCGCCGTGGCTGCCGGCGGCGCCGTGCTCGTGGCGGCCGGCGGGATGGTGGCGCCGGCCGCCGGAGTGGCTGGCGTTGCGGCCGCGATCCCGGTCGGCGATGCCGCGGACGCGGGCGGGGGGATGGCGTTCGGCGATGCGGGCGCGGCGGACGCGACGGGGGCCGTCGCCGGTGCCGGGAGCGGTGAGGCCGTCGGCGTCGCGGCAGTTGAGGACGGTGAAGCGGCTGGGATCACCGCCGCTGAGGTCGCCGGTAAGGCCGGGGCAGCCGCGGACGGCTCGGTTCGGCCGGCGCTCGGCGAGGGGGCCGAGCATGCTACGGCCACGACCGCCACGGCCACGACGCGGAGCGCGTGCACGCGGATCGGCCAGCCCAGCGCGGTCACCGCGTGTCGGCGAGCGCGAAGACCGCGATCGGCGAGAGCTTGCCCTTCACGGTGACATCGCCGAGCGGGCGAGTCCCCTGAGCTCCGATCAGGGTCGCCGTGGCGTCGGAGACGACGGCGTCGACGCCGATCTCCTTGGTCAGCGACTCCATGCGCGCGGCGGTGTTGACGGTGTCCCCCATCGCGGTGTAATCGCTGCGCTCCGGCAGGCCGACCGCTCCCAGCACCACCTCGCCGGTGTGGATGCCGATCCCGTAGCCGACCGTGGGCTCGCCCCGCGCGGAGCGCTCCGTGTTCAGGACGCCGAGATCCGTGCGCATGCGAAGCGCCGCGCGCGCCGCGGCCCGGGCGCCACTGGCCGGGTCGGACATTGCACCGAAGATGGCCATGAGCCCATCGCCGGTGAACTTGTCGAGGATGCCGCCCGCGTCGATGACGGCCCGCGCCATCACGCGCAGGTAGGCGTTCACCGTCGCCACGGCCGCTTCGGGCGTGGCGCGCTCGGCCAGGGCGGTCGACCCGCGGAGATCGGTGAAGAGGATCGTCGCGGTGCGCCGCTCGCCCTCGAGAGAGAGCCGGTCTCCGATGATGACCCGCTCCACCACGTTCGGCGGGAGGAACCGCTCGAGGCCACGCCGGCGGTCGAGCTCCAGGAAGAGAGCGCCGATCGCGAGGACCACCGCAAGGCCCATCAGCAC
>MGON01000015.1:11439-13927 GCA_001795345.1 Chloroflexi bacterium RIFCSPLOWO2_02_FULL_71_16 | reverse complement strand
TCGCCGGCGCGTCCTCTGGCCGCGCGATCCGGATCGAGTGCATGTCCGGAGGATCGTACGCACGCTCCCAGCCATGAGGCTGGGCCTGACCGAGCCGAACAATGTGCCGGTCAATATGGACCGCAGCGCCAACTTCGGCGACACTCGCGGTACCACATGGCCGCCGAGAGCGGCAGAAGGAGGCCCGCAATGCGTGTGACGACCGCTGCAGCGATGCCGGCCTCCGCCTCGGCGTAGCCAGGCACTAGCCCGCGCCTCCCGGCGCGACGCGTCCAGGCGGTCCTCCGGCATCCAGCTCCCGCGCACCCGCCTGCCAAAGAAAGCTGGAGGAGATCGCCGGTGTCGATATCGACCACGCGTACGCCGCTCTTCGCAGCCGACTGGCTCGTCGACGGCGAGTACCGCGAAGAGACGGTCGGCATGCTCAAGTCGGGCAAGGAGAGCGAGGTCAGCCTCATCGCCCGTATCGCCGGGGGGCGAACGAGCGACAACATCGGCGGACGCGAAGCGTCTGCCGTGGTGTACAGCCGCGGCGAACGCCGCGTGTCTTACATAGCCGAGAAGCGCTTCAAGTCACGCCTGTTCCGCGGGTTCCAGGGCGACACGGCCTACCGGGAGGACCGGTATCGAGGCCCCGGCGGCGCCCGCGTGCTGCGCGGGATCCGCCGGAAACGGGCCGCGGGCCACGCCCTGCTCGAGGGCTCCTGGATGGGGCACGAGTGGGAGGCGCTCAACGAGCTCTACGAGGCGGGCGTCACGGTCCCGCCGCCCGTCGGGCGCATCGAGGTCACCGAGCGCGCGTCGCGGACGACGCGCGTCGAAGCGGCCGAGGGCGGCTACCGCATGGCCTTCATCGGCGACGCGCCGGTCGCCGCGCCGCGGCTCTCAGCGGTGCGGCTCGCGCCGGACGAGGCCGAGCGCGTCTGGCGGCTGATGCTCGTTGAGATCGCCCTCATGCTCCGCGCCGAGCGCGTCCACGGGGACCTCTCGGCCTACAACGTCCTGTACTGGCGGGAGCGGCCCGTGCTCATCGACTTCTCGCAGACGGTCCACGTCGTGACGCACACGGGCGCGCGCCAGCTCCTGCGCCGCGACGTCGAGCGGCTCGCGGCGTACTTCCAGAGGCAGGGGATCGCGGCGAGCGTGGACCGCGCGTGGGACAGGGTCGACGCGGAGCGCGCCCTGGATGGGCGGCTTCGATGACGGCGGGGCCGCGACGCGTGACGCGGTCCTCTAGCGGACCGGGCTCCGCGCTCCGGTCATCTGTGGAAGCGGCTCCTCGTCAGGCTCCGGCGCCTCCGTCGCGCTGATGACGACCCCGAAGGCCAGCGCGAGCACCGCGCCGACCGCGGCCGCCACGAAGAGGACGGTGTCCGCGGGCCGGCCGGGCGCGCTCGCGAGGGGCGACCAGGTCACGAACGTCATGTAGAGGATCGCGGCGCCGGCGCTGACGCCCACGGCCGTCGCGAACACGTAGAGCGCGAACCACCGCTTCGGAGCGAACAGCGTGTCGAAGAGGCTCCGGAGCAGCCGCGTGATGGCCCAGACCATCGCCGCGGTCACGACCCAGGTTCCGATGGTCGCGAGCGCGGAGAGATCGGCCGCGACGACCCGCGAGACGAACGTGCCCATCTGGCCCACGATCCGGTCCGGCTCGAACACCTCGAGCAGCGCTCCGGTGCGATCCGAGTCCGCCGGGCGGAAGAGCTGCAGCACGGCGCTCCTCATCTCGATCGCGCGGGACGCCTCGAACATCGAGCCCGGGTCGAACGCGAGACCGGTCTGCACGTAGGCCCCGAGGGTCTGGCGACCGGCGGAGACCGCGAACAGCACGGTCAGCACCGCGCCCCACCCGGCGCTCACGACCCCGGCCAGCCCATGGATGGACGCCGATGCGAGCAGCAGCGCCGGCGCGAGCCCGAGCGGAGCGGCGACGGGCATCGCGAGCGCGACAGCGGTGCGCTCCGCCGGGATGTCGCGCAGCCACACCCAGAGGCCCATGAACGCGAACAGCACCGCCAGGCCGGGGACGAACATGAAGACGATGACCGTCTCGATGAGCCAGGCGAGGGCGAGGGCGAACCCGAGCTGGCCCGCCAGCGCGACGACCGCGACGAGCGAGGCCGCCACCAGCGAGGCGACGACGTCGAACGCGGCGATCGTCCCGAGCGCGAAGACCGGGACCGCCGCCAGGAGCGCGAAGAACCCGCGGCGGATGGGCGCTCCGTACGCCTGCAGCAGCGCGACGACCGGGCTGTCCTCGCGCGGCACGAAGCCCTGCAGCGGCTCGGTCATGATCTGCGTGTTGATCCTCGTGGTCCCCAGGGCCGAGCCGACGTTCTCGAGGGCCAGCAGCGCCTTGGTCACGTCGCTCGCGCGCGCGTAGCGCAGGCCGGGGTCCTTGGCGAGGCACTTCATCACGACGCTGTCGAGCTCGCGCGGCAGCGACTGCCGCAGGTGGCTCGGTGGGACCGGCTGGCGCACGACG
>MGON01000015.1:0-11416 GCA_001795345.1 Chloroflexi bacterium RIFCSPLOWO2_02_FULL_71_16 | reverse complement strand
GCCGACGAGCATCTCGTAGAGCACGAGGCCGAGGCCGTAGATGTCGCTCGCGCCGGACACAGGTTTGCCCTCGACGCGCTCGGGCGCGACGTACATCGCCGTCGCGAAGAGCTGCGGGGTCTGCGCGTCCTCCTGAGGCATGCGTGCGATGCCGAAGTCGGCGATCTTCGCGTGGCCGTCCTCGTCGAGCAGGACGTTCGACGGCTTGAGATCGGCGTGGATGATCCCGCGCGAGTGCGCGAATGCCAGGCCGCTCGCGATCTCGACCGCCAGACGAACGGCCTCGCTCACGGACAGCGGGCCGTCCCGGTCGATGCGCTGCTTGAGCGAGTGGCCGGGCAGGTGTTCCATGACGATGTAGGGGAGCCCGTCGACCTCGCCGACGTCGTGGACCGCCACGACGTTCGGGTGGGAGAGCTTCGCGAGGGCCTGGGCCTCGCGGACGAACAGCTTGCGCAGGCCCTGATCGCCGGCGGCCTGCGGGTCCAGGACCTTGACGGCGACGTCACGGTGGAGCGACTCGTCGCGGGCGAGGTAGACCTGGGCGGATCCGCCCACCCCGAGCGGCTCCAAGACGCGGTAGCGCTGGTCGAGGACGCGGTCCACGGCGAGCTCCACCCTTGTCTGGCCACTGACCGAGAGGCCTTCGGGCGCGCCGAACATAGCACCCCGCGCCACGCCGATCGATCGCGAAAGCGGCCCCGTCATGGCCTCGCCTCCCCCGTCTGATCAGGTCGCCTCGTCGTCCGACAGAAGAACGGGTGCTCGCGTGCCCTCGTTATGCCGACCGACACCCTCTAGATACCGGGACGCCGGACCCCCGAAGGGATCCGGCGTCGGGTGCGAGATCTTGCTCCGGGTTCTAAGCGCGGGGCTTCCCGTGGGTCTTCTTGCCGCCAGGGCCTCCGACCCGACCGTCGTATTCGTGGTCCACGAAGCGGGTGATCCGCTCGACGAGGTCCTCTTCCGCCTTGTCGGCCTGCTCTTCGGTGATGGTGCCGTCGGCCAGCGCCTGGTCGATGCGCTCGGTCACCTGCTGGGCGAGGGTGTCGATCAGGCCGTCCCGGTTCTTCCCGTCGGTGTCGTCGGCGAGCTCGCCGAGCGACGTACCGGCGCGGAGGGCCGCGCCGACGTCCTGCCTCGGTAGGCCGAGGTACTCCACGGACACGCGCATCAGGCCTGCCCAGATCCGCTTGACGCGCGCCTCTCGGTGCGCGGCCGTGCCGACCGCCTCGAGGATCGTCTCCTTCTGTTCGGCCGTGATGGTCCCGTTCTGGACGAGCCGCTCGAGGATCGCCGCGAGGGCCCGCACCTGGCCCTTGCCCTCGGGCCGCTCGGTGCCGCGCTCCTGTGCCGGCTGTCCGACCGTCGCCGCCGTGGCGACCCCTTCGGCGGGCTGGAACGCCGCGAAGGCGACCGCCCCGGTCAGCGCGACGCTGAGGACACCGGCGACCGTGCCGGCGGCCAGCTTGGTCATCGTGAACATCTCATGCGCTCCTTCTGCATCTCTGGCTCGGGCCGGCGGAGCCGGATCCGCGCTCGCCTACCCAAGATCTCTACTGCCGTTCTAACGCCGGAGTGACGCGCTCCGAAACGCTCGGGGGCCGGATCTCACACTTCGCATACACACGGAGCGCGTCCAACGGATGCCGCTCCGACATGGCGCCGCCGACCCGCCTTCCGTACGATGTCGCGCGGGTGCGGATCGTGTTCGCGGCCGCTGAGGTCGCTCCCTACGCGAAGGTCGGCGGCCTGGCGGACGTTGCGGGATCCCTCCCGCAGGCGCTCGCCGCCCTCGGCCACGACGTCGCGGTGTACATGCCGCTCCACGGCAGCATCGACCGCGCGAAGTTCGGCATCCCCGACGGCGGGGCGACGAGATCCGTTCCGTACGGCCGCTCCACCATCAAGGTGTCGTACCCGTCGCTCGTGCGCGACCGGGTGCGCACGATCTTCGTCAGGAACGACCAGCGCATCGGACGCGCCAAGGTCTACGGCGCGCCGGACGACGCGAAGCGCTACGCCGCGTTCGCGCGCGCGGTGGCCGAGGACCTGGCGCAGGCCCGCGTCCGCCCCGACATCGTCCACGCGCACGACTGGCACTCCGCCCTGCTGGTGGCGATGGTCGCGGGCCCCTACCGGCGCAAGCTCGGCGGCGCCGCCACGGTGTTCACCATCCACAACCTCGCCTATCAGGGGCACAGCAAGGCCGACATCCTCGACCTCGCGGGTCTCCCGAAGCGGCGTCTCAAGGTCGAGGCCGCCGGCCAGCTGAACCCGATGGCGCGAGCGATCGCGGCCGCGGACATCGTGAGCACCGTCAGCGAGCGGTACGCCGAGGAGATCCTCACCCCGGAGTTCGGGGCCGGCCTCCACGCGCTCCTGGGGGAGCGCAAGGCCGACCTCTGGGGGATAGTGAACGGCATCGACACCGACGTGTTCGATCCGGCGACGGACCGCCACATCCCCGCGCGCTACAGCGCCGCCGATCCGCGTGGCAAGGTGAACGACAAGGCCGCGCTCCAGAAGGAGCTCGGTCTCGCGATCAACGCGCGGACGCCGCTCTTCGGCGTCATCGGCCGGCTCGTCGAGCAGAAAGGCATCGACATCCTCACACCGGTCGCCCCGGAGATCCTCCGGACCGGAGCGCAGATCGCCGTCCTCGGTACCGGCGAGCCGGCGTACGAGGCGATCTGGAAGGAGCTGGCCGCCAAGCACCCCGGGACCCTCTCGCTCACGCTCGGGTTCGATGCCGCTCTCGCCCAGCGCATCTACGCGGGCGCGGACATGTTCCTCATGCCCTCGCGCTTCGAGCCGTGCGGACTGGGCCAGCTCATCTCGTTCCGGTACGGGACCGTCCCGGTCGTGCGCTCGGTCGGCGGGCTCGCCGACACCGTGCGCGACGCCGACGCCGACCCGCGCCGCGGGACCGGGTTCTCGTTCGGCGACTACACCTCCGATGCGCTCCTCGACGCGGTCCGCCGCGGCCTCCACGCCTACCGCGACGAGCCGCGCTGGGCCGCGCTCGTCGAGCGGGTCATGAAGCTCGACCACTCGTGGGCCGCATCGGCCCGGCGCTACGTCGAGATGTACGAGGCCGCCCGAGTGGCGCGCCGGGCGGCATGACGCTGGTCGCCCCGGCGCAGATCGCCGACCTCGAGGATCTGCTCACCCGCCTGCCGGCGGATGCCCGGGCGGCCGCGACGCGCCTCTACCTGGTCACGTCGACCGTCGGGCGCCTCGAGCAGCCTCCCGAGATGGAGCAGTGGATCGTCAAGCTCTTCGGCTCGGTCGAGGCGGTGCGCGAGCAGCGGATCGTCCGAGTGACCGACCTCGTGACCCTCCAGGGCGCGCTCTTCAACGAGCTGCGGGCCCGCCGGCCCATGGAGGTGAAGGGCGCGGACGAGATGCGCCGGACCATCGACGACGCCGTCGGCGACCCCTTCTGCCACGTCGAGACCGGCACTCCCGCGGACACGTTCGGCCGCATCCAGGGTGAACGCGGGCGCACCGCCTCGAACATCGCGAAGTACGATGGCTATCACGGCGTGCTCGTGTTCGACGCGCACGACCCGCTCGTCGAGATCGGCGAGGATCAGCTGCGGGATCACCTCGCGACCGCGCGGCGCTGGGCCGAGGCCGCCCTCGAGGCGGATCCGGGCGCGCGCTACTACTTCCTGATGTGGAACTCGACGTGGCGTGCCGGTGGCTCGATCATCCACGCCCACATGCAGATGACGACGACGCGCGGCATGCACTACCCGAAGGTCGAGGCGCTCCGTCGCCAGGCGCTCGCGTACCGCGCTCGGTACGAGCGCGACTACTTCGACGATCTGTGGGCCGTCCACGAGGCCCTCGGCCTGGGCATCGCGGCCGGGCGCGCGCGCGTGCTCGCCTCCCTGACGCCGGTCAAGGAGCGAGAGGTCCTCGTCCTCGGGCGGCCGGGCGACGACGAGAGCTCGCTCGCCGGCGGGATCGCGCGGACGCTCGCGGCTCATCGCTCCCTCGGGGTGGTCGCCTTCGACATGGCCCTGTACCTGCCGCCGCTCGCACCCGACGGCGACGACTGGCAGCGCTTCCCTCCGCATGCGCGCGTCGTCGACCGCGGCGATCCAGGCAACCGCACGAGCGACATCGGCGCGATGGAGCTCTACGCGGCGAGCGTCATCGCCAGCGATCCGTTCCGAGTCGCCGACGCGCTTCGCGCGTGACGGCGAGCCGGTCACGGCTCGCTCGTACCCGAAAGGTACACCGCCGACCTATTGACGCTCACCCGGGGAGCGTGTTCTGATCTGAGGCGATGGCCGATGTGAGCTTCGTCTCCCGCAGGGACAGCGCCTTCAGGGAGTTCCCGCCGGCATCGGCCCAGGTCGCTCTCGTCATCCCCTTCTTCGGCGACCTCACCGTGTGGATCCGGCGTCCCGACCGGGGCGGATGGGAATTCCCCTCGAGCACGCGGCGCAGCGGCGAGACGATCATCGAGGTCGCGAAGCGCGAGCTCTGGGGGTCCGCGCGCCTCGTACCCGCCAGGCTCGACCTTCTGGGCGCGATCCGTCAGGACGGGACGAAGCCCGTCACGTCCTACGTATACATGTCGGAAGTCCACAATCTGCCGTGGAGCTATGAGCTGCCGGAAGGCGTCGCCGAGGTCGGGGTGTTCAAGCGCCATCCCCGGCCGCTCCTGACGGAGTGGACGGACATGATCCTCCAGGCGGCGCTGCGCGCACGTCGGACGGGCCTCCGCTAGCCGAGCCGCTCCCCGAGCTCGCGGGCGACCCTTCCACCGCCGCGCCGGCACCTGCCGCGGTCCCCGGGTGGAGCGTCCTCGGCCTCCTGATCACCGCCGTGGCCTCATTCTTCGCGATGACCAGCGCGCAGCTCGTCACCGTGCTCGCGCTAGGCGTCGCCGGCCGGGACGCTCACCAGCGCTCGCCCGCGGACATCCTCGCCGTGACGGCCGCGGGCGCGGTCGCGCTCCTGGTCGTTCTCGCGCTCGTGGGACGGCGCTTCCTCCATCTCGCGCCGGATGACTTCGGTCTGCGCCGGCCGACGCTCGGCCAGCTCCGGTTCGCGGTCGCCAGCGCGGTGGCTCTCTGGATCTCGTCGATCCTGGTCAACGTCCTCTGGATCCAGCTGGTGGGGGCGCGCCCACAGGCCCTCGTCGTCAGCTTCGGCACCCACCGCGGTCCTGAGGCGCTCTTCCTCGATCTGCTGACCGGGGCCGTCGTGGCGCCGCTGGCCGAGGAGACGCTGTACCGCGGGATCGTCTTCGGGGGGCTGGCGCAACGGCTGCCGTTCGCCGTCGCGGCCGCCGTCAGCGCGCTCCTGTTCGCTCTCGCGCACGGCATCGGGGTGCTCGCGCCGATCTTCGTGCTCGGGTTCGGCCTCGCCTGGATCTACCGGCGGTCCGGGACCCTCTGGGCGCCCATCGTGGCGCATGCGACCGTCAATGCGATCTCGCTGGCGCTCCTGTTCGCCCTGCCGCGCCCCCTCGCCTGACCCAGCGAAGCGCTACTTGACGGTCACGTACCAGAAGACGCCGTAGTCCTCCATCCACGTCGCGCCCTCGATCAGCGGACGGATGGCCAGGCGGTATGTGCCCGGCACCGCGGGCGCCTGGACCGTGAACTGGAACCACGCGACCTGGCCCGGGCCGACGAACTCGTGCGGCTGCACCGCCACGCGGTCGTAGCGCGGCCAGCCCGTGCTCGGTGACCCGGAGGTGCCGTCGCCCCCGAGGATGCTGGGTTTGTCTTGCCCCGGCATGGGCTCCCAGGTCCCGAGGTACGCGACCTCGCCCATGCGTCCGGAGGACCATCCGAGGGTTCCGGAGTTGTAGTACGCGACCGTGGCGACCGATCGCTCGCCCGGGCAGAGCGTGGTGTAGCCGCTCTGGCCGTACCACGCGGCGTGGAAGCCGGGCAGGCCCGACGGCACCGACGCCGGCGGCGGGATGCCCGGGCCGACGCTGTTCGAGCTGGCGCAGTCCACCGTGCCGGCGGCGCTGGCCGTCGCGACACGACCTGCCTCGACCGTTGCCGTGTAGCTCCTCCCCGCGACCGTCACGGTGTAGGTGCCCGGCGAGAGGTCGACGAACCCGAACCAGCCGGAGCCGTCCGTCGATCCACCGCGCACGAGCGCGCCCGCCGCGGTGCGCACGTCGACCGGGGAGTGCGATGCGGTCGTCGTCCCGCGGAGGAGCCCCGTCGTCGGGACCGCCTTCCACGGCATCGAGGGCACGCGCGCGGGCGCTTCGAAGACCGGCGCGCGGTCGGGGTCGTAGTGGCTCCACTCCGTGAGCGCGCGGTCGAGCTCCGCACGGCTCGCCGCGCCCGACCGCGTGAACGCCGCCGCGGCGTCGTCGGGATTGCGCCAGGAGTACCCGACCCATCCCGCGCTCGAGCGGCCGGCCGCCGCTTCCACGGAAGTGCGCACCTGGCCGACGCTTCCGGCGATGTCGTTCAGATAGAGCGCCGTGCCGATCGCGACCGCGCGGCCGTACTGCTGCTCCTTCGCGTAGTCGCTCCATTCCAGGAACATGCGCCGCTGGTCGGCCTTGCCGTCGCGTTTGTAGTTCATCGGGACGTTGAGGTCGACGATGCCCTCGCGCATCCAGCCGACCCAGTCCTGGAGCAGCTCCGCGTACGTCCGCGTGCCGAGCCAGCTGCCCGTCGTCTGCGGACCGTAGCCGTAGACGATCGTGTCGACGCTGATGCGCACGTCGGGGCGGATGGCGTAGCTCTCGACGTAGATCCGGCGGACGAGGTCGGTGACACGGTCGCGGCGCCACTGGGCCCACTGCGCATCGCCGGGGGCGGGGACGTCGCCACGCCCCGTGGCCGCCTGGAAGCGAGCGACCGCCGTCGGGTTGTAGCCCCACGAGGGCGCACCGCCGATGTTGCCGTCGGGGTAGCGGATGCGGTCGATGTTGATGCCGTCGACGTCGTAGCCCTGGACGATGCTCGTGGCCATGCGGACGACGTACTCCGCGGCGTCGGGGTGGCCGGGATCGAGGTGGTACTCCGTCTCGAGACGGTCGGCGCCGTCCGAGCGCCTCGTCAGCCAGTACGCCGCGCCGCTCGCGCTCGTGCCGTGCTGGACGAATGCGTGCGCCGGATCCTTCGGCGGTGTCGTCCCGCGCCAGATGCCGGTCGCGATGATCCACGCATGGACCTCGATGCCCTGGGCGTGCGCCTTGGTGATCAGGCTCTCGAGCGGATCGAAGGGCGCCGGCGCGATGGCGGCCTCGGTGCGCGGGAGGCTCGACCGGGAGCAGAAGCAGTCCCCGCGGCGGACGACCTGCGCGAAGATCGCGTTCATGTTCGCGGCCTTCACGTCCGCGACGAGCCGGTCGATCTGGACCTCGTCGTAGAAGCCCTCGCCGAACGCATCGACCCAGTACGCGCGAAGCTGCGGCGCGGCGGACACGGCTACCTGAGCGGGGAGCTCCGGGGCGGCAGCGGGCGCGCTGGGTGCGGCCGGAGCGATCGCCGGAGCGGCGGCGGCGGGCGCGAGCGTGCGGTCCGCAGCCTGCGCGCTCGGGATCCGAGCGAGCGAGACGAGCAGGCCGAACGCGACGACCAGGAGCGCGACCTTCCTCACACGAACGTCATCGGTCGGGCGGTGCGATCGTTGCGGCTTGGGGCCCGGATCCGCCCGATCCCGGGCTACTTAGGCTCGCCGAGCCTCCCTGCCGGCCGGCGCGTCGTGCGGGCGGCGACCCTGGCCCCGCTTCCCGCCGTACATCTCGGCGTCCGCTTCCGCCATCAGGTCACTCGCCGCTCGTCCGGGCGACCAAGTGGCCGCGCCCATGCTGATGGTCGTCCCGCTGAGCTCCGGCGCCTCGGCCAGGAGCTCCGCGAAGCGCTGCTGGATGCGCTCCGCGGTGCGGTGCGCGGACTCGTCCGTCGTGTGGTGGATCACGACCACGAACTCGTCCCCGCCGAACCTGGCGACGAGGTCGTACGCGCGGACCGCTTCCGTCGCGGCACGGGCGACGAGCCGCAGCAGCGAATCGCCGGCGACGTGACCGGCCCTGTCGTTGAGCGCCTTGAGCCCGTCCACGTCGACGACGAGCAGCGCATAGGGGTGCGCGTCCCGCTCCGCCCGGCTCGTCACCCGCAGGAGCGCCTGCTCGAGAGAGCGCCGGTTGTGCACGCCGGTCAGCGGATCCGTCAGCGCCTCGCGCTCCGTGGCCGCGAGCGCCTCGCGCAGCTCCTCCTCGCGCCGAAGGAGCCCGGTCCGGCTGCGATGCATGGCGCGGCTGATGAGGATGGCCATGCTCGCGACCGCGGCCAGCTCGAGCAGCCGCAGGAACGCGATATCGCGAGTGCTCGCAGCATCTCCCGCGGCGAGCGGAACGGCGAGCGCGGCTCCGACGATCCCGAGGACGGCAACGGCGCTCACGAATACCGTCGCTCGCGGCCGGGAGCTGAAGACGGTCGCGAAGAGGGGAAGCAGATAGAAGGGGAACCAGAGCGAGGTCACGCCGCCGGTGACGAGGATGGTGAAGAGGCCGACCAGCTGTATGAACGCTCCCGCGACCTCGTAGCTCCACTCCCCGAACGCGCGGGTCGGAAGGACGCGGTACCAGACCAGCGAGTAGGACGCGACGGCGAGGGCCGCGAGCAGGAGCGCCACGCGTGATCCGGCCGCCGCCGGAAGCAGCGCCGTCGCGACCAGGAAGGCCGCGCTCCCCAGGGTCGCGGTCTCCGCCGGCCTGAGCCAGGTACGCCAGACGCGGAGACCGCCCCGGCGCGTGGGCGCCCGCTCCATCTCACCCCGACGCGCCCGTCGAGCCACCACCCGGGGGCGCTGGCGGGAAGCCTACAGCGCCTAGGAGTCCATGCCCGGGAGCTTGCTCACGTGGCATGGCGACGACGGCGATGTACAGCGAAAGCCTTACACTGTGACCACGACCCTTTAAGGACCGGTCCTGCGAGGCCGGGAAGGGAGACCAGATGACGACGCTCCTCTCCGCCGACGACGTGCGCCGGGCCATCGCGCGGATCGCGCACGAGATAGTCGAGCGGGACCGCGATCCCTCCCGCATCGCCCTCGTGGGCATCCGCTCGCGCGGCGACGTGCTGGCCCAGCGGCTCCACGCGGCCATCCAGGCGAACGAAGGCGTGGACCTTCCGCTCGGCGCCCTCGACATCACGCTCTACCGTGACGACCTGACGCGCATCGGGCACGCCCCGGTGGTCCGGACGACGGAGATCGCCTTCAGCGTCGACGACCGGATCCTCGTCCTCGTGGACGACGTGCTCTTCACCGGCCGGACGATCCGCGCGGCGATGGACGCGCTCGTCGACTACGGCCGGCCGAGGGCCATCCGTCTGGCGGTCCTCGTCGACCGTGGACACCGCGAGCTCCCCATCCGCGCCGACCATGTCGGGAAGAACGTACCGACGCAGCTCGGCGACGATGTCCGCGTCCATCTCGTGGAGGTGGACGGGCGCGACGAGGTCGAGCTCGTCCGCGCGGCGGTGCCGGCATGATCGGTCAGGCGTGGACGCGCCGTCACGTCCTGGCGACGGACGACTGGTCGCGTGCCGAGATCGAGATGGTGCTCGAGCAGACCGACGTGATGCTCCCGGTGCTCACCGACCCGAACAGGACGGTCCGCCGCACCCCCGCGCTCCGCGGGCGGACCGTCGTCCTCTTCTTCGCGGAGGCCTCGACGCGCACCCGCGTCTCGTTCGAGCTCGCCGCGAAGGCGCTCTCGGCCGACGTGGTGAACGTGACAACGGCCGGATCGTCCGTCGAGAAGGGCGAGTCGCTCTTCGATACGGTCCGCACGCTCGAGGCGCTCGGCGGCGAGATCCTCGTCATGCGCCACGCCGCCTCCGGCGCGGCGCAGTTCGTCGCCGACCGGGTGACGAGCGCCGTCATCAACGCGGGCGACGGATGGCACGCGCACCCGACCCAGGGGCTCCTCGACGCCTTCACGCTCCGCACGCAGCTCGGCGACCTCGCCGGGAAGAGGATCGTCATCCTCGGGGACGTCCTGCACAGCCGGGTGGCGCGGTCGGACATCCACACGCTCGTGCCGCTCGGCGCGCGGATCACCCTCTCCGGGCCGCCGACGCTCGTGCCCGTGGCATGGCGCTGCGGACAGCTGCCCGAGGGCGTCGTGTACGAGCCCGACGCCGACCGCGCGCTCGCCGGCGCCGACGCCGTCATCGCGCTCCGTCTCCAGCGCGAGCGGCAGGAGTCCGGCCTGCTGCCGTCCCTACGCGAGTACGCGCGTGCGTGGGGCCTCAGCGAGGAGCGCGTCGCGCTGATGCGCCAGGGAGCGCCGGTGCTGCATCCGGGGCCGATGAACGAGGGTATCGAGATAGCGGCCTCGGTCGCTCACGGGTCCCGCTCGCTCATCGAGCGCCAGGTGACCAATGGGGTCGCGGTGCGCATGGCCGTCCTCTGGCTCCTCGCGTCGAGCCCGGTGACGGCATGATCCTCCAGGGCATCACGCGTTTCGACGCGCAGGGCCGCACCACGACCGAGGACGTGCGGGTCGGCGGCGGCGCCGGGCCGATCGACGCGCGCGGCCTCCTGCTGCTGCCGGGTCTCGTCGATCTCCACGCGCACCTCCGCGAGCCGGGCTTCGAGGACGCCGAGACCGTCGCCACCGGCGCGCTGGCGGCGCTCCGCGGCGGCTTCACGACCGTGTGCGCGATGGCGAACACCGAGCCGGCGATCGACTCGCCCGGGCTCGTGGCGGAGCTGATCGCGCGCGCCGATCGGGCGCGCGGCGCGAGGGTGCTTCCGGTGGCGGCCATCACCCGCGGACGGAAGGGCAAGGAGCTCGCCGACCTCGTCGAGCTCGCGGCCGCCGGCGCGGTGGCCTTCAGCGACGACGGTGACCCGGTGGACGACGCGCGGCTCTTCCGCAGCGCGCTCGAATACGCGCGCGCCGCGGACCGCCCGGTCTTCGAGCACGCTCAGGACCGGGCGCTCTCAGCGCGCGGGGTCATGCACGAGGGCGCGGCGAGCGCCGCCCTCGGCCTTCCGGGGATCCCCGCCGCCGCGGAGGAGGCCGCGGTCGCGCGCGACATCGCCCTCGCCCGCCTCACCGGCGCGCGCCTGCACCTGCAGCACGTCTCTACCGCCGCCTCGCTCGAACATGTCCGTGCGGCGAAGGCCGACGGGCTCGCCGTGACCTGCGAGGTCACGCCGCACCACCTGGCCCTCACCGACGACTGGGTCGCGGGCTCGCGGCGCTTCGTCTGGGAGCCTATGAGGGGGGCGAGCCCCCCTCAGACCCCCCGCGGAGCTCCGTACGACACCAATACGAAGGTGAACCCGCCCCTGCGCGGCGAGGCCGCTATGAGGGGGGCGAGCCCCCCTCAGACCCCCCGCGGAGCTCCGTACGACACCAATACGAAGGTGAACCCGCCCCTGCGCGGCGAGGCCG
>MGON01000014.1:5094-7120 GCA_001795345.1 Chloroflexi bacterium RIFCSPLOWO2_02_FULL_71_16 | reverse complement strand
GTCGGGTACCGCGGTGCGCCGCTATTCGGCGGTCAAGATCCGCAGGTCGTTCAGCAGCACCTCGTCGAGGGCGTCGGTGCGTAGCAGCACGCGCTCGCGGCCCCGGCGGTCGATGAGGTAGACGGCGTCGGTGTGCGTCACCGTGGGGAGGCCGGGGTCGGGGTTCGCGACGATGCCGTAGGCCTGCCAGACCGCGGCGAGCTGCGAGCGCGACCCGATGAGGTAGTGCCAGTTGCGATCGAGCCCGTGCGCGCGCGAGAAGGCCTGGACGGCTTCGGGCGTGTCGTGGTCGGGATCGGTCGAGACCGCGACGAAGACGACGCCGTCCGCGTCGGCGCCGAGCTCACGCTGGGTCACGCGGAAGCGCTCGGCTGTGAGCGGGCAGACATCGGGGCAGCGGGTGTAGAGGAACGTGAGCACGACGACCTTCCCGCGGAGGGAGGAGAGCGCTAGCGGGGAGGCCGTCCGTCCGTCGGTAAGGGTGATATCGGGGGCTTCGCCGCTCCCGAGATCAGTTCCCGCCAGCGTGGCCGCGGTGGGACCACATGCGACCGCAATGGCGACGACCGCGGAGACAAGCCGTCGGGGCACTCGTCCGAGGATACGGGCGCGCTCGGGGCCGGCAGCGGGGCACGCCCGATCCGCTGGACGAGCGCGTCGGCGCCGACGGGCTCTACTTCCTCCAGGGGTGGCCGCGCACGTCCGATCCGCACGTATCCCGTGTACCACACGGGGTCTTGGCGTTCATCAGCCGTTCGTAACCAGACACTGCCACGATACGGAAATGTCGGTGCTCCCCTCGCCGCTCCGGCGGAGCGTCACCGGGCACGTGCTGGTCGTCGCGCACCGCGGCCTGTCGGCCGAGGAGCCCGAGAACACGATGCGGTCGTTCCGCCGCGCGGCCGAGGTGGGCTGCGACCTCATCGAGCTCGACGTGCACCTGTCGAGCGACGGCGTACCGGTCGTCATCCACGACGAGACCCTCGAGCGCACGACCGACGGGCATGGTCGGGTCACGGAGCGGACGTGGAAAGAGCTGCGAACGCTCGACGCGGGACGAGGCGAACGGATCCCTTCGCTCGAGGAGGTCGTTACCTGGGCGGTCGCAGGCTCGATCGGCCTCTCCGTCGAGATCAAGCAGCCAACGCCGGCGCTCGGCCTCCCGCCCTATGACGGGATCGCGGACCGGGTCGTGGGCCTGCTGCGTTCGGCCGCGCTCGGGCGGTGCCTCGTCCACTCCTTCGACCATCCGACGATCCGGCAGGTGCGCGCGCTCTGGCCGGATGCCGCGACCGCTATCTCATACGGTGGGGGCACGTTCGTCGATGCGCTCGGGCTCGGCCGGGCGGCCGCCGCCTCGGGCGTGCATCCGTGGTGGGCGTGGGTCTCGCCGGAGCTCTGCTCGGCGGCACATGCCGCGGGCATGCACGTGCACGCCTGGGGCGCGACGTCGCCGCCGCGGCGGGAGGAGGTGGAAGCGCTCGTGCGCGCGGGCGTCGACTCGGTCGACGCGAACGATCCACGCCTCGTGACGGCGATGCTCGCGGCGATCGGCTAGAGAGGATGGCGACCTCCTACGCCTCCGTAGTAGGATGCGCCGAATGGCCATCGAGGCCGAAGACCTCAACCTCTTCACCAGCGACCCCACCGTGCTCGAGAGGTTCTCCGAGCTGGAGTACGAGCGCGCCGCTCTGGCGATACGTGAGCTCGCGGACCCGCTGCGCCTCAAGCTCATCCACGCGCTCTGTCTCGATGCCGACACGCCGCAGAAGGCGGCCGTGTGGGCCGGGATATCGCAGGCCGTCGCCGAGCGCGAGATCGGGGCGATGGTGGACGCGGGCCTGGTGGCGCGCCGGGAGACCGCCCGGGGCACGGTGTACGAGCCCCGAGACGGCCATCTCGTCGTGCAGCTCCACCTGGCGATCGCCCACGGGCGCGAGGATCCGGCAGAGCCGCATCCCAAGCTCATCGCCCGCCGGCGTGTGGTGCGCGCTGCTCGCTAGGTGACCGGTCGGGGGTCGGCGGG
>MGON01000014.1:4052-5083 GCA_001795345.1 Chloroflexi bacterium RIFCSPLOWO2_02_FULL_71_16 | reverse complement strand
CCGTGACGGGAAGACGTACGTGTACCGCCCCGCGTTCACGCAGGCGCAGCACCGCGAGCGCCTCTCCCGCGAGCTCGTGCGCGGCCTCGTCAGCGAGTTCGGGGACGTCGCGCTGGCGCACTTCGCCGCCGAGCTTGAGGGCGTGGACGCCGGGCACCGCGCGGCCCTGCGGCGCATCGCGGCGAACGAGGGCGGGCGTGCTGCGCGCTGACCGCGCCTTCGGACTGCTCGTGCTCCTCGCGCTCTTCTCGGGCGCGATCCTCATCGAGCTCTTCCTCACGCTCATCCCGCACGCGCAGGACCTTCACCGCGGCGGCGCCGGGCAGGCGGAGCACGCGGTCGCGGTCCTCGTGCTGGCGCTCGCCGTGCTCGGCATCTCGCTCGGCCTCACGTCGCTCTTCCGCCAGCTGTACGCCACGCTTCGCCTGATCCGCTCGCTCCTGGCGCGGCGTGTCGCGGGGCCGGCGGCGCTCGCGCGCGCGGCCGAGAGGCTCGGGCTGGAAGGCCGCATCGACGTCGTCGAGGACGACCGGCCCTTCTCCTTCTGCTACTGGTTCATGCGGCCCCGGATCTGCCTCTCGACGGCGCTCGTCCGGCGTCTCGACGTCCCGGAGCTGCGCGCCGTCCTGCTCCACGAGCGCTATCACCTGCTCCACCGCGACCCGCTGCGTCTCGTGGTCGCGCGCTACTTCGCGGCGGGGCTGTACGTCGTGCCGGTGGTCGAGGAGCTCGTCCGGCACTTCGTGCTCGAGAAGGAGCTGGAGGCCGACGAGGATGCGGTGCGCGCCATGCGGGACGTTCGTCCGCTCGCGAGCGCGCTCTATTCGCTGCTCCCGGACGCGGACGACGTCTCGCTCGGGCTGCTCGTGCCGGTGGGCTCGCTCTCGGTCACCGAAGCGCGCATCGACCAGCTCGTGAACGGCCGCGCGCGCCCCGTGATCATCCGGCCGGCGTCCATCGCGCTGTCCCTCGGCGCGCTCGCCGCGGCGTGCGTCCTGGTCGCGGTGCAGGGAACGCGGGTCCCCGCCGAG
>MGON01000014.1:2502-4042 GCA_001795345.1 Chloroflexi bacterium RIFCSPLOWO2_02_FULL_71_16 | reverse complement strand
CCTGTTCGTCGCGGCCATCAGCGGGGGCGTAGAGCAGGTCCGCCTGGTCGCCCGTCGCTGACGCGCCCCGCGGGTCCGAAGTGAGCCTCACGGCGGAGCTGGTCCGCACGCGCGTGCGCGGCACGATCCTCGAGCGCGTGGGGGACACGCCGCTCGTCCCGCTGCGCGCCATCGCGGCCGATCTGCCGGGGGAGATATGGGCCAAGCTCGAATCCTTCAACCCGGCGGGCAGCGTGAAGGACCGCGCCGCGCTCTGGATGACCGTCGCGGCGGAAGAGGGCGGCCGGCTCCGCGGCGGAAGGCGGATCCTGGACGCGACGAGCGGGAACACCGGCGTCGCGCTCGCGATGGTCGGCGCGGTCCGCGGCCACGCGGTCGAGATCGTGATGCCGGACAAGGTCTCCATCGAGCGCCGGCGCATGGCCGCCGCGTTCGGCGCGACGATCCGCCTCACCGACCCGCTCGAAGGCACCGACGGCGCGATCCGCGAAGCGCGGCGCCTGGCCGCGGAGGAGAGCGCGCGCTACGCGTACGTGGACCAGTACTCGAACCCCGCCAACCCGCTGGCGCACGAGCTCACGACGGGGCCCGAGATCTGGGCGCAGACGGAGGGACGCGTCACGCACTTCGTCGCCGGCGTGGGAACGTCCGGCACGGTCATGGGCGTGTCGGCGGCGCTGCGGCCGCGCGGCGTGCGTATCGTCGCCGCTCAGCCGGCGGAGCCGCTCCACGGCCTCGAGGGCTGGAAGCACATGCCGACCGCGATCCGGCCCCCGATCTGGGACGAGGACGCGGCCGACGTCCACCTGATGATCCCGACCGAGCCGGCGCTCGAGATGACGCACCGGCTCGCCCGCGAGGAGGGCATCTTCAGCGGCCCTTCCGGAGGGGCCGCCGTCCTCGCCGCTCTTCGCCTCGCGCAGAGCGAGCCGGGCCTCGTCGTGGCGCTCATCGCCGATGGAGGCGAGCGCTATTTGTCCACGGCGCTCTGGGAATGATCTGTGGCGCGCTCACGTACGTTAGAGATGTATGGCCGTCACGGTCCGCCTGCCGGGCTCGCTCCGCGACGCGGTGGGCGGCGACAACAAGGTCAGCGCGACGGGTGGGACCCTCGAAGAGGTCTTCGCCGACATCGATCGGCGACACCCGGGCTTCCGGGCGCGCGTCGTCGACGAGCGCGGACGCCTGGTGACCTACGTGAACGTGTACATCGGCGAGGACGACGCCAGGTCGAAGGGCGGCCTCGCCGCGGAGATCCCCGAAGGCGCCGAGGTCATGGTCATCCCGGCCATGGCCGGAGGATGCCGCTGACGCGCGGTGCCGGCGCCGGCGCGCTCGCGCTCCCGGCGAGCCTGCGCGCGGAGATCGTCGCGCACGCCCGCGAGAGCGCGCCGCACGAGGCCTGCGGGCTCGTCGCCGGCCGTGGCGGCCGGGCGACGCGGGTGATCCGCTGTGCGAACGTCGCCGACGATCCGCTCCGCCGCTACGTGATGGAGCCGGCGGCGGTGATGCACGCGCTCCGCTCCGTGCAGGACGCCGG
>MGON01000014.1:2265-2477 GCA_001795345.1 Chloroflexi bacterium RIFCSPLOWO2_02_FULL_71_16 | reverse complement strand
GGCGAGCCGCTCGCGATCTATCACAGCCACGTGTACTCGGGTCCGTATCCGTCGCCCACGGACCGCGCCGAGGCCCGTTGGCCGTCATCCTTCTACATCCTGGTCTCCGTCCGCGCCGAGGAGCCCGAGGTGCGCGCCTACCGGATCCGGGCGGACCACCCGGGCTCGGAGAAGACGGTGGTAGAGGCGGAGCTCACGGAGAGCTAGAGCGG
>MGON01000014.1:782-2247 GCA_001795345.1 Chloroflexi bacterium RIFCSPLOWO2_02_FULL_71_16 | reverse complement strand
CCCGTCCTTCCTCGGACGAGGAGCTCTCCATCCCCGCGGTCGCGCGTCCGCCTTCAGGCCTCACATCCGGTCTCGGTGCGGGACAACAACGCCATAGAGGCGGGTCCCGTCTTTCCGTGCATCCGACGGACGCGCGGTGACCGATGCATGCCCCCTCACGCCGGGGGCGTCACCGATCGACTTCGAGCACCCCAAACAGGAGGTGAAGTCTGACCATGCGACCTCCCAGGATCGGGTCCTTCGCGTGGTCGGTCACGACGGGCCCGTGTCGTTGACCACCTCTGTCGTACGCCTCGGGCGGGTCGTCGTCAAGGGGTCCAAGGACGGTATCGGGCGGCCGCCGGATCCCGCGGTCGCCCGGTAGGCAGGCATCCGGCGGAGCGCCGCCAATGGCGCGGGTGGATCCGCGCTCACCCGCCTCGCAGCATCGTCCTGATCTCGGTCGGGACGGGACCGGCGGTGTCCCACCAGCGCTCGCGCGCGTCCTCCGCGGCGGCGCGCGCCGCCTCCGCCGCGAGCGCGACGCCGGCGCGGAGGTCGTCCAGGCGGACGATCTCGGGCGCGGGCCGCTCATCCGTGCCCCGGTTGTGGTAGTTGACGTTCGGCAGCGCCATCGCCGTGGTGGCGAACCCGTGGACCACGAACGTCGAGGCCTCGCACGTCCCTCCGGTCAGCAGGGCGCGCTGCGTGACGATCCCGACGCCTGCCAGGCGCTCGGCCGCGACGCGGAGGAAGCGCTCAGCGTCGTTGGTGAAGGTGTTGTGGAGGTCGCCCGCACGCACCACGGGGCCGCCTCCGGCCGGCGCGTTCGGCAGGGCGCGGCTCGCCTCGACCGACACGACGATCGCGTCGCGGTCGATCAGGCCGTCCTCGACCAGTAGCCGCGCGCCGTAGAGGCCCGTCTCTTCGGCACGGGTGAACACCCCCGTCGCGTCGACGGGACCTTCGTTGCGCGCCAGCTCCGCGAGCGCGGCGACGATGAGGGCGCAGCCCGCGAGGTCATCGGCCGCGCTCATGCGGATCTCCTCGCCCGCCCGCTCCACCTCCGGCAGGTCGAGCACCGCCCACTGACCGGGGGCGATCGGCCCCTCGGCGTCGATGCGCATGCGCCCCGGCGAGTTGTGCACGGGGTCGGGCGCGGGCTCGAGCCCGCTCAGGACCGCGGCGACCGGTCCGCTGCCGTCATCGCCATACACGCGGACGCCGACGGGCCGGTCGAGCATGGCGCCGCGGAACCCGCCGAGGACGCGCACCGTCCCGGTCGTGCCGCTCGCCTCCGCGACCTCGAACGCGGGGTGGTCGGTGTGCGCCACGAAGACGATCGGGCGCGCCGTGCCGCGCCGCACGCTCGCGAACACCTGGCCGTAGGCGTCCGCACGTGTGGCGACCCCGGCGCGCTCGAGCTCCGCGCGGATCGCGGCGAGCGCGCGTCGCTCGTGGTACGGCGCGGTCGGAACGGCGATGG
>MGON01000014.1:0-749 GCA_001795345.1 Chloroflexi bacterium RIFCSPLOWO2_02_FULL_71_16 | reverse complement strand
GTGAGCGAGGATAGGTGGGTTCGCCCTAGGCTGGCGGGCGGTGCTTCGCCTCTACGACACGCGGCGGCGCGGCGTCTTCGCGTTCCGGCCGCGGGGCGACGTCGTGACCATGTACGTCTGCGGCGTCACCCCGTACGACACGACCCACCTCGGCCATGCCCGGACCTTCCTCGTGTTCGACGTTCTCGCCCGCCTCCTCGAGGCGCGCGGCAAAAGGGTCCGCTACGCGCAGAACGTGACGGACATCGACGAGTCGATCCTCCAGCGGGCGGCTCGCGACGGCGTGGACTGGAAGGATCTCGGCCGCCGCGAGGAGCGGGCCTTCGTCAAAGACATGGAGCGGCTCGGCTGGCGCGCGCCGGACGTGATGCCGCACGCGACGGCCGAGACCCGGCAGATGCAAGACATGATCCGGCGCCTGCTGCGCAAGGGCGCGGCCTACCAGGTGGACGGCAGCGTGTACTTCTCGGTCGCGTCGGCGGAGCGCTACGGCGAGCTGTCGCGTCTGGGCCGCGAGCGCATGGAGCTCATCCTCGCCGCGCAGGACGACTTCGCGCTCGACGACCCGCGGCGCCGGGACGTGCGCGACTTCGCTCTCTGGCGGAAGGTCCCGAGCGGCCCGACCTGGCCGAGCCCCTACGGGCCCGGCCGGCCCGGCTGGCACATCGAGTGTTCGGCCATGTCGCTCCATCATCTCGGGGAGCGCATCGACATCCACGGCGGCGGCTCCGACCTCATCTACCCGCATC
>MGON01000013.1:4239-5258 GCA_001795345.1 Chloroflexi bacterium RIFCSPLOWO2_02_FULL_71_16 | reverse complement strand
TCCTGGTCCAGCGCCTTCGCGGCGACCTCGACTTCAACGCGAACGCGCGAGCGCTCCTCGAGCTCTTCGCCCTGCGCCTGCCGTACAGCGGAGCCCTCAAGGGATGAGCGCCATGACGCGGGCCGTCCTCGGTGCGCGCTTCCAGACCGCCGGCCGGATGTACTTCTTCGAGCCCGGCGAGATCCGGGACGTCGCGCTGAACGACTGGGTGATCGTGCAGACGGATCTCGGGCTCGATGCCGCCCGGGTCGGGATCCTCCCGACGGATTCGCCTCTCGTCCAGGTCGACCCGCCGCTCGGACGGGTCGTGCGGCGGGCGACGGCGAGCGACAGGTTCCTCCTCGCGAAGCACAAGCGGCAGGAAGCGGACGCGCGTGAGATCGCCGTTCAGGTCGCGGCCGAGCTCGCGGTGCCGATCCGGGTCCTGGGATGCGACTGGCAGTTCGACGGCTCGTCGCTGACGTTGTTCTACGCGAGCGAAGAGCGCGTCGACGTCAGCGGGCTGGCGCGCGAGCTGGGCGCGCGCCTCGGCACGCACGTCGACGTGCGGCGCATGGGCGCGCGGGACGAGACGAAGGTGGCGACCGGCGTCGGGACCTGCGGCCGCGAGCTGTGCTGCGCTACCTGGCTGGACCGCTTCTCGAACATCTCGATCCGCATGGCCAAGGAGCAGGACCTGCCCCTCAACATGAGCAAGCTCACCGGGGTGTGCGGGCGCCTCAAGTGCTGCCTCATCTACGAGCTCGAGACGTATCAGGAGGTGAAGGGCAAGCTCCCGAAGGTCGGTGAGACGTTCCACATCCCGTCGTGCGTCGGCGGGCAGTGCGGCACGGAAGGCTGTGCGCAGGTGCAGGGCACCAACGTCCCGAAGGAGGCGATCGTCGTCGGGCTCGCCGACGGGGGCCGCGCCCGCATCACGGCCGAGGAGCTCGGCGTCACCTTCGCACCGGTCCCCGCGCACACCAAGGGCGTCGGCACCTACGGCGCGGACGAGATCCCGCGTCAGGAGCGCGCTACGC
>MGON01000013.1:1648-4222 GCA_001795345.1 Chloroflexi bacterium RIFCSPLOWO2_02_FULL_71_16 | reverse complement strand
GGAGGGCCCCCGGCCGGGGCCTAGCGCTCCCGCGCGAGGACGAAGTCCGCGACGTCGCGCAGCGCGTCGCGCTCCGGCCTCTCCGGCAGCCGCCCGAGCGCCTCGACCGCCGCGTCGTGGAAGCCGCGCGCACGCTCCCTGGCCCGCTCGATGCCGCCGGACGCCCGGATGGCGGCGAGGAGCTCCCGCACCTCGCCGGGCGACTTGTCCGGGGCGACGATCCGTCGAGAGAGCTCGCGCCGGTCGCCGTCCATGTCCGCGACCGCGTAGATCATCGGCAGGGTCGGCATCGCCTCGGCCAGGTCGCGACCCACCTCCTTGCCGAGGTCACCCTCGTCGCCGACGAGGTCGAGCACGTCGTCGGTGATCTGGAACGCCAGCCCGATGTTGGTGCCGTACGCGCCGAGCGCCGCGACGTGCTCCGGCTCGGCGTCCGCGAGGATCGCCGCGCCCTGGCAGCACGCGGCGTAGAGCGATGCGGTCTTCAGCTCGATGCGCTCGAGGTACTCGGACTCGTTGGGCATGCGCGCCGGCGCCGAGATCTCCGTGAGCTCGCCGTCGCAGAGGGCGAACACCGTCTGCGCCACCATCGCGATGACCTCCGGCTTGGGCAGCACCGCCGCGAGCGCGTAGGCCTTCGCGAAGAGGTAGTCACCGACGATCAGGGCGACGTCCTGGTCCCACACCGCGTTCACGGTGGGCACGTTCCGCCGCAGCGCGGCCCGGTCGACGATGTCGTCGTGCACGAGCGAAGCGGTGTGCACGAGCTCGAGGGACTCGGCCAGGTCGAGCGTCATGCCGCCCGCGCCGGCCGCCCCGAAGCGCGCCGAGAGGAACACCAGGGTCGGCCGCAGGAGCTTGCCGGGCGTAGCGAAGAGGTGCATCGCCGCCGCGGCGAAGGTCGGGTGCGCGCCGCGTCCGACGTCGTGAAGCCTGCGCCGCAGCTCCTCGAGCTCCCCCTCGACCAGTCCGTAGAAGCCCGCCGGGGCGCCGGCCGTCACACGGTCAGTCTGTCACGGCTTCTTTGTCGGTCTCGGCGTGGTCGGAGCGGGCGTGCCGCCCGGAGTGGGCTCAGGCGTGGCGCGGTCACGATCGTTCCCGCGACCCTCGTTGTCCCCGGGCGATGGGCTCGGGCTGCCCGTGGGCACTGGCGTCACGCCGCATACCGAGTAGCTGAACCGTCCCGCCGAATAGCCTCCCATGCCGGCAGCCCACTTCAACGCGAACTTCTGCCACTCGGGGAAGTGCGCGACGAGGCGGTAGCACCCGCCGGCGTACACGCCGCGGTCGTCCGTCTTCGGCTCGGTGCCGGCCACGAAGAACTCGTTCCGGCGGAAGCTGCGCGGGCAGTTGGGGCCCGGAAGCAGCCCGGAGCCGTTCCCGCCGCGTAGCGTCGGGTTCACGCAGACCACCTTCTGGATGACGCTCGCCGGGCGCTCGTACCACTCCACCGGAAGGCCACCCACGACCTTCTTCATGTAGTCGCGCCAGAGGACGCCCGGACCCATGGCGGACGTGATGCCGCGCATGACCGAGTTGTCGGCGTTCCCCATCCAGACGCCGGTGAGGCGCTGGGGCGTGAAGCCGATCGCCCAGACGTCCTGGAGGTTGTCGGTCGTTCCGGTCTTCAGGCTCGCCGGGCGACCGATGTTCGTCCACGGGCCGAAGAGCCATGACCCGTTGGGGTCGGTGTTGTCCTTCAGGATGTCGGCGAAGACCCACGCGATCCCCTCGTCCAGTACGCGCCGGCCCTCCGGCTTCGAGAAGTCCTTGACGACCTCGCCCTGCGGGTCGATCACCTGGTAGATGAACGTCGGCTCGACGCGCATCCCCATGTTGGCGACCGTCTGGTACGCGCTGACCATGTCGATGAGGCGCAGCTCGCCGGCGCCGATGGCGAACGAGAGGCCGTAGTTGCTGCGGTCGCCCCAGTCGCGCCGGATGCCGAGCTGCGCGACCATGTCCATGATCGCGTCGACCCCGACCAGGCGGCCGACCGAGAGCGCCGGCAGGTTGAGAGACTCGCGCAGGGACTGGCGCAGCGAGAGCGGACCGTTCTGCGGGGACCACCCGCTCCCGTTCGGCGCGTTCTTCGGCGCGTAGCCCTTCGGGCTGCCGTCGTCCATCTTGAACTCGATGTCGTTGAGCATCGAGGCGGCGGTGAGGCCGAGCTTCTGCATCCCCGCGAGGTAGGTGAAGATCTTGAAGGTCGAGCCCGGCTGCCGCATCGCGATCCCCGCCGAGTCGTAGTCGCCCTGGACCTGCTGCGAGCGGTCGTAGTAGTCGACGCTGCCCACGTACGCCAGGACCTCGCCGGTGCGTGGGTCCATGGTGATCATCGACGCGTTGCGCACGTTGCCGCCCTTCAGCGACGCGACGTGGTCCTTGACCTCCTTCTCGGCGAGCTGCTGCATGTTCAGGTCGAGCGAGGTCAGCACCTTGTAGCCGCCGCGGTACGCCGCCCGCTCCCCGAAGAGCGCGCCCAGCTGCTCGCGCACGCGGAACACGAAGTGCGGCGCGGTGATCGGCGTCTCGACCTGATGCACCTCGATGGGCTCGGCCTTGGCCGCGGCC
>MGON01000013.1:0-1640 GCA_001795345.1 Chloroflexi bacterium RIFCSPLOWO2_02_FULL_71_16 | reverse complement strand
CCGCGGCCGGATCCTGGACCGGGTCGTATGTCGACGGGAGCTGCGGGAGGCCCGCAAGAAGCGCGGTCTGCCCGAGCGTCAGCTTGGTGAGGTCGGTGACGCCGAAGTACGTGGCCGCCGCGGCCTTGACGCCATAGGCCTGGTTCCCGTAGTAGATCTGGTTGAAGTACATCTCCAGGATCTGCTCTTTGGGGTAGAGGCGCGCGGCCTCGAGCGCGAGGATCGCCTCCTTGATCTTGCGCGTGAACGTCGGCTCGTCGCCGAGCAGGCGTGTCTTGATCAGCTGCTGCGTGATGGTCGATCCGCCCTGCGTGATCCCGCCGTTCCGCATGTTCGCCTCGGCCGCGCGCACGATCCCGGCGAGGTCGATGCCCGGGTTCGTCCAGAACGTCCTGTCCTCGATCGCGATCGTCGCCTCCTGGAGGGTCTCGGGGACCTGATCGAGCGACACCAGCTCGCGACGCTCGTCCTCGAGCCGGTAGAGCAGGTGCTGGCCGGTGCGGTCGTATATCAGCGTGGAGAGCGGGATCGGCGCGCTGACCAGATCGTGCGCGGCCGGAAGGTCAGCGGTGAAGAAGTTCCACACGCTCGCCGACGCGGTGCCGGCGAAGAGCGCGAAGCCGGCGAGCACGATCCCGGCGGCGCCCGCGAGCGAGCCGACGCTGCCCGCGGCGCTGCCCGGGCGGCGGGACAGATGGCCGCGGTGGTGCGGGAACCGGTACGCGCGGTAGGCGCGCCCGGGCGAGATGCCGTTCCCAGCCATTCACCAGACGGGGATGCACGGGTCGTGCCAGTGCTCGGCCCGTCGCTGAGTGGGCGGCCTACTGCGGCGAAGCGCCTCCGCCGCCCCTCAGGCGCTCGATCGTCGATCCGATGTCCACAAGCGGCAGGCGCGATCGGACCGCGTCCCATCGGGTCCGCGGCGGTGTGACGGCGGCCGCGCGGAGCGCTCGCTGGACCTCCCGGGCGTCGCCCTCCCACTCGTGGATCACCTCGCGGTCCTCATCGCGGATCGATCCGGCCGGGCCGCGGCGCTCCATCGCGGCCTCGGTCAGCGGGATGCGCACGTACAGGGACGCGACCGCGCCGTAGGCCGCGGGCGCCTCGCGCTCGAGGACCTCGCTCCACCGGAGGAACTGCCCGTTCTCGAGAACGAAGGCCTGCTTCGTTTGATCGAACATGGACATGAGCTCGAGGTCCGCGGCGAGCTCGCGGTCCACGTCGGCAACGGCACGGTCGAGCTCCGCCTGCGCCTCCGGGGTGCGTGCCGGCCTCGCGGGGCGGCGGAGATACGCGAAAGTCCCGGCGGCCGCCCCCGCGACGAGTCCGAGTGCGGCAAGGATGCCTCTCACGCCCGCACCGTAGCGCGTGCGCCGACCGCATATCGTTGCGAGCGCATGAACGGACGGCCCGGCGCCCGGCTCGACCTGCGGCGCGGCGCGCGGGTGCGCTACCTGCCCGTCCACACGACGGAGTGGCGCGAGGGCAAGCTCGTCCGCTCGTCGCCCAACGACGAGGAGTGGCTCGTCGAGAACCAGCTCGGAAGGTTCTGGATCCACGTCACGCGCCTGCGACCGACGGAGGAGCGGTAGACGCTCTCGCCTCGGTACACTTAAGGTCTCGGCCCCGATAGCTCAGTG
>MGON01000012.1:2220-10861 GCA_001795345.1 Chloroflexi bacterium RIFCSPLOWO2_02_FULL_71_16 | reverse complement strand
GTGCGCCGGCGGCAACTGCACACCCACGCCGCTCTCGCCGGAGCGGAGCGTGCCGCTGGCCGGGGACGGCCGCCGCGTCACGCTGGGCGTGGCCGCAGGACCGACGGGCTACGCCGTCTTCGTCGACGGCGCGCGCGTGGTCGATGCGTCGGTCAAGCCCATGACCCGCGGGCTGCTGGGGCTGGAGGTCTTCGGCCCTCGCGAGGGAACCGTGCGGATCGTCGGCCTGCGCCTGTACGAGCTGCTCGGATCCCTACCCTGACCGCCTCGAGCGGCGGTACGCGACCAGGATCGCCATTCCAAGGAGCAGGGCGGCCAGCGAAGCGACGCCGAGAGCGGCCGAGATCGGATCCCCCGCGCCGGCGTCCGCGGGAGTCGCGGGCCGCTCTGCGGTGACCGAAGGCGCCGCCGGTGCCGGCGCGCGCGAGCCGGGCTCGGCCCGGTAGTACGCGACGTCCTTGCCGCCTAGCCGCGCCCGGTAGGCGAAGGCGATCCCCGCCTCGGTGGCGGTGGCAGGCGCCTCGGCGATCGCCGCTCCGCCGGCGTCGTAGCCGGTCACCCGTATCGCGGCGAGGTCGCGCCAGTCCGAGAGCGGCCTCAGGACGAGGTCGGTGTCGGGCCCGATCGGCTGGCGGATCTCGATCGCGTCCGCCGTGCGCTCCGCGATCAGGTAGTGGTCCCCCGCGCTCAGCGGCACCCCGTTGAAGCCGGTGAGGATGCCCGCCGTGAGGTCGCCAGAGGCGCTCGTCACGAGGACGCCCTCGGGAGGCAGCGTGTGGCCGCCGGCGGCGTACGCGCGCTGGGTGCTCCAGTTGCGGATGACGCTCACCCTCTCGAAGACGCTGCGCGTGACGCCGTCGGCGAGATCCTCGTATGCCGTCATCTTCGTCCCCGCGTAGCGCGAGGCGACCCTGGACTGGAACTCGAAGATCGCGTTCGGCCACGGGCCGTCCATCGGCTCGAGCGGGGCACAGCCCCACCCGCCCGGCTCGTTGCCACAGGGCCCGATCTTGTGCTTCGCCATGAGCGCGTAGTTGAGCATCGACCCGAGCGCCAGATCCCAACCCAGGTACGCCTTGCCGACCGCGGCGCTGGCCCAGTACTGGTAGAAGAGGACCTTGTCGCCCACGAGGAGCGGCGCGACCGGGTACACGCGCCAGTTCCCTGCTCCGTAGTCCCGGTCCATGTTCTCCCAGGAGACCTGCATGCTGCCCAGGAAACCGGCCGCGCTCTCGGCCAGCATGTCGCTGCCCCACTCGTTCACCATCCGGAGGTCGCGGCGCTCGCGGACGTGGTCGTACCAGCCGGCTGAGAAGCCGGCCCGCGGCGCCGACGGATTCAGATCTGGTCCGAGCCGCTCCGCGCCGACGACGTCCTCGTAGACCATGTCCGGCTGGAACACGTCCTCGAGCTGCGCGAAGAGCCGGTCGAGGCGCTGGCGGACGTAGGGGTGGTAGGGCGAGACGTTGTAGCCCCAGTCCTCCTTGCCGCCGATGACCCAAGGGCTGCGCGCGGGCTCGCCGCGCTCGTCGATCACGGCGATATCCCTCGCGGTGAGCGGCGGCGGCAGGCTCTTCATCGTGGGCGAGTCCTCATGCCACCACGACGGCAGGATCATCGGCATCACGAGGAAGCCGCGCGCTTTGGCCGCTCCCACGGCGGCACGCAGCTCGTCCAGCGTGCCCTGCGCGGGGTCGGGCGGCAGGACGTCGGGGTGGTGGCCGTGGATCCCTGCCGGCCAGTAGAAGGCGATCATGAGGAGCGCCGGGGCCGGGATCTCCGCCAGGAGCTGCGGCCACTCTCCGAAGCGACGGTCGACGAAGTCCGACTGGAGATGGAAGAGCGGCGCCCGAGAGACGGCGTCGAAGCGGTCCCCGAGCTTCTGCCTGACGGAGGGGAGCGCATCGAGGTCGCTGTCCCGACGGGCGGCCAGCACGGTCTCGAGGAATGACTGGGAGACCCGGACACGGACGGTCGGGGTGATCCATGCGTCACCGCGCCGCACGACGACGGGGAAGGTGTGCTGCAGCTGCGCGGTGTGGCGGCCGCTCTCCTCGATCCGATGCGCGATGCCCAGCTTCACGGGCCAGAAGTCCCGCGGCGTTCGCAGCGAATAGAGCGCCAGCGACCCGCCGCCGGTGGTGCGCACGCCGAGGTAGTCGGTGAACGGCGCGCCGGCGCCGGCGCCCCACGAGCGGTGCGCCTTGAACCATCCGGACCGCAGGATCAGCCCGGGAGGGCCGGGAATGAGCGCTTCCTCGATCTCCGACTCCAGGAACGCCAGCTGATGAGGGAAGCTCACCCCGGTGACCATCCCGCTGCCCCCGTTCCGCACGGTCATCCGCAGGTCGAAGTACGCCTCGGCGGATGCGCGCAGCACGACCTCGGCGCTCACGCCGTGCGGCACCCCGGGCCGCGCCGTGTACGACATCGTGAGCTCGCCGCGCGCGGCGGACCACGTGTAACGAAAGTCGCCCGCCGGACCGCCGCCGCCGTACTCGCTCGCCCAAGCCTCCGGGATCGAACCCCCGAGGACCTCGACCTTCCAGAGGCTCTCGGCTTCCGAGCCGAGGCTCACGGTCCCGCCGGCCTTGCGGTCCTTGATGTACGCGATGGATCCATTGGACTTCCGCAGGCCCACTTCGTAGTAGCTCGGGCTGCCGACGATCATCACATCCGGCCTCGAGTCGTCGAAGTACACCGGCTCCGCCGCGAACACGGCCGGCGAGGGCAGCAGCGCCTGCGCCGCTACCAGAAGGATCGCGATGAGACGTCCTTGGCCCTTCCCGGCCATGTCGGTCACCCTTCCGCTGCTCGGGTCACCGTCCCTGGATCCCATGGGCCGATGGCCCCCGTCAGCCGGTAACGCTATTCAGGCTGGGTAGTGCCGAAAGGCACCTGACCGTATTCGGAGGGGCGCCTACCGGAGGAAGGCGGCGACCCCCGCGGCCTCGACGCTCGCGGTCCACGCGAGCAGGACGAGCGCGCCGGCGATGCACGCGAACTCCGCGGCGCCCAGCGGCCCCTCAAGGGCCGGCCGCTAACGTTCGCTGCGAAGAAGCGCCGGCGCAGGAGGAGGAAGCCACGGACCTCGTACGGATCCTCGAGAACGCGGTCCTCGTCGTCTTCGTGCTGGTCGTCGTCGTGACCGACTGGCGATGGCAGCGCATCCCGAACGTGGTCACGTTCCCGACGATGGCGCTCGGGCTCCTGCTCGGTCTCGGTGAAGCGATCGGTCGCGAGGGCGGCCTCGAGCCCGCGGCCCTCGGCGCTCCGCTGCAGGGCGGCTTCCTCGATCACCTCACCGGTCTCGCGATCGGCCTCGGCATCTCGTACCCCTTCTATGTCGGCGGTGGCATCAAGGCCGGCGACGCGAAGATGCTGATGGCCATCGGTGCGGTGCGCGGGTCGCTCTTCCTGCTGAACGCGGCCCTCTATGGGGCGCTCGCGGGTGGCGTCCTCGCGCTCGTGCTGATGGCCTCGCGTCGCCTCTCGCCGCCGGAGTCCGAGGTGCGCGGGCGGTTCTGGCGGGTCATGAAGAGCCGCATCCCGTACGGCGTCGCGCTCGGGATCGGGGCGCTCATCGCCCTCGCGCTCTCGCCATAGCCGCCTGGGACGACGGCGGTGTACAGCGAAGTCTTATGCTCGGTCGTCCGATGGCCGTAGCGACCGACAAGATCCGCATCCTCATCGTCGACGACATCGCCGACACCCGGGACAACCTCGCGAAGCTCCTCGGCTTCGAGCCGGACTTCGCCATCGTGGGTGCGGCAGCCGGCGGCCAGGAGGCCGTCACGCTCACCAAGGAGCTGCGCCCGAACGTGATCCTCATGGACATCAACATGCCGGACATGGACGGGATCACGGCGACGGAGATCATCTCCAACACCGTCCCGGACGCGCCGATCATCATGATGAGCGTCCAGGGGGAGCAGGACTACCTCCGCCGCTCGATGCTCGCCGGCGCACGCGAGTTCCTGGTGAAGCCCTTCTCGGCCGACGAGCTCGTGAACGCCATCCGTCACGTGCACGAGCTCGAGAAGGTGAAGCGCGCCCGCTACGCGCAGGCCGCGCCCGCCGGCGCGCCGCCCGGCTCCGCCGCCGCGCCCGGAGGCACCGAGAAGGGCAAGGTGATCACCCTCTTCTCGCCGAAGGGCGGGGTCGGGCGAACGACGATCGCGACGAACCTCGCCGTCGCCCTGCATCACTCGACCCAGAAGCCGGTCGTGCTCGTCGACGGCAGCCTGCCGTTCGGCGACATCGGCGTGATCCTGAACATGAACCCCAAGGCGAAGACGGTGGCCGACCTGGTCGGCTCGTTCGAGAGCGCGGACGCCGAGGTCATCGACTCGGTCCTGGTGTCTCACTCCTCCGGCATCAAGGTGCTGCTGGCTCCCCCGACCCCGGAGTCCGCCGAGCTCATCAGCGGCGCGAACATGAAGCACGTCCTGGACACGCTGCGCGAGCGCTACGCCTTCATCGTCGTCGACACGTGGCCCTCGTTCCAGGAGGTCGTCCTCACGATGATGGATGCGGCCGACGTCGTGCTGACCCCGATGACCCTCGAGATCACCAGCCTCAAGAACGTGCGCGTGTTCCTCGAGATCACCGAGAAGCTCGGCTACGGCGAGGACAAGGTCCAGCTGATCGCGAATCGAAACGACAGCTCGGGCGGCATCAAGGCGTCGGACATCGAGGCCAGCCTCGGCCGGAAGATCCCCCACACGATCGTCTCGGACGGCCGCACCCTGGTGCTGGCCGTGAACCGGGGCGTGCCGTTCGTCATCAGCCACAAGGACAGCCCGGTCTCGAAGGACCTCTTCGCGCTTGCCGCAAAGCTGTCCGGAGCGCCCGCCGAGGAGGCGGCGGCGCCGGCCAAGCCGGCCGCCCAGGCTCGGGGAGGTCTCAGGCTCTTCGCGCGATAGTCCGAGCGAGGGGCCCGGTCGTACACTCGGCCGAACGACCGTCCGGTCCGTCCGCCGCGCGTCCGGGGCCCGGGCGCCGTCTGACCGTTCGGTAACGCGCCCGCCCACGGGAGGGTAGAGAGAGGCCATGTCCCTTCTGCGGCGTATCGAAGGCTCCCGCCCCGCCCCGACCACCGTCCCGGGCGCCCCCGAAGCGCCTCCCGGGGACGGCAGGAAGCCGCCCGCCCCTCCGGCCGGGGGCCCGCTCTCGCAGACGGCCGCTCCCGCCCGGGACGGGATGCGCGACACGCGTCTGCAGCTGCAGACGAAGATCATCAACAACCTCGATCCGCGGCTCGACCTCTCCGACGTGAAGGCGGTCCGGGCGACGATCGACGAGATGTTCAACCGCTTCATCGAAGAGGACGGGGTGGTCATCACCCGCGTCGAGCGCCAGAAGATGCTCGAGCAGATCCTCGACGAGATCCTCGGCTTCGGTCCGATCCAGCCTCTCTTGAACGACGATTCCGTCACCGAGGTCATGGTGAACGGGCCGTTCCGCACCTACATCGAGCGCAAGGGCAAGCTCGTGCTCTCGGACGTGACCTTTCGGGACGACGACCACGTCATGCGCGTCATCGAGCGCATCATCGCTCCGATCGGCCGCCGGGTGGACGAGTCGAAGCCCTACGAGGACGCGCGGCTCCCGGACGGCTCGCGCGTGAACATCATCATCCCGCCGCTCGCGCTGAACGGTCCGGTCGTCACCATCCGGAAGTTCCCGAAGACCCGGATCATGCCCGAGGACTACGTCAAGTTCGGCACGGCGACCGCGGAGATGATGGAGTTCCTCCGCGCGTGCGTCGAAGCGCGGCTGAACATCTTCATCTCCGGCGGTACGGGCTCCGGGAAGACGACGCTGCTCAACATCATGTCGGGCTTCATCCCGGAGGACGAGCGCATCGTCACCATCGAGGACGCCGCGGAGCTCCGCCTCGTGCAGGACCACGTCGTGCGCCTCGAGTCGCGCGCGCCGAACATCGAGGGCAAGGGCGCCGTGACGATCATGGACCTCGTCAAGAACTCCCTCCGGATGCGTCCCGAGCGGATCGTCGTAGGTGAGATCCGTGGCGGTGAGGCGCTCTCCATGCTGCAGGCCATGAACACCGGACACGACGGCTCGCTGTCGACCGGCCACGCGAACGCTCCGCGCGACATGATCAGCCGCCTGGAGACGATGTGCCTCATGGCCGGCGTCGACCTGCCGGCCAGGGCCATCAAGGAGCAGATCGCCAGCGCGCTCGACGTCATCGTGCAGATCTCGCGGCTGAAGGACGGCTCGCGCAAGATCACCCACATCACCGAGGTCCAGGGCATCGAGGGCGAGACCGTCGTCCTTCAGGACGTCTTCATCTTCGAGCAGACCGCGTTCATCGACGGCAAGGTGCAGGGACGGCTCCGGCCGACCGGCATCCGCCCGAAGTTCTCGGAGAAGTTCGAGGCTGCCGGCATCAAGCTGCCGCCGGGCGTGTTCGGCAACTTGAACGCGGACCTCCTCCGCTAGGGGCCGGGTCCCACCAGTGGAGTACGGCCTCGCGGCCGGGATCGGGGTCGGCGTCCTCCTCGTCTTCGCGGGGATCAGCGCGTTCATGACCGGCGAGGGCAACATCGACGAGCGCCTCGCCCGTTACGCCGGCGGCAAGGGCCAGACGGACGAGCCGAAGCAGCAGCGGCAGCGCCGTGCCGACGTCGACGTGGCCATCCTCACCTCGGACGTCGAGGACAAGCGGCTCCGGATGAAGGTCCAGCGCGACCTCGCGCGCGCCAACCTCAAGCTGAAGGTGTCCGAGTACTACTACATCCGCATCGGCCTGATGATCGGCCTGGGCCTCTTCCTCTACCTATTCCGGGACCCGCTCTCCGGCGTCCTCGGGGCAGTCATCGGCTACTTCTTCCCGCGGATCTACGTGGGCCGTCGCATCGGGGGGCGCCTCGGCGCCTTCAACAAGCAGCTCCCCGACACCATCACGCTCCTCTCGAACTCGCTGCGCGCCGGCTCGAGCTTCCTGCAGTCCATCGAGCTGGTGTCGCGGGAGACGCCAGCGCCCATGGGCGAGGAGATGGGGCGGGTCGTGCGCGAGGTGAACCTCGGCCTCTCGATGGAGGAGGCCCTCCACAACATGGTCCGACGGATCAAGAGCGAGGACCTCGACCTCATGGTCACGGCGATCAGCATCCAGCAGCAGGTGGGTGGCAACCTCGCCGAGATCCTCGACACCATCGCCTTCACCATCCGCGAGCGCGTCCGCATCAAGGGCGAGGTGAGCACCCTCACTGCCCAGGGCCGCATGTCGGGCTACCTCGTCGCGTTCCTGCCCATCGCCATCGCGGCGATGATCAACATGATCCAGCCCGCGTTCATGGAGCCGCTCTTCACCCAGACCATCGGCCAGATCATGCTCGGCGTCGGCATCACCATGATGACCATCGGCTTCTTCGCCATTCGCAAGATCACGGACATCAAGATCTGATGGAAGCCGCTCTCTTCGCGGGTCTCATGACCCTGGCGGTGGTCCTCATCTTCGCCTCGATGGTGATGGCGCAGGCCATCGATCCCGTCCAGGCCCGACTGCAGCAGATCGCGGTGCGTCCACGCACGCTCGAAGAGCTCGAGCTCCAGCGACCGCTCTCCGAGCGCACCCTGAAGCCGATCATCCAGGGACTCTCGAAGCTGGTCGGGCGGTTCTACCCAGCCAACGCGGTGAGCGGCGTGGCCCTGAACCTGAAGCGCGCGGGCATGGAGACGACGAGCACGGAGTTCTTCGTCGGCGTGAAGGCGTTCGCGTCGATCGCCTTCGCCGTCCTCGGCTCGCTCCTCGTGAACGCCATCACTGCCGACAGCACGCAGACGCTCCTGGCGATCCCGACCGGCCTCTTCCTCGGCTTCAAGGCGCCGGACTTCTACCTCTCGAACAAGGCCGGCAAGCGCGCCGGCGAGGTGATCGACGCCCTGCCGGACGCTCTCGACCTGCTCACGATCTCCGTCGAGGCCGGCCTCGGCTTCGACGCGGCCCTGGTGAAGATGACCGAGAAGATGAAGGGCGCTCTCGCCGACGAGTTCCGCCGGGCCGCCGGCGAGCAGCGCGTCGGCAAGTCGCGCGTCGAGGCTCTTCGCGGCATCACCCAGCGGGTCGAGCAGAAGGAGCTCCAGAACTTCATCTCGGCGATGATCCAGGCGGACCAGCTCGGCGTCTCCATGTCGAAGGTCCTGCGCATCCAGTCGGAGCAGATGCGGCTCGAGCGCCGCCAGCGCGCCGAGGAGCGCGCAGCGAAGGCCCCCATCCTCATCATGCTGCCGACCATCGGCTGCATCTTCCCCGCGCTGTTCATCGTGATCCTCGGCCCGGCGGTCCTCACCGCGCTGGCGAGCTGCGGGAGCTTCTGACCCGCCCGGCCTGGCCGACCCCGCTCCGTTGACGTTCCCCGTCACGAACACCACCCGCGGCACCGTCCTGGCATCGCGCTGCCGGCGCGCCGCGGGGATCCTCTCTCGGGGCATCGGCCTCCTCGGGCGCAGCGGCCTCGCGGACGGCGAAGGCCTCCTGATCACCCGGACCTCCGCGATCACGATGGTCCTGATGCGCTTCGCGATCGACGCCGTGTTCCTCGACGGCTCGGGCAGGGTCGTCCGCGCGGTGGAGCGGCTGCGGCCCTGGACGCCGGTGGCGAGCGCCCGG
>MGON01000012.1:0-2101 GCA_001795345.1 Chloroflexi bacterium RIFCSPLOWO2_02_FULL_71_16 | reverse complement strand
CCCGCACGGGGCCGATCGCGCTCCGAGCGGCCGGCCCGCATGCGGGTCCGCTGCGTCATGCGATCCACCGCTTCAAGTACCGCGAGGAGCGCTCGCTCGCGGAGGAGCTCGGGGCGCTGGTGGCGGACCTCCTCACGGCGGACATCGCCCGCGGCGACCGGTGCGATGCCCTGGTGCCGGTGCCGCTCCATCCCGAGCGCGCCCGCGCGCGCGGCTACGACCAGACCGCGCTGCTCGCCGACGCCGTCGCCAGGCGCACCGGACTGCCCGTCGTTCGCGCGATCCGCCGCTTCCGGCACGCCCGCCCCCAGGTCGAGCTCGACCGCGCCGAGCGCGCGCGGAACGTGGAAGGCGCCTTCGTCGGCTGCGCCGGAGCGCTCGCCGGGATGCGGGTCGCCCTCATCGACGACGTCGCCACCACCGGCGCCACGTGCGCCGCGGCGGCGTCGGCGGTGCGCGCGTCCGGAGCGCGGTCCGTGCGCGCCTACCTCGTCGCGATCGACGAGTGATCGCCACCGAAGCGCGAGAGGTCGGTGGGACGCCACCCGGTGTGTCCGTAGGTACCACGACAGCCCCACCGCTTCACCCGATGCGCTGGATCGTCCGGGGCGCGCTCCTCTTCATCCTCGCCTTCGCGAACCTGAACGACATCTGGTCGCCCGACGTCGTGCCGAACACGCTCCTGGTGTGGTCGCTCGCGCGCGAAGGCGACCTCGATCTCGACGAGTTCACGATCCCGGACGGCGCGCCGACCGGCCCCGGCTATGCCGGGATCCCTCGCCAGACCTACTACTTCCGCGCCTGCGGCATCTCCACGTTCACCGGCACGCCCAGCGCGCCGCGCAGCCTCGGCGGCCCGCCCCCGCCAGGCCCGAACGACCACGTCTGCTCGATCTTCCCGCCCGGCATCTCGCTGCTCGCCGTCCCCGTCCTGCTCCCATTCGTCGTCGCGGATCCCGCCGCCAGCGATCTCGCGCTCCTCGTCCAGAGCGGCCACTTCGCCGCCGCGGTCCTCGAGACGCTCGCCGCCCTGCTGCTCTGGTCCGTCGTACGGCGCTTCACGACCGCGCGCTGGGCGCTGGGCCTCGTCCTCGTCTACTGGCTCGGCACCAGCGTTCGCACGGTCGCGTCACAGGCGCTCTGGCAGCACGCCGGGGTGCATCTGGCGATAGCCCTCGCCCTCTGGCTCGTCCTGCACGAGCGGCCGGCCACGCTCGCCCGCGAGCTGCTCGCGGGGATCACCCTCGGCTTCGGCGTCGTCGCACGCCAGACCACCGCGCTCGTCGCCCTCGCCGCCGTGCGCGTCCCGCGGCTCGACGCGGCCTGGCCCTCGATCGGGCTCCTCGCGGGCGTCGCCATCGGAGCGCTGCCGCTCCTGCTCTACCAGCAGCTCGCGTTCGGCTCGGCTTTCGAGTCCGGCTACGGTGCCAAGCCGTTCGACGCGCCGGTCCTCTCGGGCATCTACGCGCTGCTGCTCTCGCCCAGCCGCGGCCTGCTCGTGTACGAGCCATGGGCCGCCTTCGGGCTCGTCTCGCTCGCTCTCGCGTGGCGGCGGCCGGGACACGTTGCCGAGCGCCTGCGCTCGCTCGGCGTCTCCTGGATCGCCCTGCTCCTGCTGTACGCCACGTACGCCGAGTGGTGGGGCGGCCGCGTCTTCGGGCCCCGCTTCCTGGACGACCTCGCGCCGCTCATCGTCGTCGCGCTCGCCTGGGGGATCGGCCAGGGCGTCTTGGCCCGCACCTGGTCCCGCGTCCTCTTCTGGCTCGCCGCCGCCTGGTCACTGCTCATCTTCAACGCCGCCGCGTTCGTCTACGACCCCGCCGGCTGGGACACCGTCCCTATCAACGTGAACTTCCATCCCGAGCGCCTTCTCGACTGGTCCGACCCCCAGTGGCTGTCGGTCCTCGCCTCCCTCCCCGCCGCCGACCTCCGTGTGGTCGTGGCCGCGCTTCTCAGCGCCCTGATCCTCGCCGTGCTCCTCCGCCTCGAGCTGACGCGTCCGGTCTGACTAGCCACGCGAGGCCGCCTATCCGGCTCGCGGGGTCACCGCTCCTCGCTCAAAGCGGCTGCTGCCTCGGGTCCGAGCGGACCATGCGCCCGG
>MGON01000011.1:24730-30344 GCA_001795345.1 Chloroflexi bacterium RIFCSPLOWO2_02_FULL_71_16 | reverse complement strand
ACGGATGCGACCCGGATGTCATCCGGTGTCAGGAACGGACGCGGCGGCGTGCGGTCCGGGCCAGCTTCGGGGACGCGGAAGAGCGTGATGCCGCGCAGGCCGAGCGCCTCCGCCGCGGTGCCCGCGATCGGCTGGAAGGCCAGGGTCGCGAGAAGAAGGAGCACGAGCGTAGCGACGGCGGGCGCGAGGGACAGCGGCGAGCGGAAGAGGTCGAGCAGCCACGGCCGCGGCCGCTCGCGCTCGATACGCGCCCGGACCGCCGGCAGCAGGTCGGCCGAGGGCGGATACGCGATGCGCCCGCCGACCTCGCGCAGCGCGGCCTCGAGGTCGAAGCTGTCCGGCCGTCGCTCAGCCACCGATGCGCTCCCGCAGCCGGTCCATGGCCCGTGACAGCCGCGACTTCACCGTGCCGCGCGCGACACCCAGAGCCTCGGCCATCTCGGCCTCGGACAGCTCGAAGAAGTAGCGATAGGCGATGACCACGCGGTCCTCCTCCCGCATGCCGTTGAGCGCGCGCAGGACCATCTCGCGCCGCTCGCCGGCGAGCGCGCGCGCCTCGGGAGAGCCCTCGGGGTCCGCCACGCGGGACTCCGCGAGGCTGAGGTCGACCGAGCGGTGGCGCGACGCGGCCTTCGCCCGGTTGAGCGCCTCGTTGGCGACGATCCGCAGGAGCCATGGCCGGAGGGGCGCGCCCGCTCGGAACCGGCCGATGGCGCGGTACGCCTTCACGAACGCCTCCTGGGCGGCGTCCTGCGCGGCGTCGGCGTCGCGCGTGATCACGTACGCCGTCCGCTGCGCGAGCGCCTGATACCGGACCACGATGTCCCCGTAGGCCTCCATGTCGCCCTTCTTCGCGAGCTCGACCAGGTCGCCGTCGGACGCGGCGGCCCTGCCCTCGACCGAGCGCTCCACCTGGGCCGGCGGCGCCTCCCGTCGTGTTCGCATCTGGTACAAGCCCGCCCGCTCTCCGGTTCCCTAGCGTCCCGCGAGCGGGCCCGCCTCGGCGACCGCATCCGCACCAACGGCCACGATCCCCCGAAGCGCCCGGTAGCGCGCCTCGATGGCCTCCGGCGTCGCCGCCTCGAGCCCGGCGATGCTGAAGGCCTCCACCGCGAACGACCCCGCCACCACCCCGTGGATCACCGCGCGCCGCAGCTCGTCGGCGTCGCATCGGCCGGTCACGGAGAGGTGGCCCATGAATCCGCCCGCGAAGGCGTCACCGGCGCCGGTCGGGTCCTGCACCTTCTCGAGGGGATAGGCCGGCGTCCAGAACATCCCCCCGTCCCGGAGGAAGAGCATGGCGCCGTGCTCGCCGCGCTTCACGACGAGCGCGGTCGGTCCGAGCGCGAGGATCGTCCGCGCCGCGCGGATCACGCTGAACGTCTGCGCGAACTGCCGTGCCTCGCCCTCGTTGATCGACACGACGTGCGCGCGCGACATCACCTCCGTGACCGCGTCGCGGTCGTGCTCCAGCCAGAAGTTCATGCTGTCCATGGCCACCAGCGTCGGCGTGCGGACCTGCCGCAGCACGTCCAGCTGGATCGCCGGATGGATGTTCGCGAGGAAGACGAACGGCGCGTCGCGTAGCGCATCGGGGACGACCGGGCGCCATTCGCCGAACACTCCGAGATCCGTGTTCAGGGTCTCGGCCGTGCTCATGTCGTAGTCGTAGCGTCCGAACCAGCGGAAGGAGCGCCCGGGCTTGCGCTCGATGCCGCTCGTGTCGATGCCGCGGGCGCGGAGCCTGCCCAGGTCGGCCTCGTCGAAGTCCTGGCCGACCACGCCCACGACGTGCACGCGCGAGTAGAGCGAGGCGGCCACGGAGAAGTAGGAGGCCGCGCCGCCGAGCACGTCGCGACGCCGCTCGAAGGGCGTCTGCACGTCGTCGTACGCGAGCGACCCGACGACGAGGATGTCCGGCACTAGACCACCCCCTCGCGGCGCAGCGCCAGGATCTCCTCGGGCGTGTAGCCGCTCTCGGAGAGCACCTCGTCGGTGTGCTCGCCCAGCACGGGCGGGTGCCGGCGGACGGACGGCGGCGTCCCGTCCATCCGTACGGGGATGCCGGGCGCGCGCACGGAGCCTGCCACCGGATGGTCCACCTCGGCGATCAGGCCGAGGTGGCGTACCACGGGGTCGGTGAAGACCTCGTGCAGGTCGCTGATCGGACCCACCGGGACGTTCGCCTCACGAAGGCGGCGCACGACCTCGTTCTTGGGCAGCTCGCTGAGGCGGCGCTCGATCGCCGGCACGAGCGCGTCGCGGTGCGCGACGCGCTTGGCGTTGTCCGCGAACCTCGCGTCGCCGAGGAGATCCTCCAGGTCGAGGGCGCGGCACATCCGCTCGAACAGCGCGTTGTTCCCGCAGCAGACGTTCACGTACCCGTCCGCGGCGTGGAACGTCTGGTACGGGACGATCGACGCGTGAACGTTGCCCTCGGGCGCCGGGACCGTTCCATCGGCGAAATAGCGCGCCGCCTGCCGCGAGAGCAGCGCCACCTGCCCGCCGATCATCGTCGCGTCGATGACCTGGCCCTCGCCCGTGCGCTCGCGCGCGTGGAGCGCGGCGGCGATGGCGAACGCCGCGAACATGCCCGCGATCATGTCCGCTTCGGGAACGCCGACCATCGTGGGCATTCCGCCCGGCTGTCCGGTCAGGCTCATCATCCCGCCCAGGCCCTGCACGATGAGGTCGTACGCCGGCCACGCCCGGCCGGGGCCGTCCTGCCCGAAGCCTGAGATCCGGCACAGGATCACCCGCCGGTCGATCTCGCGGATGCGCGACGGCGGGAAGCCGAGCCGCTCGAGGGTCCCCGGGCTGAAGTTCTCGACGACCACGTCCGCTCGCTCGATGAGCCGCTCGAGCACCTTCTTGCCGTCGGGGTGCTTCAGATCCAGGGTGACGCTGCGCTTGTTCCGGTTGATCGAGAGGTAGTAGGCGGAGACCCCGTTGATGTATGGCGGCGCCCATTCACGCGTCTCGTCCCCCACCCCGGGCAGCTCGACCTTGATGACGTCGGCGCCGTGGTCGCCGAGCATCAGGGTGCAGTAGGGGCCGGCGAGCGCGCGGGTCAGGTCGATGACGCGGATGCCGGCCAGGGCGCCCTCGGCGGCTCCGCCGCTGATGGCCGGCAGGACCTCCACCTCGTCGCCCTCCCGGAGGACGGTCGTCGGCTCGCACTGCTCGCCGTTGACCACGTACGCGGCCGACGCCTCGGCCGGCACGCCGACGGCCCGCAGGACCTCGCCCACGCTGCGGCCGGCTCCCCGGACCTCGAGCACCTTGCCGGGCGCGTACTGCCGGAGCTCGCCGTGGAGCACGAGCCGGATCACGGGGCGGACGATAGCGGCGGCCCGGTCGCGATATATGGTGAGGGCGTGGGTGACGTTCTACCGCTCTTCCCGCTGGCGAACGTGCTGTTCCCGGAGATGCTGATGCCGCTTCACGTCTTCGAGCCGCGCTACCGCCTGCTGGTGCAGCGCTGCCTCGAGGAGAAGACGCCCTTCGGGATCGTCCTCATTCAGGGCGGAGAGGAGACGGAGCCGGGGGCCGTCCCGCACCGGGTCGGCACGGAGGCGGAGATAGTCGCGCACGCGCCGCTCGGCGATGGACGCTCGCTCATCACCGTGCGCGGGGGCCGCCGCTTCGAGATCGAGCAGGTCGTCCCCGACGAGGAGCCCTACCTGATCGGCAGGGTGCGCTACCTCGAGGATCCGCCCGAGGGCCAGATCCGGCCGCTGGCCGAGGCCGTCGCCGACGCGTACGCCGACTACCTCGTCGGCGTGGCCGCCGCGACCGGAGACCTGCGGCGCGATGTCGCGACCGTGGACGAGCTGCGTGACGGATCGCCGTGCGACGTCTCATTCCGCGTCGCCGCCGGGCTGGCGATAGAGGACGACGAGCGTCAGACGCTCCTGGCGGCGGCTTCGGCTCGCGAGCGCCTGGTCCGGGAGCGCGAGATCCTCTCGCGCGAGAGCGCGCTGCTGTCGGAGATGCTCATCCGGATGCGGGCGCGGGGAGAAGGCCCCGTCCTCCACTAGTTTGTCGCGCGGTCGGCGCACGCTCCGCTGCTTGCGGTCTCGCTCAGACCGGCAAAGCCGGATCCTCGCTCGCTCTCTCTATCCGATCCCGTCAGCGAAGCGGACGACGCCGTCGGTGACCGTCGCGGTCACCGCGACGCCGGGCCACTCCGCGGGCGGGATGCGCGCGAGGTCGGTGTCCACGACCGTGGCGTCGCAGCGCTTCCCCACCTCGAGCGTTCCCAGGTCGCGGTCCCTGCCGATCGCGTAGGCGACGCCGGCGCCGTACCCGTGGAGCGCCTCCTCGAGCGTGAGGGCCTGCTCGGGATGCCACGCTGCCTCGTCGCCCGGGCGCATCCGCGCGACCGCGGCGTGTATCCCGAGGAGCGGGTCGATCGGCTCGACCGGCGCGTCGGAGCCGAAGGCGAGGACGGCGCGCCGCGCGCGCAGCGTTCGCCATGGATACGCGCGCGGGGTCCTTCGCGGGCCCCAGTAGCGGTCGGCCAGATCCCGGTCGCTGGTCGCGTGGATCGGCTGCATCGACGCGATGACCCCGAGCTCGCCGAAGCGGCCGAGGTCGTCGTCTCGGACCAGCTGGATGTGCTCGATCCGCTGCCGCAGGTGCGGAGCCGCGCGCCGCGTGGCCTCGATGGCGTCGAGAGCCACGCGCACCGCACGGTCGCCGATGGCGTGGATGGCCACGGCGATCTCCGCCGCCGCGGCGCGCGCGACGTCGGCGTTCAGGCGGTCCGGCTCGATCGTGAGGATGCCCCGGTCGTCGCTCCCCTCGAAGGGCTCCTCCAGGGCGGCCGTCTGCGAGCCCAGCGCTCCGTCGGTGAAGATCTTGAGCTGACCGATCCGCAGCCACTCGTCGCCGAAGCCGGTGCGCAGCCCCAGGGCGATCGCCTCGTCGAGCCGGGAATGTGGCAGTCCCATCGCGACGCGAAGGCCGAGCTCTCCGCGGCCCCGCATCCGCTCGAACGCGTCGAGCGGGATCGTGCCCGCGAAGTTGTCGAGGTCGCATATCGCGGTGATGCCGCGCCGCCACGCCTCGCGCTGGCCTTCCATGGCGGCCTCGTAGCGCTCGTCGGCGTCCGGCTGCGGGAGCACCCGGTCGACAAGCGCGTTGGCGTTCTCCTTGAGGATCCCGGTGGGCTCGCCGTGCGCGTCGACCTCGACCATCCCGCCGGCCGGCGAGGCCGTGCCGGGGCGGATCCCCGCGAGCTCGAGGGCCCGCGAGTTCAGCCAGCGGGAGTGGCCGTCGCGGCTGCGCAGCGCGGCGGGCCGGCCGCCGCTCACGCGGTCGAGCTCGCGCGCGGAGGGCCACCCCCCCCAGCGGTTCTTGTCGAACCGGCCGCCCAGGATCCAGCGGTCGGCCGGCAGCGCTCGCGCGTGTGAGGCGACACGCTCGAGGGCCTCGGCGACGGATGTCGTGTCGCTGACGTCGACCCGGCGCTGCTGCATCGCCCACCACACGAAGTGGACGTGCGCGTCCCCCCAGCCCGGGACCATGAGGCCGCCGTGCAGATCGACGCGCTCGGCGCGCCCGGCCTCGCCGGCCAGGTCGCTGACGCGTCCCACCGCGGCGACGCGGC
>MGON01000011.1:17905-24615 GCA_001795345.1 Chloroflexi bacterium RIFCSPLOWO2_02_FULL_71_16 | reverse complement strand
CCGTGGAACAGGACCGCGGTCATTTCGCGCGGATGCTAGGCCGCGCCGCCCTTCCGCTCCGACCCGCCGTTGGGCCGGAAGCCCGCCCGGCCGAGGAGAGGTACGAACATCACGCCCCCGTGGTGCTCCTCGCGCCCGTCCGAGTGCCGCACGACCAGCTCCTGCATGCGCTCGGTGCCGACCGGCGCGACGATGCGGCCACCCGGCGCCAGCTGCGCGGCGAGGTCGCCGTGGATGCCGGGTGAGGCCGCGGTCACGATGATCCGGTCGTACGGAGCCGCCGCCGCATGGCCGGCCGACGCATCGCCGGTCACGACCCGCACGTTGTCGAGGCCGAGCTCCCGCAGCAGCGCGCTCGCGCGTTCGGCCAGAGGCGCGTGACGCTCGACCGAGACGACATCCCGCACGATCCTGGCGAGGACCGCGGCCTGGTAGCCCGACCCTGTGCCGACCTCGAGGACCCGGTGGTCGGGGCGCGCCTCGAGCAGCTCGGTCATGCGGGCCACGACCCAGGGCTGCGACACGGTCTGGCCCTCTCCGATGGGCAGCGCCCGGTCGACGTAGGCGTCCGCCGCCAGGTCCTCGGGCACGAAGCGCTCGCGCGGGACCCATGCCATCGCATCGAGCACGGCACGGTCGCGTATCCCGTTGCGCTCGAGGGACCCGACCAGTGCCTCGCGCTCGACGCGCCGGTCGCTCCCAGCCACCTGGCTATCGTACGAACGCCGTGACCATGGATTTCGAGCAGCTCGCGTTCATCGAGCGATGGCGGCAGCGGGCGACGCGCGGCGTCGTCGTCGTCCTCGACGGCCGCGGCGGACCGATCGTCGCGACGGTCCGCGTGGGCGAGCTGGGACCGCCGATCGAGCTGCGGGGGCGTGACGCCACCGGAGCGATGCGCAAGGCGCGCCTGAGCCTCGGCGACCGGGTATTCATCGCCGTCGAGTACGTCGCGAAGGACGCGGTCCCCGGAGGCGGGGGTCAGGGCGTGACCGGCGGCCTCGTCGCGCCCGGCGCGACGGTCGAGGGGATCCTCACGTCCACCGGGGAGGTGGCCGTGGTCGACTGCGGCGCCGACGTCCTCGTCCGTGGCGACAGCCTCGCCGGCTTCGACGTCGGCGACAGCGTGCGGTTCACGGTCGCTGAGGAGGGCAGGGCCTACCTCATACCAACACGCTAGCGAGGCCAAGGGACCGCGCTAGGCGAGCTTCGCGAGCTCCTCCTCGATCTCCGCCGGGTCGGGGACCTCGCGCAGCGTGTGGACGTCCACGTACCGCACGATGCCCTCGCGGTCGAGGATGAAGATCGAGCGCTCCGGCCGCCCGATCTGCGCGTTCAGTACGCCGTACGCCGTGGCGACCTCACCGTGCGGCCAGAAGTCGGAGCAGAGCGGGAACTCGAGTCCGCCGAGGTGCTCGGCCCAGTCCCGCAGCGTGTAGACCGTGTCGCACGTGATGCCCAGCACCTGGACACCCTGGCCGGCGAGCTTCTTCTGGAGCTCACTGAGCGCCGGCGCTTCGCTGTTTCAGGTGTTCGTGAACGCCCAGGCCATGAACGCGATGACGACCCGCTGCCCGCGCAGAGCCTCGAGGGAGATCTCCCGACCGTCATGGGAATGTAGGGTGAAGGGCGGCGCCGGATCGCCCGGGCGCACCGTCGGCGTCTCGGACGCGAGCTTGGTGCGGCCCATGGGCGGCGGCATCGTGGCTAGAGTACGAGCGTGGCAGCCGACCTGACCAAGCGCCGCATCGAGGCCGACCGTGTCGACTTCTTGGGATACAAGGTCCGCTGCCCTTTCGACGGCACGACGGTGGGGCCGCGCTTCGTCACCCGCGAGCATCTCGACGTGCCGCCGAACCCGCCCTACGCCGCTACCGTCCGCTGCCCCACCGACCGCGAGCTCTTCGAGGTCCTCTTCCGCGTCTCGGATGGCCACGCGAGGTAGCGCCGCCCGCCCGCGGCGCCCCTTCGCTCAAAGAAGGGTCGTTACTTCTTCTTGCCGCCCTTCTTCTTCGCGGTCTTCTTGGCAGCCTTCTTCTTCGCCGGCATCGAGCTCACCTCCCTTCGTCCAAGAGTGGCCTGACGATCCCGATCAGAACAGCCGGCGCTGCCGCCCGGGCAGGCGAGAAGCCTGTCCCGAGCGCGCCAGCCATTCCTCGAATTCCTTTCGAGGGATCCGCCAGACCCGACCGACCCGCACCGCGGGTATCCGGGTGGGGTCCGCGTCGTCCATCGCGCCCAGACGGCGCAAGATGGTCGTGGGGTGGACACGCAGGCGCCTGGCGACCTCGTCCGTCGTGAGGTATGTGTCCTCGTCGTCGGACGCTGCGCTCGCTGCGCTGGCTGCGGAGTTGCCTCTCTGCTGCGGCACCTGCGTGGGGACATTCTGCCTGCACGTGTCAAGCCCCCGCTCATCCAGAGCGGGGCGATGCCGCGTATACGGAGGCTGAGAAGTGCCTGAGACCGTCGGCGACCGCCTCGTCCGGGGCGACAAGGGCAAGTGGCTGGACGCGCTGGGCGGGGCGCTCGGCGGCGTCGTCGGCGGCTTCTACCGGATCCCGGGCACGAGACCGATCAAGGACATCCTCCACGGGACGCTCGTCCTTCGCCATCCCCTTCACCCCGCCCTCACCGACGTCGTGGTGGGCGGGTACACGGTCGTGGCGATCCTGGACGTGCTCTTCCTCCTGCAGCGCGACGCCGCGCTGCTTGGGTCGACGGACGTGGTCCTCGCCGTCACGCTCCTCGTCGCCGTCGGCTCCATCCTGAGCGGCTACACCGACTGGAACGAGACGTTCGGCAACGAGCGACGCCTCGGCATCCTCCACGGGGCCGCGATGTCGCTCATCACGATCGGGTACGGGCTCTCTCTATGGATCCGCGTCGGCGCCGGTCCCGACCGCGACCCGGCGATCTTCCTCGGACTGGGTCTATGGGTCCTGGTGGCCGTATTCGCGCACCTGGGCGGCGAGATGGTGTTCGGGTATGGCACCGGCGTGAACCGGCAGGCGTGGACGCACGTTCCTGGCAAGTGGCGGAGGCTCGACCTCCGCGCCGATGCGCTCGAGGACCGCAAGCCCGTTCGCGTCGAAGCCGGGGACGGGTTCGCGGCGATGGTCACGAAGGTCGATGGCGCGATCCTCGCGATCGGCGCGGCCTGCACGCATGCCGGCGGCCCGCTCGACCAGGGCGAGCTCGTGGGGCCGGACCGGCTGGACGTCAAGTGCCCCTGGCACGGCTCCGTGTTCTCCCTGAGGACCGGGGCCGCCCTGCACGGGCCGGCGACGATGGACGAGCCCGTCCTCGAGACGCGAACCTCAGCCGAGGGAGCGGTCGAGATCCGCGCGCGCGGGCGGCGCTCGGCCGCGGCGGCCTCCTAGCGCGCAGGCGATCCGCCTCCCGCCGAAGCAAGGCAAGGCCGCGGCTGAGGAGGGCTCGGTTGCGTGGATCGTTCAGCCACCGTGAAGCGCCGCTCGGATGCGGCAGCGGGATATACGTGCGCTCCCCCTCGCGGCGGGATCTACCGACGGCTTCGTGTAGCGGCGCCTTGCCCCAGTAGCGCTCGATCGCGAGCTGTCCGAGGAGCACGATCACGCGCGGCCGCACCAGCTCGAGCTCCCGCTCGAGCCAGGGCGTGCACAGGGCGATCTCCGCCGGCGACGGGCGGCGGTCACCGGCGCCGCTCGCCGCCTTCCCAGGGAAGCACTTGGTGATGGACGTGCGGTAGGGCAGCTCGCCTGCGTCGAGACCCGCCTCGGCGAGCCAGGCGCGGAGGGTCACGCCGGACCGCCCGCTGAACGGAGCGTTCGCCAGGAGCTCGACCGCCCCCGGCGCCTGGCCGATGATCATGATCCGGTCGCTCGCGCTGCCCGCGACGATCGGCTGCGCACGCTCGATGTATCCAGCCGCCACGCACCGCGCGCACGCTCTGATCTCCGCGTGCAGGCGAGCGAGGGCATCCACGACGATCAGGCTAAAATGATCGTCCGCGAACGGGGTGTGGCCTAGTCCGGTCCAAGGCGCAACTCTGGGGGAGTTGAGATCGAGAGTTCAAATCTCTCCACCCCGACAGTATCCAGGTAGGTTACGCCGCTATGTGCGCGGCGTAGCGCCCTCGGTCGGCAGGTTCAGGAACTCCCGCGTGAACTCGTAGAGCTTCTCGCGGTCTTCCTTGCGCACCGGCTGCAGGGCGTAGTGGTTGATGACGCGGATCTGCCTCTGCGTCCACTCAGCCCAGCACTCGGCGCAGATCCGCTGCTCGATCTCGTCCCCCAGCGGCCCCGGGAGCACGCGGCCGGCGGCCTCGCGCGTGATCCCGCAGCGCGCGCAGTTCACGTCGGCCATGAGCCCATGGTACGGGCGATGCAGTCCCGGTCGGCATGGACCAGAAGGCTCAGAGGGCCGCGGCCGAACGTGCCGCAGGGCGGATCGACGCTGCGAACGCGGACCGCGACGACAGCTTCCAAGACATCGCGAGCGGCGAGCTGCAGCTCGCCTTCGATGCCTTCCGGCCGCCTCCGCACGAACGCCAGCCGGGCATCGAGGACGACCCGCACGCCTTCGAGGGAGACCTCCCACCGAGGGGCGAGAACGAGCTGCTGGACGCCCTGCGCGATCTGGCCCGCGAGCTGGACGCCTCGCCGGAGACGGTGCACCGGCTCGCCGGGCGCGCACTAGAGCTGTCGCGCGAGGTGTCAGCGGCCCGTCGCTGACCTCGGCGGCAGCATTGCCGGCCGGTCCCCGACCCCGCTCACGACACGCGTTCCGGACCGGTCGAAGATCAAGACCTCGGGCCGTGTCGTCACCGGCGACGGGGCTGGTGCAGGCGTCCGATCGCGAAGGATCTGGTCGGCCGGGGAGACGCCGGGCGCCGGCGTGGCGTACGGAGAGTCGAAGAGCCGGGTGATCGCGGTCGGCTGCCACAGCAGCACGAGCGCGAGCACGACCACGACCGGGATCAGCACGAGCTCCTCGGGCGAGATGCTCCGCAGGCGGCGACGGATCACTCGATCATTGTGCGCGCGGCGGAACGTCATGCGACGCTCGCGGCGTGAAGTTGACACGCTCGCGACCGATCGCTCGCTCGGTCCGCTGACATGGACGGAGCCGGACGGCGCGTCCGGCTCCGATCGATGCGGTTCGGCGCGCTGAGCGGGGCCTAGAAGCGCGGCGCCCACCACTTCTGAACGGTGAGCACGACGGCGAACCCGAGCGCGAACAGCACCAGGAAGACGACGCCGATGAGCTGCTCGCTCAGCGGGCTGTGGGACGAGCTCGCCATGAAGAACAGCATCGGGAACGACAGCGCGACGTTGGTGCGCGAGCCGTAGAGGGCATTGCGGCCCCAGAGCGGGTCGGGCTTCCCGCCGGTGCGCGTTGCCTCGATGATCCGCTTCTGGTTGGGCCAGATGACCCCCCAGACGTTCAGCATCATGATCACCCCGAGCGTCATCCCCGAGAAGATGGTCTTCGCGCTGTCCGTCGTGAAGACGTCACCGCTCGACCAGTACAGGCCGTAGATGAGGATGAACCCGGCGAGGACCGTGACCCATGACGAGTGCCGGAACCACGCGAGCGCGCGCGGCAGAAGCGTGGTGACGACGTGCGGCCGCGCGGTCGCGTCGATCGTCGCCATCGTGCGGACGTTGACCAGATTGAACCAGTAGAGCAGTCCGATCCAGGTGATCCCCGCGACGAAGTGGATCCAGCGCGTGACGATGAGCACCTCGGGCGTCATGAACACCCCTCCTCCTGCGCTTGCTGGCGGCGATCCTACAGGCCCTAGGAGCCCGGATCGCGAGCTTGCTCGCGAGATCGGGCGACGACGGGCATGTACGAAGTTCAGGCCCTAGGAGCCCGGATCGCGAGCTTGCTCGCGAGATCGGGCGACGACGGGCATGTACGAAGTACAGGCAAGGCGAGCAGACGAGGGATCGGGTGCGCTCACGGCGCGGCGTCCGGTAGCACCACGTCGTAGCCGGTCTCGACGTCGATCGCGATCGTCTGCCCGACAACGCTGCGCAGCTCTCCGGCTCGGGGAGCGAACACGTCGACGGTGTACGTCCCCGGCGTCACCGCGACGCTGTAGTGCCCGTGGATGTCGGTGCTGGCGAAGAAGCGGGGGCCGGTCGCGTCGTTCACGTTCACCGTCGCGCTCTCGACGGGCGCTCCGCGCGCGTTCACGACCGTGCCGTAGAGCCGCACGCCGCGCGGAAGCACGACGTCGAGCGTCACGTCCCCCGGGCCGACCGGGATGCGCTCGGCCTTCGTCCAGTCCGGCACGGGCCCGCGCCAGTAGCCGCCGATCACGTCGCTGTCCGCCGGGGCGATCACGCTCAGCACGTAGGTCTCGGGGCGGGTCGCGAGGTCGTACGTCCCGTCCTCGCCCGTGCTTCGGCAGATGCGCCCGGTCGGGAAGGGCGTGTCCATGCACACCAGCCCCAGGACCACGGGGGCGCCGTCCGTCGTCGTGACGCGGCCGCTGACGAGGGTCGCCTCCGTGAGGCCGACGTCGAGCTGGCGGTCCTCGAGCAGCGGGAACGGGGTCGCGTCCACGCCGACCAGCACCCGGTCGTAGCGCCGCGGGATCAGCCGTGAGCCGCTCACGTCCGGCGGGATCGTCCAGATCCAGTAGCGGCCCGGCTCTCGCAGCGCCGCGTAGCGCCCGCGGCGGTCGGTGACCTCGCAGTCCCAGCCGAGCGGTGCCGCCA
>MGON01000011.1:15870-17895 GCA_001795345.1 Chloroflexi bacterium RIFCSPLOWO2_02_FULL_71_16 | reverse complement strand
GCAGACCTGCGCCCTCTCGACCGGCGCGCCGTCGCGGGCCGCGGTCACTCTTCCCGAGAGCACCACGCCGCGCCGGAGCACGACGTCGACCCCGGTGATGTCCTGCTCTCGCGTGTCGATCAAGTCCGCCTCGCCGGAGTCGATGCGCCCGCGCGCCCACTGCGGCATGAGCCGGGAGCCGTCCGTCGGGCCGGCGAAGGAGAGCTTGTGCACGCCCGGCGGGATCGCCACGAGGTAGGCGCCGTCCGCGGCGGTCCGTGCGCACTCGACGTCTTCCGACGTGGTCGCGTGCGCGCACGCCTCGGCGCCGCGGACCCCGCGCCCCTCCGGGTCGCGCACCGTGCCGGCGATCGTGGAGCGGCCGCGCAGGATCACGACGATCCCCTGATCGGGTCCGGCGCCGACCTCGACGGAGACGACGCCGTCCTCGAGACGCCGGCCCTGCGGCGGCGCCGCGCGCACCGTGTACGTCCCGGTCGCGAGCTCCAGCGTGACCAGCCCGTCGGAGCCGCTCGCGGCGCAGCGCTCGCTCCCGCCCGGACGGCTCGCGCAGACGTTCGCCCCGGCGACACGCCCGGCGGGGCCCAGCACGAGAACGCTCACCGCGCGCGCGACGGCCGGCGCGGGCGTGGCCGGCGGTGCGAGGATCGGCGGCAGCGGTACCGGGCTCGTGCACGCGACCAGGAGCAGGAGGGCGAACGCGCCCAGACGCCGTATCGGCGAAGCGAGGGTGATGGCGCGGATCACGTGATGCCCGCGGCTAGGAGGACGGCCGCGTGGTGCCCGCGTGCACCTCGTCCTCGCGCCGGGCGGCGGCGAGCTGCGCGACGAGGCGCGCGACCTCGCCGAGAGGCCCGGCGATCTCCTCGCCGCGCTCCCGGTCCATGAGGTCGCGCATCGCCTGGCGGATGGGCTTCCCTTCGAAGAGGACGCGGAACGTCTGCTCGGTGATGGGCATGGTGACACCGAGCCGCTTCGCGGCCGCGTTGGTCGCCTCCGTCGTGCCGATACCCTCGGCCACCTGTCCGCCGAGGCGCTCCCGGACCCGATCCAGCGATAGGCCCTTCGCGAGCAGCTCTCCCACCAGCCGGTTCCGGGAGTGGCTGCTCATGCAGGTCGCGATGAGGTCGCCGAACCCGGCGACCCCGGCCGCGGTCAGCGGGTTCGCGCCGTGCGCGAACGCGAACCGGACGATCTCGGCGAGGCCCCTCGTCATGAAGCCGGCCTTCGCGTTATCGCCGTAGCCCATGCCGTCGATCGCGCCGGCGCCCATGGCCACGATGTTCTTCAGGGCGCCGCACAGTTCCACCCCGACGACGTCGTCGTTCGTGTACGCGCGGAGCATCCGCGTGCCGACGAGCTCCTGGAAGTGCCGGGCGGTCTCGCGCTCGGTCGAGGCCACGACCGTCGGCGCCGGCAGCCCCGCGGCGATCTCGCGCGAGATGTTCGGTCCCGAGAGGACGGCGACGCGCGCCGGTCCGACCGCCTCCGACCACAGCTCGCTCATGCGCGTCCCGTCGTCCGGCGCCAGGCCCTTGGTCGCCGAGAGGATGCGGTGACGGCCCTCGAGCAGCGGCGCGACCCGGTCGCGGAACGCCCTGACGCCGCCCGCCGGGACAGCGACGATCAGGTCCGGCGCGACGAGCGCGCGGTCGATGTCGCCGGTCACCTCCACGCTGTCGGGGATCCGGATCCCCGGCAGGTACCGCAGGTTCTCCCGGAGCGATGCGAGCTCCTCGGCTTGCGCGGGATCGCGCGTCCACAGGACGACCCTCCGCCCGCCGTCGCGCGCGAGGATCGTGGCGAGGGTCGTGCCCCACGAGCCCGCCTGAAGGACCGCGACCTGCGGCGCAGCCGCGGTCAGGACAGCACCCGCGGCTCGGCGCCGCGCATGATCCGCTCGATGTTCGGGCGATGCCGCCAGACGATGATCCCGCCGGCGACGAGCACGAAGACGAGGGTCGCCGGATGGAAGGTCGCGAGGCCGAGCCAGGTGAGCACGAGGTACCCGGCGAGCGCGCCCGC
>MGON01000011.1:11902-15845 GCA_001795345.1 Chloroflexi bacterium RIFCSPLOWO2_02_FULL_71_16 | reverse complement strand
ACGAAGGCGATGACCGCCGCGGCCCACGCGCTGGTCGCGATGAACAGGAACGCCCCGAATCCGGTGGCCACGCCGCGCCCTCCGCGGCCCTCGAGGAACGCCGGCCAGCAGTGGCCGACGACCGCGCCGATGGCGGCGACCGCGTCCGCGACGGGCGCCAGCCCGGACCCCGCGGGCACGATCTGCCGCGCTATCCACACGGCCGCCGCCCCCTTCAGCACGTCGAGCAGCGCCACGAGCACGCCCGCCCCGGGGCCGAGGTTGCGGAATGTGTTCGTCGCGCCGGTCGAGCCCGAGCCGACCCGGCGGAGGTCGACGTTCCGGTAGAGCTTCCCGACCAGGTAGCCGCTGGACAGCGATCCCACTGCATACGCGACCAGGCCGATCATGCCGATCAGCAGTGCCGCCACGATCCCTAGCGAGTCATTCAATCGCGGCTCCCCCGCAGCTCGATGCGGATCGGCGTTCCGTCGAACTCGAAGCGCTGGCGGATCTGGTTCTCGAGGTAGCGGCGGTAGCTGAAGTGGACGCCCTCGGGACGATCCACGAAGAACACGAACGTCGGTGTCGCGGCGCGGGCTTGGGTCACGTGGCGGAAGCGTACCTGCCGACCGCGGTCGCTGGGTGGCGGATGCGCGGCGATCGCCTCGATAAGGAGCCGGTGAAGGTCGGAGGTCGCGATGCGCTGGGTCCGCACGTCCACGATGCGAAGCGCGTCCTCGAGCGTGGCCACGACGTTGCGGCCGGTCTTGGCCGAAACGAACCGGTGGCCCATCCAGGACGCGAAGTGGAACTCGCGCGCGATCAGCGCCCGCATCTGCGCCGTCTCCTCCTCGCCGTGCTCGACAGCATCCCACTTGTTCACTGCCAGGACGACGCCGACGCCCGCCTCGATGGCGTACCCCGCGATGTGCGTGTCCTGGGCGGCGATCCCCTGGGCCGCGTCGATGAGCAGGATCGCGACGTCCGCGCGCTCGAGCGCGTGCACCGTCCGCAGGAGCGCGTACTGCTCGATGCCCTGCTCGATGCGCCCCCGCCGCCGGATCCCCGCGGTGTCGACCAGGCGCACGGTCCGGTCCCCGTGCACGATCGTGGTGTCGAGCGTGTCCCGCGTGGTGCCGGGCTCCTCGCTGACCACGGCGCGCTCCTCGCCGGCGAGAGCGTTCAGGAAGCTCGACTTCCCGACGTTCGGCCGGCCGACGATCGCGATGCGCGCTTCCTTGCTCTCCGGCTCGGTCTCCGGCTCGAGCGGCAGGACGCGCACGATCGCGTCGAGGAGATCACCCGTGCCGTGCCCGGCGAGCGCGGAGATGGCGTGCACCTCGCCCAGCCCGAGCGCGTAGAACTCTCCGGCCTGCGCCTCGCCCCGCCACGAGTCGGCCTTGTTCGCGACGAGCACGATGGGCTTGCGGGTGCGGCGGAGCCGATCGGCCACCTCGTGGTCCACCGGGATGAGCCCGCTCTGCGCATCGACCAGGAACAGCACGATGTCCGCCTCTTCGATCGCGGCCTCGGCCTGCCGGCGCACCGCGGTCGCCATCTCGCCCTTGGGCAGGTCCAGCCCGCCGGTGTCGACGACCGAGAACTCCCGCGAGTTCCACTCGGCCGTGCCGTACAGGCGGTCGCGCGTCGTGCCGGGCAGATCCTCGACGATCGCCCTCCGCTCGCCGACGAGCCGGTTGAAGAGGGTGGACTTGCCGACGTTCGGCCGGCCGACGATCGCGACGACGGCGCGGCCCAATGGCTAGGCGGGCGCTGCCGCCCGCGCCTCCCTGCCCTCCGCCGTGGCGAGCGCTTCCGCCCGCGCCTTCACCTGGAGGAGCGTCTCCATCGGCGTCGAGCATCCGCCGATCAGGCCGACCGTGTCCTGGCCCGCGATCCACTCGGGCAGCACCTCGTCGGCGCTCTCGATGTGGTACGCGTGGCGGCCCTGCATGCGGGCGAGGTTGACGAGCTCGCGCGTGTTGGCGGAGTTCTTCCCGCCGACGACGAGGATCGTGTCGACCTGCTCGGCGAGCTCGCTCGCGGCGTGCTGCCGCTTCACGGTCACCGGGCAGACGGTGTTGAACACCTTCATCTCCTGCGCGATCGTTGCGACGTGGGCGACGAGCGCGGTGAACGCCCACGGCGGCTGCGTGGACTGCGAGACGACCCCGGTCTTCTTCATGCGCGGGAGCCGCTCCCACTCCTCCTCGCTCTCGACGATGACGAAGTCGTTCCCCGCGTAGCCCTTGAGGCCCACGACCTCGGGATGGTCGGGCGTGCCGAGGATGACGACCCGGTAGCCCTCGTCGGCCAGCTGCTTCGTGAAGCGCTGCGCCCGCAGGACGAGCGAGCAGGTCGCGTCGATGCACTCGAGGCCGCGCTGCTCGATCTCGGCGCGGACCGCCGGGGGGACGCCGTGAGCCCGGATGACCACGATGCCGTCGCTCGCGTCAGCGGGGCTCCTGATCACCTTCACCCCGCGCTCGGCCAGACGGCGGCTGATGGTCGGGTTGTGCACGACCTGACCGAGGTTGTGGACGCTCCGGCCCGTCTCGGCGGCGGCTTCGGTGAGCTCGACAGCCTTCTTCACGCCGAAGCAGAACCCGTTCTCGCGCGCGAGGAGCACCTGCACGCCTTCAGTGTACGGGCGCGTACTGGCCCTTCATCTCATCCGGAAGGAGATCCGCGACGCGCCGCATGATCGCGTCGGCGAGCGCCTGGTCGGTCATGCCCGGCGGCCCGAGGTCCGCGAGCGTGAACGGCCGACCCACGCGGACGAGCATGTCGGCTCGCGGTGGGATGCGGATGCCCGCGGCCGCGCTCCCCGTGATCGCGACGGGGACGAGCGGCTTGCCGGAGCGCCGCGCCAGGAACGCGACGCCGGGCTTCGCGCGTCGCAGGCGTCCCGCCTTGTTGCGGGTCCCTTCCGGGAAGTACCCCAGCGGCTGGCCCGCCTCGAGGACCCGAAGCGCGGTCTCGAGGGCCTGGCGGTCGCTCTCGCCGCGCCGCACCGGGAAGTTGCCGATCGCCCGGATGACCCAGCCGACGATCGGATAGCGGAAGATCTCGGTCTTCGTCATGTACCTGATCCGCACTCCTAGGGCGAACTCGATCCAGAACGGGTCCTGCCACGAGACGTGGTTGGCCACGAGCATGTAGCCGCCGCTTCGGGGCAGGTTCTCGCGACCAACGGCCGTTATGGGCAGCAGCGTCGTCGCGACCCAGCGCACCAGGGGGAACCCCAGGCGCCACAGCCAGAGGCGCTCGACCGGCCACTCGGGACGACCGACCAGGCTCACCGCACATCCTCCCCGGATCAGGTCCGCGTGGGGGCGCCGGTGACCACCGCCAGCACCCGCTCCAGCGCCTGCCGGACGGTGAGCCCGTCGGTCTGGACGACGACCGCGTCCTCCGCGGGGCGCAGCGGCGAGACGATCCGCTCGCTGTCGATCTGGTCCCGGCGGAGGATCTCGTGGAGGAGCTCCTGGCGCGGGCGGACCTCCCCGCGCGCGGCGAGCTCCTCGCCCCGGCGCTTGGCGCGCTCGGACGCGGACGCGGTCAGGAAGATCTTCCGCTCCGCGTCGTGAAGGACGACCGTCCCGATGTCACGGCCGACCATGACGACGCGTCCCCGGCCCGCGAGCGCGCGCTGCTGCGAGACCATCGCGTCACGCACCCCGGGCACCCGCGCGACCTGCGAGACGGTGCGGTCTACGTCGCCGGAGCGGATGGCCCACGTCACGTCGTGCCCATCGAGGAGGACCGTGTAGACACGGCCGTCCTGCACCGTCGGCGGGCCGATGGCGATGCGGATGTCGCCCGCCAACGCCGCGAGGGCGGCCGCGTCGTCGGGGTCGATGCCGCGCCGCTGCGCCGCGAGCGCGACGGCGCGGTACATGGCGCCCGTGTCCAGGAACAGGTACCCGAGCCGCTCGGCCACGAGCGCTCCGATCGTGCT
>MGON01000011.1:9961-11864 GCA_001795345.1 Chloroflexi bacterium RIFCSPLOWO2_02_FULL_71_16 | reverse complement strand
TTTGGCCTCCCCGCCACCCACCTTGGTCCCTGCGCCCCTTGTGCGGGCGGGGCCCCTCCACTCCCCGTCGCACGCCATCCCCGCTCGCCGCGTCACCCGCGGCGAGCCGCTGGACCTCGGTCGTACTCAGCTCTCGCCATTCGCGCGGTGCGAGTTTCCCGAGCCGGATCGGACCAATGCGAGTTCGGATCAAGCGAGTGACCCTCAACCCGATCGCCGCGCACATCCGCCTGATCTGTCGCTTCCACCCCATCCGCAGGACGACGCGCAGGCGGCCACCCGCCGGCTCGCGGGAGACGACCGCGACCCGCTCCGCCCGGCCGATGCCCTCCTCCAGTGCCACGCCGGTGCGCAGGCGTTCGACCGCCGACGCCGTCAGGTCGCCGACCACGTGGACGTCGTACTCACGCTCGTGGCCGTACCGCGGATGGAGGACGTGCTCGGCCCACTCGCCGTCGTTCGTGAGCAGCAGCAGGCCCTCCGAATCCACGTCGAGCCGCCCCACGGGATAGAGCCGGCCTCCGGCGTGGACCAGGTCCACCACGCTGGCCCGGCCGCGCTCTCCTCCCGCGCTCGAGACGACGCCCGCGGGCTTGTGCAGCGCGATGTACCGCCGTGACGGCGCCGGCGCGACGAGCACGCCGTCCACCTCGATGCGCGCGTCCGGATCGACGCGCGTTCCCAGCTCGCGCACGACGTGTCCGCCGACGCGCACGCGGCCGGCGACGATGAGGTCCTCCGCCTTGCGCCTGGCGGCGACGCCGCGCGAGGCGAGCACCTTCTGCAGGCGGACGCCCTCGGTCACACCGTCACCTCGCCCTCCGGCGTCAGCACGCGCGGCAGCTCGTCCAGCGCCGACAGCCCGAAGCACTCGAGGAATTCCCAGGTCGTGCCGTACAGGATCGGGCGGCCGGCGGTCTCCTTGCGGCCGCGCTCCTCGATCAGGCGGCGGGACATCAGGGTGTAGATCGTCTGATCGCAGTTCACGCCGCGCACGGCCTCGATCTCCGCGCGCGTGATGGGCTGCCGGTAGGCCACGACCGCGAGCGTCTCGAGCGACGCGGGCGAGACGCGCAGCCGGTCGGCGCCGAGGTACGCCGACACGTACGGGGCGCTATCGGGCGAGGTCACGATCTGCCACTCGTCGCCGCCGCGCTGGATCCGCAGGCCGGTGCCCTCGTACGCCGCGGCCAGCTCGGCGAGCGCGGCGTCGACCTGCTTCGGCGTGGCGCCGGCGATCCGCCCGAGCTCCGCACGCCCGACCGGCTTCTCGGCGACGAACAGCACGGCCTCGAGCCGATTCGCGAGATCGCTCCGCACGCTCATCGGATACGCCGGTCGGCCAGGTCGCTACGCATTGGCGGCGGGCTCCTTCCTCGTGATGCGGATGTCCCCGAACAGCTCGTCCTGCTCGAGGTCGATGACCAGGCGCCGGTACAGGTCGAGGAGCGCGATGAACGTCACGACCGCGAAGGACAGCGTCGGCGCCTCGCCGAGCAGCGTACCGAAGGCGACGCGTCCCTCGCGCCGGACGACCTCCTCGATCTCGGCGGTCCGCTGCTCGACCGAATACCGCTCCGGCGGGACTTCCGCCTCCTCGTGGCGCGGGCGGGCCGCGATGGAAAGCACGCGCGACCAGGCCGCGGCCAGGGCATCGGTGTCGCCGCCCCGCGGCGGCAGCACGACGGTGCCGCCCTCGCGGTGGAAGGCCCGCTCCCCCGCGCGCATCCGGTCGCCCAGGGCGGCGGCGCGCTGCCGGACGGCCGCGTACTCGATGAGCCGGGCGCGGAGCTCCTCCTCGCTGACGGCGTCGTCCTCCGCGGCGCCCGGCTCGAGCGACGGCAGGAGGCTGCGCGCCTTCAGCAGGACGAGTCGCGACGCGAGCCACAGGAACGCGGAGGCT
>MGON01000011.1:9577-9933 GCA_001795345.1 Chloroflexi bacterium RIFCSPLOWO2_02_FULL_71_16 | reverse complement strand
GGACGCGGCCCAGGTACTCCTCGGCGAGGTCCCCGAGTCTCACCGTGAGGATGTCCAGCTTGCGCTCCTCGACGAGCTCGAGGAGGAGGTCGAGGGGGCCCTCGAAGCCCTCGACCTGGACGCGCGGCGGGCGCGCGCCGATGACGGGCGCGTCATCGCGGCCGCGATCGGTCACGGAAGCGCCTCCCCGTCCGCGCGGTGGAGCAGGCGCTCGTCCTCGGTCTCGGGCGGCTGGTGATGGCGCGCGATGAGCCGGACGACGCGCTCCGAGGCGCCGCGCCGGCGCGCTTCCTCGGCGCCGAGGCGCGCGTGGTCGAGGTATCGCGCGAAAACGCCGGTCCCCCTCGCGAGCCGGC
>MGON01000011.1:9400-9520 GCA_001795345.1 Chloroflexi bacterium RIFCSPLOWO2_02_FULL_71_16 | reverse complement strand
CGTATGGGAGCAGGAAGATCGCCGCGATAAGGATGAAGGGTCCGTACTGCTCGTACGTGCGCCAGGTGTACGCATGATGGGCCGGGAGCAGGCCATACACGACCTTTGAGCCGTCGAGTG
>MGON01000011.1:8008-9364 GCA_001795345.1 Chloroflexi bacterium RIFCSPLOWO2_02_FULL_71_16 | reverse complement strand
AGTTGTACGCCACGACAAGCGCCAGAACCTGCGCGTATGCGCCACCGACGACGTCCGCTGCGCCGGCGCGCAGCGGCAGGGCGGCGACGGCTGCCAGCGCTACGTTCGTGAGCGGACCGGCAAGCGAGACCAGCGCCAACCCCAGGCGTCCGTTCGCGAGGCGCGCCTCGTTCACGGGCACCGGCTTCCCGTAGCCGAAACCGATGAGAAGGATCAGCATCGAGCCGAAGAGGTCGAGATGGGCGCGAGGGTCGACCGAGAGACGGCCCATGTGCTTTCCCGTGTCGTCGCCCAAACGGTGCGCCGTGTACGCGTGCATGAACTCATGGACCGTGATCCCGAGTGCGATCGCCACGATGAAGCCGAGGAATGCGATCCACGCGGCGGACGACGTCGGCTCCCGCAGGACCGCGCTGATCGGTGGCGCCAGTCCTCCTCCCCGAACGAGGGCGAGCAGGACGATGAGGAGGATGAGGATACCGAACGGATTGCCGCCCAGTGGTCCGGCGCCTCGTGCGATCACCTTCCGACGAGCCTAACGGGATAGACGGCCCGAGGCCGCGCGCGCCGCGCGCGGATCAGCGTGATGCGATGCGGTCGAGGACCAGTCGCGGCCGAGGAGGCGCGGTCTGTCGCCACGTGAAGGCGCCGCGCACGAGCTCGAGCGCCTCCGCATCGCCCGGCCTTCCGTTCGAGTGGATCTCGGCGTAGGGCTCGCCTCTCGCGACGGCCTCACCGACGGAGGCGCGCAGCACGACACCGGTGGCGTGGTCGATGGCCTCGCCCTTCTTCTCCCGGCCCGCGCCCAGGCGGACCGACGCGAGGCCGATGGCGGAGGCGGCGATGCGACCCACGTAGGCCGTGCGCTCCGCGCGCAGGGTCCGAACGGTGCGCGCGCGTGGCAGCCGGGCGACGTCGTCGACCATGCCGGCGTCGCCACCCTGGGCGGCGACGAGCTCGCGCAGCTTGGCCGTGCCCGCCCCGGTCCGCATCGCGGCGACGAGCATCGCCCGCCCCGCCGCCCGTGTCGGCGCCCGCCTCGCGAGCACGAGCATCTCAGCACCGGCCGCGAGCGCGACCTCCCGGAGGTCCTTCGGGCCTTCGCCGCGCAGCGACTCGATGGCCTCGCGCGCCTCGAGCGCGTTGCCGACCGCGCGACCCAGCGGGGCATCCATCGCCGTGAGCTCGGCCGTCACCCGGATCCCGTGCGCCTTGCCGATCGCGACCATCAGCCGCGCCAGCTTTCGGGCTTCGCCGAGCGTCCGCATGAACGCGCCCTCTCCGACCTTCACGTCGAGGACGACGGCCTGCGCGCCGGAGGCGATCTTCTTCGACATGATGCTGGAGGCGATGAGC
>MGON01000011.1:4025-7997 GCA_001795345.1 Chloroflexi bacterium RIFCSPLOWO2_02_FULL_71_16 | reverse complement strand
GACGGTCCCGGTCTGGTCGCGCAGGGCATAGATCAGCCCGTCGGCCGGAGCCAGCTCCTTCGTCTGACCGGTGACGACGATGCCGATGCGCTCGAGCTGCGCCAGGAACTCGTCCGTGGTGAGATCGACGCGGTAGCCGCGGAACGACTCGAGCTTGTCGAGCGTGCCGCCGGTGATGCCGAGTCCCCGCCCGCTCATCTTCGCCACCGGGGCGCCGCAAGCCGCCACCAGCGGCGCCACCACCAGGGTGACCTTGTCGCCGATCCCGCCGGTCGAATGCTTGTCGACGACCCGCCCGAACCGCGAGAGGTCGAGCCGCCGTCCCGAGCGGACCATGCTGTCGGTCAGCCACGCGGTCTCCTCGTCGTCCATGCCACGGAAGACGACGGCCATGCAGAAGGCGGCCATCTGGTGCTCCGGGACGTCGCCCCTCGTGAACCCGAGCACGAGCTGGTCGAGCTCGTCCTGCGATAGCTTCCCGCCGTCGCGCTTCCTTTCGATGAGCTCGACGATCCGCATTTCAGAAGCGAGCCGTCGTGCGTTCTCCGAGTCCACTGTTCGGAAGTAGCTCTCCGTTTATCAAAGCCGCGCGACGACCCCCTTCACTAGCGAAGCGAGACGCTTCCCGGTGCGGCCGGCCACCTCGAGGACCTCCTCGTGCGTCACGTGCTGGATCTGGCCCGGGATCCCCGTGGCCATGTCGGTGACCGTCGAAAGCGCGAGGATGCGCATGCCCATGTGCCTGGCGACGAGGATCTCGGGGACCGTGCTCATGCCCACGGCGTCCGCGCCCAGGCCGCGCAGCATGCGGAGCTCCGCGGGCGTCTCGAAGTTGGGGCCAGCGACCGCGACGTAGATGCCCTCGCGGAGCCCTCCGTCGACCTCGTGCGCCAGCGCGCGGAGCTCCTCCGTGTACACGCCGACCATGTCCGGGAAGCGCGGGCCGAGCGCATCGTCGTTCACGCCGCGCAGCGGGTTGGCGGCCATGAGGTTGATGTGGTCCGAGATGACCATGATGTCGCCGGCCGAATACGCCGGGTTCAGGCCGCCGCACGCGTTGGTGACGATCAGCGTGTCGATGCCCCAGGCCGCCAGCACCCGGACCGGGTACGCGACGTCGGCCATGTCGTAGCCCTCGTAGTAGTGCAGGCGGCCCCTCATGACGGCGACCGGCTTGCCGGAGAGCGATCCGACGACGAGCTCGCCCGCGTGGCCCGGCGCGGTGCTGCGCTTCCAGCCCGGGATCTCCGCGTAGGGGATGCGGGTCGGCTCCTTCACGTCGTCGGCGAGCGCGCCGAGACCCGAGCCGAGGATGATCGCGGCGATCGGGCGCACCTTGGTCCGCGCGGCGATCGCCTCGACCGCGAGTCCGAAAGCTCCCGAGCGGGTGGGCGGGATGGCGACGTCGGTCATTGCGCGTGGTCCCCTTCCTTCAGGATCTTCTGGCGCAGCAGGCGCAGGAACGGCCGCATGGTCGCGGTGCGCACGAAGCGCGCGACGAGGTCGCTCCGCCGGATCTCCACGTGGTCGCCCGCCGCGAGGTCGTGCTCCTCCTGGCCGTCGAGCGAGATGCGCGCGGGCTCGTCGAGGACGTCGAGGGCCACCTGCTGATCGGGGTCGAGCACGACGGCGTTCCCGAACGACAGGTGCGGCGCTATCGGCACGATCACCATGTCCCGCGCGGTCGGGAGCATCAGTGGACCGCCGACGGACATCGCGTACGCCGTGCTGCCCGTCGCGGTCGCCACGATGATCCCATCAGCCCAGTAGACGGTGAACGGCTCGCCGTCGATGCGCACGTCGACGTGGATAGCGCGCACCTGCTCGCCCCGGGCGACCACGACGTCGTTGAGCGCGAGCGTCCGGTGGATCTCGCGCCCCGCCCGCGTCACCACCGCCTCGACCAGCGTCCGGTCCTCGCATTCATAGCGGCCGGCTAGCACCTCGCCGGTCGTGCCGTCGAGCTCGTCCACGCTCGTGCCGGTGAGGAATCCCAGGCGCCCGAGGTTCACTCCTAGGAGCGGGACGCCGAGAGGCGCGATCTGCCGCGCAGCGCGCAGCATCGTGCCGTCTCCGCCGAAGACGCACACCATCTGCGCCCCCGCCACCTCGCGGGCGAGGGCGGGCGATCCGAGGGTCACCTCGACGACCTCCTGACCACGTTCGCGCAGCCGCCGCGCCGCGTCCGACGCGGCGGCGATGGCGGCGGGACGATCCGTCCGGGAGCAGATCGCGAGCTTCATGCCGACCCGGCCCGCGCGGGACCGCCCGCGGCGTGCTCCGCCTCGCGTTCGAGACCCACCGCGTCGGCCGGCGCGGCGCCCTTCCGGCAGTGGATGAATATCTCGACGTTCCCCTCGCGGCCCGGCGTCTCGGACGCGAGGATCCGCTGGGGGCCGAGACCGTAGTCGGCGAAAGCCCGCGCGACCGCCAAGACGGCCTCGCGCCGCGCCGCGGCGTCTCGCACGATGCCGCCCTTCCCCACCGCCTCGCGACCCGCCTCGAACTGCGGCTTCACGAGGACCACGGCGTCGCCACCCTCGCGCAGGTGACGGAATGAGGGCGGCACGGCCACGCGGACCGAGATGAAGGACAGGTCGGCCACGATGAGATCGACGAGCTCTGGAAGGTCGAAGCCCTCCCGCGCGTTCACGCCCTCCATCACGACGACGCGCGGGTCGTTCCGCAGCCTCCACTCCAGCTGCCCCTTCCCCACGTCGACGGCATAGACCCGCGAGGCGCCGCGCTCGAGGAGGACCTGGGTGAACCCGCCGGTCGACGAGCCCAGGTCGAGCGCGACCGCTCCGGTGACGTCGATCGCGAGGCGCTCGAGGACCGGGACGAGCTTGAGGGCGCCGCGCGACACGTACCTCGGACCCTCTTCCACGTCGACGGGCGTCGCGGGGCCGACGGGCATCGCGGCACGGTCCGCGCGCTGTCCGCCGACGCGCACCTTGCCAGCGAGGATGAGGGCCTGCGCGCGCTCGCGGCTCGGCGCGATCCCGCGCTGCACCAGCGCCTGATCGAGGCGCATGCGCTCCGGCATCGCGCGGATCATATGTGCTGCGCACGCGCGGAGATGCCACACTCGCGGCGTGCCCAAGCGCCTTCCCCGCGGTCGAACGCTGAAGGGCGATCCGAAGCTCTTCTATTACGACACGCAGAAGGCGAGCGGCGAGGGATCGGGCGCCGCCGGCGAGCCGCCCATCGTCCTGGTGCATGGCGCCACCCTTCGCGCGGAGGACTGGGAGAACATCTTCCCGCGCCTCGGGACGCGCTATCGGGTCATCGCCTACGACGCGCGCGGCCACGGCAAGAGCGGGCGCGCCTCCTCATACGCGCTCGAGGATCTCGTGCGCGACCTGATCCGCGTCCTCCGCGAGGTCGCGAAGGCGCCGGCGATCCTCGTCGGGCACTCGATCGGCGGCACCACGGCGCTGGTCGCGGCGGCGCGCGAGCCGTCCCTCGTCCGCGGCATCGTCCTCGAGGACCCCTGGCTGTCGCTCTACCGCGACACCCGGTGGCGGGTCGACCACTACAGGCGGCTCCGCGCCGCGGTCGATCAGCGCGACGATCCCAAGGCATTCGCCCGAGCGCTCTCGTCGATCCCGCTTCCGGAGCCGGGCCCGCGCGGCGAGCGCACGGTCGGCGAGGTGCGCGGGTTCTACAGCGTCGAGCGCCTGGCCACGTACTACAAGGACGTCGACCCGGCCTTTCTAGACGCGGTCGTCACGCGCGACGAGCCCGGCAGCGCGGCCATCGCGGATGCCCCGAAGCGCGTCCGCTGCCCGGTCCTGCTGCTGGCGGCCGGCGCGACCGCGTCGGCTCTCGCCGACGGCGAGGCCGAGCGTCTAACGCAGACGATCCCCGACCTCAAGCTCATGCGCTACCCGGGCGTCGGCCACCGCATCCACGGCGTCCGCCCCGAGCCGTTCCTCGAAGCGCTCGAGCCGTTCCTCCGCCGCGTTCGCG
>MGON01000011.1:2621-4017 GCA_001795345.1 Chloroflexi bacterium RIFCSPLOWO2_02_FULL_71_16 | reverse complement strand
CGAATGCGGATGCGCGCACGCGATGGCGACTGAGGGGCGGGGGGTTCCTCAAGCCGGAGCGGGCGCGCGCCGCGAGCCGCGTCGGGTACCACGGTGCGCCGCCGACAGGTCAGCGCACGTAGATGGTGAAGTAGATCCCCTGATCCTCGAGCCAGGTGACGCCGTCGATGACGCCGCGGACGTTCAGCCGGTAGGTCCCGGGAGCGGACGGAGCGCGCACCTGGAACTGGAACCAGCCGACCTGACCCGGACCGACGTAGGACGTGGTCGTGGTCGTGGGTCGGTTCGGTGCAAGCCAGCCCGACGCGAGGTCGCTGCGGTCCACGTCGAGCGGGCCGCTCGTGCCGAGGTTGGCCTGCTGTCCCACCCGGCCCACGTACCAACCGCGCGAGCCGGAGTTCTCGAGGCCCACGACGAGCGTCGCCGTCTGGCCGGGTGCGAGGGTCGGGCTCTGGCTCTGCCCCGCCCACCGCGAGTGGAACCCTGTGGCGGTCGCCGGGGCCGGGGCGCGTGCGGTGGCCGCGTCGACCACTCCGCCGAAGTCCGCGGTCCAGTACCAGCGGTAGGTCGAGCCAGGACCGTAGGCACGGCCGACGCCTATGGCGCGGTACGCGGGATTGGTGAGCACGGCGTGGTGCGCCGGGCTCTCGATCCAGCCCTTGAGCACCTCGGCCGCGGTCGTGTAGCCGGCCGCGAGGTCCTCGCCGGTCCAGGTCGAATACGCGGGATAGCCGGCGTCGGCCATGCGCTGCGTCGGCGAGCGGCCGTCGGTCGAGGTGTGGGAGAAGTAGTCGCGGGCGGCCATGTCGGTGGACATCCACTTCGCGGCCGAGGTAAGCGTGTCTGAGACCTTGAGCGTCGCGAGGCCTCTGCCGGAGCGGAACGAATTGATCTGCGACACGAGCTCGGACTCGAGCGAGTCCAGCGTGGCGGCCGCAGCCGGCCGCGCGATCGCGCCTAGCATCGCGGCAAGCAGCAGTGCCGCCATCGCGGCCGTGGAGATCGCCCGCACCCTTCCCTCCCAGGCGGCCGTGCCACAGGCACGGCTCGCGCGCTCGTGTTCTGCAACGAGGGCGCAACAGGGACGTTACCGAGAGGGACGAGCTGGCGGGCCTCCAGAGGGTGTCAGCTGCGAGCGGGCGAGCGCGTGCCAGCTTGCTTCGCGAGCGCCTCCGCGAGCTCGGTGATGCGCAGGTCGGCCGCGTCGAGGCGCTTGGCGCACTGGTCGTAGAGGCGGAGACCCTCCTCGTAGAGACGGACGGCCTCATCGAGGTCGAGGCCCGGGTCCTCGAGCTTGTCGGCGATCGCCTCGAGTCGCTCGAGCGCGGCCTCTATCGGCCGCTCCTGCTTATCGCGCTCGTCCGGCTCGCTACGCATCGCCGGCCTGCGCCGCCTC
>MGON01000011.1:2341-2570 GCA_001795345.1 Chloroflexi bacterium RIFCSPLOWO2_02_FULL_71_16 | reverse complement strand
CTCGGCCTGATCGTCTCCACGGCCGTGATGTTGGCGCCGGCGCGGCCGTCGCGCATCCGGAGCCGCACCGCGTCTCCGACGGAGAGGTCGCCCGTCCCCGTACGGATGCGGCCGGTGCCGTCCTCGACGATGGCGTAGCCCCGGCCGACGACGGCGAGCGGCGAGAGCGCGTCGAGCCTACGGCTGGCGGCGACCGCGCGCCGGCGGCGGTCGGGGACCGTGCGCGCGA
>MGON01000011.1:2121-2229 GCA_001795345.1 Chloroflexi bacterium RIFCSPLOWO2_02_FULL_71_16 | reverse complement strand
CGCGGCCGCGAGCCGGACGCGACGCCGCTCCACCGCTTCGTGAGCCCGGGCGTCGAGCCGCCGGCGCAGCCGCTCGGCGGCTTGCCGCGTGGCGCTCGCGTCGGGCAC
>MGON01000011.1:1617-2091 GCA_001795345.1 Chloroflexi bacterium RIFCSPLOWO2_02_FULL_71_16 | reverse complement strand
CGCGCGGACGTCCGCGGCGAGGTCGACCAGGGTCACGTCCGTCTCGTGCCCGACGCCGCTGCATATCGGCCGCTCGCTCCGCGCGACCGCCCGGACCAGCGCCTCGTCGTTGAAAGGCCAGAGGTCCTCGCCGGCCCCGCCGCCCCGCGCGAGGATCACGGCGTCGAGGTCGCGCAGCTGTGAGAGCCCATCCAGCGCGGCGATCATCGAGGCGACCGCCTCCGATCCCTGCACGACGGCCGGGGCGAGGACGAGCTCGACGGCCGGGTCGCGCCGCGCCACGACCGTCTGGATATCCCGCCACGCGGCGCCCACCGGGCTGGTCACGACACCGACGCGCCGGGGATGCGCCGGCAGCGGTCGCTTCCGGTCGGCCTTGAAGATGCCCTCGGCCTCCAGACGGCGCTTGAGGGCTTCCAGACGCAGGTGCGCCTCCCCCGCCCCGGCCGGCAGGAGGTCGTCGCAGCGCAGCTG
>MGON01000011.1:582-1593 GCA_001795345.1 Chloroflexi bacterium RIFCSPLOWO2_02_FULL_71_16 | reverse complement strand
CCGACCTGCGGCGTCAGGGGGACGTTAGCCGCGTTCGTGGCGAAGAGCACGCAGCGGATCTGCCCGGTCGTGTCCCGGAGCGTGAAGTAGACGTGCCCGGCCGCGGAGATCGATCGCTCGCCGACCTCGCCCTCGACCCAGAGGTCCTTGAACTCGTCCGTCGACTGGAGGCGCTCCGCGATCCGGACCGTGAGGCGGCCGACCGTGATCACCACTCGATCCCTACTCACTGCGCTGGCTTCGCCTGCTCCGTTCGTGGGGGCCCACAGGACGGGCTCGGTCGGGCAAAGCCCTCCCTCGCTGCTCTCATGCTCGTTCCTGGTACTCGCCGGTGCGGGTGTCCACCCTGATCTTGTCGCCCTCGTTCACGAAGAGCGGTACGTTCACCACGAGGCCGGTCTCGAGCGTCGCGCGCTTCATCGCGCCGGTCGCGGTGTCGCCCTTGACCCCGAACTCCACGCTGCTCACCCGCAGCACCACGTTCGCCGGGATCTCGACGCCGATGGCCTCGCCCTGGTACTCGTTGAGCTGCACGATCATGCCGTCGGTCAGGTAGCTGACGACGTCGCCGAGCTGATCCGAGTCGAGGATCAGCTGCTCGTACGAGCTCGTGTCCATGAAGTGGTAGTGGTCGACCTCGCGGTACAGGAACTGGACGTCGCGGTGGTCCAGCCGCGCGCGGGTGAAGCGCTCTCCGGCCTGCACGGTCCGCTCGATCGTGTCGCCCTTGCGCACGTTCCGCAGCTTCATCCTGACCTGGGCCGATCCGCGGCCCATCTTGATGTGCTGGAACTCCACGATCTGGTAGAGCTCGTCGCCTATCTCGATGGTCATGCCGCGCTTGATCTCACCGGTCGAGATCATGAAGCCGTCTCCTTGATGCGCCCGAGCAGCCACTCCAGCGCGGTCTCGTAGCCCGCCACGCCCCGGCCGACCACCTGGTGCGCCGTCACCTCCGCCAGATAGCTGTGACGCCGGAAGGGCTCGCGCGACGTGATGTCGCTGATGTGT
>MGON01000011.1:186-544 GCA_001795345.1 Chloroflexi bacterium RIFCSPLOWO2_02_FULL_71_16 | reverse complement strand
GCGCAGGACGATGGACGTATGAGCGAGGCCGCCGGGGTTCATGATCGCACCTTCCGCGCCGGCGTGCTGCTGCAGGAAGTCGATGAGGGCGCCCTCGTGGTTCGACTGCATGTCGATCAGGGCGGCCCGCGCGCGCTCGGCCGCGGCGCGACACCGCGCCACGACCTCGGCCAGGGTCGCCGTCCCGTAGATCTCGGGCTGTCGCGTGCCGAGTGTGTTCAGGTTGGGGCCGTTGATCAGCAGGATCGTGGGAGCGCTTCGGCTCATGCGGCGCGGCCCTCGACGACGCGCGCGGCCCGCTCCAGCGCCCTGGCGCTGACGTCGGTCACCTCGCTGAAGCGGCCGATGCGGCGCGGCA
>MGON01000011.1:0-129 GCA_001795345.1 Chloroflexi bacterium RIFCSPLOWO2_02_FULL_71_16 | reverse complement strand
CGCGCGCCGGGATGCGCGCCCGGACCGGCAGCCCCGCGCGCTCGAGGAGATCCTCGAGCCCGGGCCGCAGCGTCCGCGGGGCGAGCCCGAGCTGCTCCGCCAGCGCCGACGCGAAGACCATTCCGACGG
>MGON01000010.1:857-9844 GCA_001795345.1 Chloroflexi bacterium RIFCSPLOWO2_02_FULL_71_16 | reverse complement strand
CGGGTCGACGACGCTCGCCACGCCGGTCTCCTCCGCGATGATCTGCTGGGTCCGGAGCGCGAGCTTCATGGCGGACTCCGTCGGGATGGCGTAGGCCTCGTCCAGCCCGTTCGTGTGCAGCGACTGCGCGCCTCCGAGGACGCCGGCGAGCGCCTGGAGGGCCGTGCGGACGACGTTGTTGTACGGCTGTGCCTTGGTCAGGCTCGCCGCGGCGGTCTGGCAGTGGAACCTGATGCGCAGCGAGGCCGGATCCTTGGCACCGAAGCGCTCGCGCATGGTCCTCGACCAGACGCGCCGCGCGGCCCGGAACTTCGCCACCTCCTCGAAGAGGTCGCGCTGCGCGATGAAGTAGAAGGACAGGCGCGGCGCGAACTCGTCGACGTCGATCCCGGCCCGCGTCACCTCCTCGACGTACGCGATCGCGTTCGCCAGGGTGAACGCGACCTCCTGCACGGCGTTCGCCCCGGCCTCCGATATGTGGTAGCCGCTGATGTTGATGGGGTTGTAGCGAGGCAGGTGACGCGCGGAGAACGTGATCGTGTCGCGGACGATGCGCATGGATGGCCGGATGGGGTAGATCCACTCCTTCTGAGCGACGTACTCCTTCAGGATGTCGTTCTGGATCGTGCCGGACAGCCTCCGCAGGTCGCCGCCCCGCGACTCGGCCACCGCGACGTACATGGCCAGGAGGATCCAGGCGGTCGGGTTGATGGTCATCGAGACGCTGGTGGCCTCCAGGTCGATCCCGTCGAAGAGCGCGACCATGTCATCGAGCACGTCGATGGCGACGCCCTCCCGCCCCACCTCACCCTCGCTCATCTCATCGTCGGAGTCGTAGCCCATCAGCGTCGGCATGTCGAAATCGACGGAGAGGCCGGTCTGTCCAAAACGGAGAAGGGACTTGAACCGCTCGTTCGTGTCCGTTGGACTCCCATAGCCGGCGATCTGCCGCATGGTCCAGTGGCGCGCGCGGTACATCGTGGGATACGGGCCGCGCGTGAAGGGCTCGCGCCCGGGCAGGCCGATGTCCTCCCATGCCGTAGCCGCGACGTCCGCCGGCGTGTAGGTCCGCCGCAGGGGGATGCCCGACTCGGTGCGGAACTCCTCACGCCGCTCCGGCTGCCGCGCCAGGAAGCCGGCGACCTCGGTGCGCTCCCATTCGCCGAGATCCGCCTCCGCGCGCCGGCGCGTCGCCTCGCTCACGAGGGGCGTGGCCACGTCGGGGGTCTGAGGGGGCAAAGCCCCCTCATGCTTTGTCATGTCGCCCTCCTCGCTTCGCGCCAGAGATCGCGGTCGTCGATCACCCGGCGGGCCTTGAACTCCGTGCGCTCGAGCGTCCCCGGCGATACCGGAATGACGCTCGCGCCCACCCCGAGCACGGTCCGCAGCTCGCTCTCGGCGCGCCGCCGGAGCTCGGCGATGGCGGCCTGGCCGCGCGCCTCCGTCGGGCCGTCGTACTCGACCCGGACGGTCAGCTCGTCCATCGCCTCTTCGCGGGAGATGACGATGCGGTGCTCGCCGCCGTACCCGGGGAGGGCCATGACGACCTCGTCGATGGCGCTCGGGTACACGTTCTCGCCGCGGATCGTGAACATGTCGTCGATCCGGCCGTAGATCCCGCGGGGCAGGATCGGATAGGTCCTGCCGCACGGGGACGGCCCGGCCTCCCAGCGGGTGAGGTCGTTCGAGAGGAGCCGGACCATCGGCTGTGAGCGGCGATGGAGGGTCGTGTAGATCGGCGTGCCCTCCGACCCGTACGGCACCCGCCGGTACGTGCGGGGGTCGGAGACCTCGCAGTACACGATGTCCTGCCAGACGAGCATGCCCACGCGCGCCGCGCTCTCGGCGAGGTTCATCCACGGAGAGATCTCCGCCATGCTGCCGCTGTCGAGGACCGCCCCGCCGTACAGCGCTTCGATCTTGCCGCGGATAGCCGGGATCGAGGCGCCCGGCTCGCCGGAGAAGAACAGCTTCCGGATCCCGAACGCCTGGGGATCGACGCCCTCCTCGCGCGCGACCTCCGCGAGGTGCAGCGCGTACGACGGCGTCCCGTAGAACGCGGTCGGTCGCATCTCTCGGAGCCAGCCGACGGCGCGGCGGGTCTGTCCGGCGGCGCCCGCTCCGAACGGGAAGACGCGCGCGCCGAGCCGCTCGGCACCGACGAGCGTCCCCCAGGAGCCCATGTAGAGGCTGAAGTACGAGCCGATGAACACCGTGTCGTCCGGGCGGATCCCCATCGCCCACATCACGCGGGCGTGCTCGTTCGCGATGACGCGCCAGTCCTCGTGCGAGATGCCGAAGGCGGTGGGCCGTCCCGTCGTGCCGGACGTCCCGTGCAGATGCGCGACCTCGCGCTCGTCCACGCACAGGTAGTCGCCGAACGGCGGGTGCGCCGCCTGCGTCAGCCGGAGCTCCTCCTTCGTCACGACCGGGACCTGCTCGAAGTCCTCGAGGGTGCGGATGCCGTCCGGGTGGATCCCGGCCTCCTCCCACTTGCGCCGGTAGAAGGGAGCGCGGTCCCAACACCAGCGCATCACCTCGCGGATGCGCTCGGTGATGGCGGCATCGCGCTCGGCCGGCGGCATCGTCTCGCGCTCGCGGAACCAGTGCGCCTCGCGGGGGTCCGGCCGGTACGTCTCGTCATAGCGGGACGGCCAGCCCCACTGCTCCATGCGCCTCCCCACGCGCGCCTCGGCCGTCATGCGGCGGTCCTCGGGCGATCCGCGACCGCCTGCCGCACCGCCTGCACGATCTCGTCGGGCGTCGCCTCCTGGCCGACCACGGCGGCCAACCCGAGGTCGCGCAGGTACGGCAGGTCCTCGTCCGGGATGACGCCTCCCGCGAGGAGGGCCACGTCGTCGAGACCGCGCTCCTTCATCAGCATGGCGATCCGCGGGAAGAGCGTCATGTGCGCGCCCGACAGGATCGAGACGCCGATCACGTCCACGTCCTCCTGGGCCGCTGTGGCGACGACCTCCTCGGGGCGGCGGTGAAGCCCCGTGTACACGACCTCCATCCCGGCATCGCGGAGGGCGCGCGCCACCACCTTGACGCCCCGGTCATGCCCATCCAGCCCGACCTTCGCAAGGAGTACCCGGATCGGCCGGCCCGCGCTCCCCACACGTGGAAGATAGGTCCTTCGTACCATGCGGCCATGCCCCTCTACGCGTACCGGGGAAAGACCCCGGCCGTCGCCCCGGACGCCTGGGTCGCCCCCACGGCCAGCGTGATCGGCGACGTGGAGATCGCCTCGGGTGCGTCGGTCTGGTTCGGGGCGACGGTGCGCGGCGACATGTCGCAGGTACGGATCGGCCCGCGCACGAGCGTGCAGGACAACTGCGTGATCCACACCGAGGTCGACGGCCCGACGGTCATCGGCGCCGACGTCACCCTGGGGCACGGCGCCATCGTCCACAACAGCGTGATCGGCGACAACGTCCTCATCGGGATGGCCTCGGTCCTCGTGGGCGGCGCGCGGATCGGCGACCGGAGCGTCGTCGCCGCGGGCGCCGTCCTCCTCGAGGGCATGGACGTTCCCGCCGGAAAGCTCGTCGTCGGCGTGCCGGCCCGGATCGCCCGCGATGCCCGACCGCAGGACTCGCGCTGGACGGTCCATGCCGCGGAGCACTACGTCGAGCTGTCCGCGTGGTACCGCGAGAACCTGCGCGAGGTCCCGGGTCCCGGCCCCGCGGAGCGCCGCTGACCACCTTCCGCATCACCGGGCGCGACCTGACCATCGGCGACGTCGTTGGCGTCGCGCGGAACGGTGTGGCCATCGGGCTCGAGCGCCACGCCGAGCAGCGCGTGAGCGCCGCGGCGAAGCTCGTCGAGGAGATCGTCAAGCGCGACGCCCCCGTGTACGGCGTCAACACCGGGTTCGGCGACCTCTCGACGGTGCGGATCCCGACCGAGGACCTCCGGACGCTGCAGCGGAACCTCGTCCGAAGCCATGCGGTGGGGGTCGGCGACCCGCTCCCGGTGGACGCGGTGCGCGCGACGATGCTGCTCCGCGCGAACACGCTCGCCGCGGGGATGAGCGGCGTCCGCCGCCAGACGCTCGAGCTGCTCATCGACATGCTGAACCGCGGGGTCGTTCCGGTAGTGCCGATGCACGGCAGCGTGGGCGCGTCCGGCGACCTCGCGCCGCTCGCGCACATCGCCCTTGTCCTCATCGGCGAGGGCGAGGCCTTCCACGACGGCAAGCGCAAGCCCGCGGCCGACGCCCTCAAGCACGCCGACCTCCGCCCGATCGAGCTCGCGCCGAAGGAAGGGCTCTCCCTCATCAACGGGACCCAGGTCATGACCGGGATCGGCTGCCTCGCGCTCCACGACGCCGAGGGCCTCGCGACGGCCGCCGACGTGGTGGCGGCGATGTCGGCGGAGGCGCTGCGGGCCACGGACCAGCCCTGGGACGAGGCCATCCACGAGCAGCGGCGCCACCCGGGGCAGCGGATCGTCGCGGCGAACCTGCGCGGCCTGGTCGCCGGAAGCCCCATCCGCGAGTCGCACCGCGAGCACGACCCGCGGGTGCAGGATCCCTACTCGGTGCGGTGCGTGCCTCAGGTGCACGGCGCGACGCGTGACGGGCTCGCGTACGTCCGCCGGGTCCTCGAGACCGAGGTCAACTCCGTGACCGACAACCCGATCGTCTTCGCCGAGACAGAGCGCGTGCTCTCGGGCGGCAACTTTCACGGGCAGCCGGTCGCCCTGGCGCTCGACCTGGCCACCATCGCGGTCGCGCAGCTCGGGGAGATCGCCGAAGCGCGCATCGACCGGCTGACCAACGGGCACACCTCGGGCCTGGCGCCGTTCCTCACGCCGCGAGCGGGATCGAACTCGGGCTTCATGGTCGCCCAGTACACCGCCGCGGCCCTCGTCGCCGAGGACCGCATGCGAGCGGTGCCCGCCTCGATCCAGTCCGTCCCGACGTCCGCGGGCATGGAGGATCACGTGAGCATGGGGACGCACGCCGCTCACAAGCTCGCGGCGGTCGTGCGGAACGTACGCGACATCCTCGCCATCGAGGCGCTCTGCTCGGCGCAGGGCCTCGACCTTCTCCGGATGCGCTCGGCCGAGCCCATCGAGGCGGCGCGCGCGGTCGTGCGCGAGCACTCGGCCTTCGTCGACGAGGACCGCGCCCTCGCAGGCGACATCGCGGCGATGGCCGACGTCATCCACCGGGGCGTGCTCGCGACCGCGGTCCGCCAGCGCTTCGAGGAGCTGGCGTGACGACCGCGCGCGGCCCGGACGGGCGCGCGCGCTGCGCCTGGCCGAGCACCGACGAGATGCGCTCCTACCACGATGAGGACTGGGGGACGCCCACGCACGACGAGCGGCGCCACTTCCGGTTCCTGGTCCTCGAGAGCGCGCAGTCCGGGCTCTCCTGGTCGCTCATCTGGCGCAAGCGCGAGGGCTACCGGAAGGCGTTCGCGGACTTCGATCCGCAGAAGGTCGCGCGCTTCGATGCCCGCCGGATCGAGCGGCTGCTCCTCGACCCGGGGATCGTCCGGAATCGCCTCAAGGTGACGAGCGCCGTGCGGAACGCGAAGGCGTTCCTCGCCATCCAGCGCGAGTTCGGCAGCTTCGACGCGTACATCCGGGGCTTCGCCCCCAAGCGGTCGCGCGCACCGCGGCGGCTGGAGGACCTTCCGGCCAGGACCGAGGGGTCGGAGGCGCTGGCCAAGGATCTGGCGAAGCGCGGCTTCCGCTTCCTCGGCCCGGTGGTCATGTATTCGCACATGCAGGCCGTCGGGGTCGTCAACGACCACGTCGTGGGCTGCTTCCGCCGCGCCGAGATCGAACGGCTACGCGTGGAGCAGATGCGGGGGAGATGAAAGTGAGCGAGCGACGAGCGGCTTTGCCGTGAGGAGCGAGTCCACTGGTGATCGAGCGGAGCCAGGCGGCGCAGGCCAGCGAGCTGGACGAGCGCGAAGAGTGGTCCGCGCGCCGCGGGGTACCGCCCTCCAGTGCCTGGGCTGGCCGCAGGAGGCGGCGTTCCGGATGATCCAGAACAACCTCGACCCGGACGTCGCCGAGCGCCCCGAGGATCTCGTCGTGTACGGGGGCACCGGCCGCGCCGCGCGCTCCTGGGACGCCTTCGACCGGATCCTTGCGACGCTGCGGCGGCTACGCGCGGACGAGACGCTGCTCGTCCAGTCCGGGAAGCCGGTCGGCGTATTCCGCACGCACGAGTGGGCGCCCCGGGTGCTCATCTCCAACGCGATGCTCGTCCCCCACTGGGCCACCTGGGACGAGTTCCGGCGCCTCGAGGCGATGGGCCTCTCGATGTACGGGCAGATGACCGCCGGGTCGTGGATCTACATCGGCACCCAGGGGATCCTCCAGGGCACCTACGAGACCTTCGCGGCCGTCGCCCGCCGCCACTTCGGCGGCACGCTCGCGGGCCGCCTCGTCGTCACCGCGGGGCTCGGCGGGATGGGCGGCGCGCAGCCGATGGCGGTCACGATGAACGAGGGTGTGGCGCTCGTCGTCGAGGTCGACCCTCGCCGCGCCGAGCGCCGCCGGGGTCAGGGCTTCCTCGACGAGGTCGCGACGTCGCTCGACGACGGCCTCGCCCGCGCCGAGCGCTACCGCGCCGCGCGCATGGCACGGTCCATCGGGGTGATCGCGAACGCCGCTTCCGTGCTGCCCGAGCTCGTCCGCCGCGGCGTGCGGATCGACGTCGTCACGGATCAGACCAGCGCGCACGATCCGCTCGAGGGCTACGTCCCGGACGGCGTCGAGGATCCCGAGCCGCTGCGCCGCGACGATCCCGACGGCTACGTGCGCCGATCCCTCGCCTCCATGGCCGCGCACTGCGCCGCGATCGTCGAGCTCCAGAGGTCGGGCGCGATCGCCTTCGACTACGGCAACAACCTCCGCGCCATGGCCGAGCGCGGCGGGTTCGCCGGCGCCTTCAGCTATCCGGGCTTCGTCGTCGAGTACATCCGGCCGATGTTCTCGGAGGGCCGCGGCCCCTTCCGCTGGGTCGCCCTGTCCGGGAGCGAAGCGGACATCCGTCGCACCGACCGGCTCGTCCTCGAGCTCTTCCCGAAGGACCAGATCCTCGCCCGCTGGATCCGGCTCGCCGGCGAGCGCGTCCCCTTCCAGGGCCTCCCGGCCCGCGTGTGCTGGCTCGGGTACGGCGAGCGCGCCGAGTTCGGCGAGGCCATGGACCGGCTCGTAGAGAAGGGCGAGCTCGAAGCGCCGATCGTCATCGGCCGGGACCATCTCGACTCCGGATCCGTCGCCTCACCCTTCCGCGAGACCGAGGGGATGCGCGACGGGAGCGACGCCATCGCCGACTGGCCGATCCTGAACGCGCTCCTCAACACGTCCGCCGGGGCCACCTGGGTCTCCGTCCACCACGGCGGCGGCGTCGGGATCGGCTACTCGATCCACGCCGGCATGGTCGCGGTCGCCGACGGCACGCCCCTGGGCCGTGAGAAGCTGCGCCGTGTGCTCACGACGGATCCCGGCACCGGCGTGATGCGCCACGCCGATGCCGGGTACCCCGAGGCGCTCGAGTTCGCCGAGCGCCACCGTCTGGACCTGCCGGGGGTCTAGCTGCGCTGGGCCTGGCCGGTCGCGGAGTCGGCGACGACGCGGACGCCCTTGATGGTCCCCTCGACAGCGCGGCGGACCCGGAGGGCCGCAGCGTCGCCGATCTCCCCGGCCGCCTCGATCGCGCCGGTGGCCGCCGCGGACGCGGCGTCCTCGGCCGTGACCGCTGTGCCCTTCGCGCCCTCGATCGCCCCTTCGATCGCGCCGACCGCGGCTGTCGTCACGTCCGCGCCGACGTGAGATGCCTCGAGCACGGCGGTGCGTGCGGCGCTCGAGACGGCGGTGATCGAGCCGGATCCCACCTCGCTCGTCCCGCGGACCGTTCCGAGCACCGCCGCCTTCGCGGCGTTCCCGACGGAGGCGCCGACCTTCGACGCTGCGGTCGCGGTCTTGGACATGGTGTGCTCGGTCGTGTCGATGGCCACGCCGCTCACGTCGCCCGCTGCACCGATAGCGCCCTTGACCGCTCCAGTGGCGGCGTCGCCGATGACGCCGCCCGTGTCCGACGTCTCCTTGACCGTCGTCCGGACGACCTCCGCGATCGTGGTGATCGTGGCGGTCGTGACCTGTCCGGTCCCCTTGATCACCCCGATGATGCCTCCCTTGACCCGTTCGCCGATCTCTCGCTCGTCCATGCTTCACCTCCGCTCATATTTGGGTCGCGGCGATCGGCCCACCCGGGCCGACCGGCAGGCGAGAGGAGCGCGTTGATCTCGGCCCCGATCAGCACTACGAGGCCGGCGAGGTACAGCCAGAGCAGGAACGCGATCGGCGCCGCGAATGCGCCGTACGTCGAGCTGTAGCTGTCGACGTTGCCCACGTAGGTGCCGAAGGCCTGCGTGAGGACCACCCAGCCGGCGGTCGCGACGATGGCGCCGGGGATCACGTCGCGCGATCGCTGCCGGACTGCGGGCAGCAGCCGGTAGACGAGGGACATGCCGGCCAGAAAAACGGCGCCCCCGACGACGGCCTGGCTCAGGGCGAGGATCCTTCCGAGCGTCTCGGGGATACCGAGCAGGGACCCCAGCCAGCCGGTGAGGCTCTGCCCGACGACGGAGAGCGCGAGGAGCAGGAGCCCCAGGGGCGGGACCGCGAGCGTGGCGCCGATGGCGATGAGCTGTCGACGCCACGTCGGCCGCGGGCGCTCGACGTCGTACGCGCGGTTCAGGCCCTTGATGAGCGCGCCGACCCCTCCGGCGGCTCCCCAGATCGTGGCCAGAAGCCCGATCGTCGCGTACGTCGCGGGCCGCTCGGAGATCAGATCCGCCACCGTGCGCTCGAGGAATGGTCCGACAGCCGAAGGCAGGAAGGCGCTGGCGCGCGCGAGCATGTCCAGGAGGACGCCCTCACGGCCGAGCGGCCCGCCGACGAGGCCCAGCACCGCGGCCGAGAGCAGCAGCAGCGGGAAGATCGCGAAGAGGAAG
>MGON01000010.1:565-840 GCA_001795345.1 Chloroflexi bacterium RIFCSPLOWO2_02_FULL_71_16 | reverse complement strand
GGCCATGCCCGGGACGTCGTCGTCGGCGACCTCGCGAACGAGGGCCCGTGCGAACCGGAAGACCGTAACGCGCTCGAGGGCGTCACGCGCTCCGGCGACGGCCGCGGGCGCTACGACCCTGGGGAGGCGCCGCAAAGGGGCGCTCGCCTCACGCGCCGCGGGCAACGATCACAGACCCTGGCGGGTGGCCGCGGGTCGGCTGCGCCGGCCTCCGCACGTCGGCGTCCGCGCGAGCCTCAGCTAGGTCATCGAGCTGCGCGCGGACCCAGTCGCTC
>MGON01000010.1:0-482 GCA_001795345.1 Chloroflexi bacterium RIFCSPLOWO2_02_FULL_71_16 | reverse complement strand
CGAGCGCGCCGGCCGTGCCCTCGATGTCGGCGGGATCGATCCCGATGGACCCGTCGGCAAGCTCCTCGTACGCGCCGGTCCGCCGCGACAGGACCAGGGCAAGCCGCGGGTTCAGGACCGCGGCCTCCTTCGCGACCAGGTTCATGCCGTCGGCGCGCGAGTTCACGAGTACGACGTCGGCGGCAGCGAGCTCTGCGAGCGCTCGCGGACGGTCAGCCCGCTCGACCATCTCCACCGTACCGGCGCCGAAGCGCTCGTCGATGCGGCGCGCGATAGTCCTCGCGAGCTCGAGCTCGGCCGCGTATTCCGGCATCGACATGCGCGTCGGAATGATCCGCGCGCGGAAGCGGACGGTCCCGACGAGGTCGCGACGCAGCTCGAGCATCCGCTCGAAGGCGAGGAAGCCGGCGGGTACGTTCTTGATCGGATCGGCTCGATCGACACGGACCACGAGCCGGCGCGGGTCCGCTCGCAGGCGCTCG
>MGON01000009.1:22054-26591 GCA_001795345.1 Chloroflexi bacterium RIFCSPLOWO2_02_FULL_71_16 | reverse complement strand
CATCACCCCGGTGGCCTGCGAGGAGGGCCTGCGCTTCGCCATCCGCGAAGGCGGCCGCACCGTGGGCGCGGGCGTCGTGACGAAGATCCAGGCATAGAGATGGCAAAGCAGCGCATCCGGATCCGACTGAAGGCTTACGACCACAAGCTGATCGACCAGTCCGCCGTGCAGATCGTCGAGACCGCGCAGCGGACCGGCTCGACCGTGACCGGACCGGTACCGCTGCCGACCCGGATCGAGAAGTTCACCGTGATCAAGAGCCCGTTCATCTTCAAGGACTCGCGCGAGCAGTTCGAGATCCGGACGCACAAGCGGCTCATCGACATCAACGACCCATCGCAGAAGACGGTCGACGCGCTCATGAAGCTGAACCTTCCTGCGGGCGTCGACATCGAGATCAAGCTCTAGAGATCTAAAAGGACCGAAGAAGCAGATGACTGACGAGACCAAGATCGATGGAGAGAAGAGCGCGGCGCCGGACATGGCCAGGCCGCTCGTCCTCGGGCGGAAGCTCGGCATGCTCCAGCACTTCAAGAGCGACGGATCGGTCATCGGCGCGACGGTCATCGCCGTCGAGCCGAACCTCGTCACGCAGGTCCGGACGCCCGAGCGCGACGGCTACGCCGCCGTTCAGCTCGGCTTCGGGCGCGTCGAGGAGCGCCGGCTCTCGAAGCCGGAGAAGGGCCACCTCAAGGGCCTGCCCCCGCTGAAGCACCTGCGCGAGGTCCGCATCGACGACGTCAGCGGGTTCGCGCCGGGGCAGGAGATCGCGGTCGACCGCTTCGCCGCGGGCGACAAGGTCCACGTCACCGGCATCTCGAAGGGCAAGGGCTTCATCGGCCCCGTCCACCTGCATCACTTCCACACCGGTCCGCGCTCGCATGGGTCCGACCACTACCGCCGCCAGGGCTCGGTCGGCTCGGGCACCACGCCGGGCCGGATCCTCAAGGGGCTGCGCATGGCCTCGCACCAGGGCGTGGACCGCGTCACGGTGAAGAACCTCGAGATCCTCCGCGCCGACGCGGAGCGCGCGCTGCTCGTCATCGCGGGCGCCGTCCCGGGCGGCCGCAACGGCATCGTCATGGTGAGGAAGGCTTAGGCATGGCCGAGAAGAAGACGGACGCGAAGAAGAAGGAGAAGGCCACGAAGGCCAAGCGCGCTACGGAAGCGCGTGTGGCGACGAAGACCCTACGAGGCCAGAAGTCAGATCCGTCTACGCCCACGAAGACCCAGGCCAAGGCTGCTCCGAAGGCCGCCGCGAAGCCCGCCGCGAAGCCCGCTCCGAAGCGGGCGGTCGCGCGTCCGGTCACGCGCGCCGTGGTCAAGGCACCCGAGCGCGAGCGTATCGAGCGCCGTACCGCCGAGGCGGCCGCCGCGCCGAAGCCGAAGCGCGAGCCGCGTCCGCTGCCGACCGCTCCGGCCGGCCAGGCTCCGGTGATCGGCACCGACGGCGCCGTCGCCGGCACGGTCGAGCTGCCGGAGGTCATCGCGAAGGTCGTGGCCCGCACCGGCGTGCTGTACCAGGCGCTCGCCGCGACCGCGGCGAACGCGCGGCAGGCCACCGCGGCGACCAGGAACCGCGCCCGCGTCAAGGGCGGCGGCGCGAAGCCGTGGCGGCAGAAGGGCACCGGCCGCGCGCGCGCCGGGTCGACCCGGTCGCCGCTCTGGCGGCACGGCGGCGTCGTGTTCGGCCCCAACGGCCGTAAGTTCGAGCAGCGCCTTCCCGAGAAGATGCGCCGCGCCGCGTTCGCCGAGGCCATGGCCTCGCGCGCCGGCGAGGGCCGCCTCCTCGTCTACGAGGGGCTCTCGTTCAACGGGGACCGCCCCAAGACGAGGATGGTCATCGAGTGGCTCGGCAAGGTGGGGGACACCGGCAGCGCGCTCTTCGTGACCGGCGAGCTCGACGTGGCGGCGGCCCAGGCGACGGCGAACGCCCGCGACGTCGGGCTGCGCACCGTCGGCACGCTCCGCACCGAGGACGTCATGCGGCACGACACGATCTTCGTGCGGCGCGACGCGCTCGAGGCCGTGGCGACGCGCGCGGGAGGCACGGCATGACCGACACGCTCGTGCTCCTCCGCCCGATCGTCACCGAGAAGTCGATGACGCAGACGAACGAGGGCAAGTACACGTTCGAGGTCCGCACCAGCGCGACGAAGCAGGAGATCGCCGAGGCCGTGGCCGAGGCGTTCAAGGTGGACGTCGTCGAAGTGAACGTGATGACCGTCCGCGGCAAGACGCGCCGCTACGGCCGTCACACCGGGCGCAAGTCGGACCGCAAGAAGGCGATCGTCACGGTCGCCAAGGGCCAGCGCATCGAGCGCTACTTCGTGGAGGGGGTATAAGTGCTTCGCACATACACCCGTCGCTCGTACGCCAGCGCGAACAAGTTCGCGCTGATCTCCCTCGCTAGGTTGTAGGCCATGCCGCTGAAGAAGTACAAGGCCTACACGCCGGTCCAGCGGTTCCGGCAGTCGGCCTCCTTCGAGGAGATCACGAGCAAGAACACCCCGGAGAAGTCGCTCACGTCGTCGAAGAAGCGCATGGCCGGCCGCAACGCGCAGGGCCGGGTCACGACGCGCCACCGCGGCGGCGGCGAGAAGCGCCGCTACCGCGTCATCGACTTCAAGCGCGACAAGGACGGCGTGCCCGCGCGCGTGGCGACCATCGAGTACGACCCGAACCGCTCGGCGCGCATCGCGCTGCTCTTCTACCGAGACGGCGAGAAGCGCTACATCCTGGCCCCGAACGGCGTCGGCGTGGGCGACACCGTCATGTCGGGCCCGGACGCGGAGGCGCGCGACGGGAACTGCATCCCCATCGAGAACATCCCGACGGGCACCACCATCCACGCGATCGAGCTCGAGCCGGGCAAGGGCGCGCAGATGGTGCGCTCCGCTGGCGGCGCGGCGCAGCTCATCGCGAAGGAGGGGCAGTACGCGCAGGTCCGCCTTCCCTCGGGGCACATCCGCATCGTCCACGTGCGCTGCCGCGCCACGGTCGGGCAGGTGGGCAACGTCGAGCACGAGAACCGCAAGATCGGCGGCGCCGGCCACATGCGGCGCATGGGCCGCCGGCCGGCCGTGCGCGGCGTCGTGATGTCGCCGCGTGACCACCCGCACGGCGGCGGCGAGGCGAAGTCGCCCGTCGGCGGCCAGGCGCAGACGCCGTGGGGCAAGCCCGCGATGGGTCTTCGGACCCGCAAGAACCCGCGGACCGACCGGTTCGTGATCCGGCCGCAGAAGAGGAAGAAGAAGTAATGAGCCGATCGGTGAAGAAGGGGCCCTTCGTGGAGAAGAGCCTCCAGGAGAAGATCGAGGCGCTGAACGCGCGGAACGACAAGAAGGTCGTGAAGACGTGGTCGCGCGCCTCCACCGTGCTCCCGATCATGGTCGGGCACACCATCGCCGTCCACGACGGCCGGCGGCACGTGCCCGTCTACGTGAGCGAGAACATGGTCGGCCACAAGCTGGGCGAGTTCTCGCCGACGCGCACCTTCAAGGGGCACCGCATGCCGGCGACCGAGAAGGTCACGACAGTGAAGCCGGGCGCATGACGATGGAGGTCCGAGCCATCGCGAAGTTCCAGCGCGTGTCGCCGCGCAAGGCGAAGCTGGTGACCGACCTCATCATCGGCAAGCCGGCCGAGGAGGCGCTCGCCCTGCTGCGGAACCTGCCGAAGGGCTCGGCGCCGCTGCTCGAGAAGCTCGTGCGATCGGCCATCGCGAACGCGGAGAACAACTACAACATGACGATGGAAGATCTCTACGTGAAGCGCGCGTCGGCCGACGAGGGCCCGCGCATGAAGCGCATCTGGATGCGGGGCCGCGGGCGCCGCGACATCAAGCTCAAGCGGACGGCCCACCTCGTGGTGGTCATGGACACGAAGGAAGGCGGCGCGTAGTGGGACAGAAGACGCACCCGATCGGGTTCCGGCTCGGGATCATCAAGCAGTGGAACGCGAAGTGGTACGCCGGCTCCAAGACGTACAAGGACCTCGTCAAGGAGGACGTCTTGATCCGGCGCGCCATCCGCGGCCGGCTGCGCGACGCCGCCATCGCCCGCATCGAGATCGAGCGCTCGACGAACCAGGTCACCGTCACCATCCACACCGCCAAGCCCGGCGTGGTGATCGGCAAGGGCGGCTCGAAGGTCGAGGAGCTCCGCCAGCTGCTCGGCAAGACGACCAAGAAGACCGTGAAGGTGAACATCTTCGAGATCCGCTACCCCGAGGCCGACGCGAACCTCATCGCCGAGAGCATCGCCCAGCAGCTCGAGCGGCGCGTCAGCTTCCGGAAGGCCCTGAAGCAGTCGGTCCAGCGGGCGATGCGCTCCGGCGCCAAGGGCGTGCGCGTCATGGTCGCCGGTCGCCTCGGCGGCTCGGAGATGTCCCGCCGCGAGTGGGAGCGCGAGGGCCGGGTGCCGCTGCACACGATCCGCGCGGACCTCGACTTCGGCCGGGCGATCGCGAAGACGACCTACGGGACCATCGGCGTGAAGGCCTGGATCTACAAGGGCGACGTCGCACCGGCGCCGCG
>MGON01000009.1:70-22044 GCA_001795345.1 Chloroflexi bacterium RIFCSPLOWO2_02_FULL_71_16 | reverse complement strand
ACCGCTGGCCCCCGCCGTACCTGCGCCGGCCGCGCCGGTCCCGACCGGAGGGAGCCCGGCCTGATGCTGATGCCCAAGCGCCTCAAGCACCGCAAGTTCCAGCGCGGCCGCATGACCGGCGTCGCGCACGGCGGCTCGACCATCGCCTTCGGCGACTACGGCCTGCAGGCGCAGGAGCCGTGCTGGATGACCGCGCGGCAGATCGAGGCCGCCCGGCGCGCGCTCGTGCACCACATGCGCCGCGGCGGGAAGGTCTGGATCCGCGTGTTCCCGGACAAGCCGGTCACGAAGAAGCCCGCCGAGACGCGGATGGGATCCGGCAAGGGCGCGCCCGACCACTGGGTCGCGGTGGTGAAGCCCGGGCGGATCCTGTACGAGGTGTCCGGCGTCGACCGCCTGCTCGCGAAGGAGGCGTTCCGGCTGGCCGCGCACAAGCTGCCGATCCGGACGCGCGTCGTCGCGAGAGAGGGCATCGAGACGGGACCCGAGGCGGTGGCCGCGAATGGCTGAGAAGAAGGATCTGCGGCGCCTCACCGCTGAGGACCTGACCGAGGAGCTGAGGGCGGCTCGCGAGGAGCTGCTCGACCTCCGCATGCAGCTGGCGACGCGCCAGCTCAAGGACGTTCGCGCCATCCCGCGGGTGCGCCGAAGGATCGCGCGGGCCATGACCATCGCGCGGGAACGGGAGATCGAGAAGAGTGCCTGAGAAGAAGAAGACGACCACCACGCGCAAGACGACCGCACGCAAGCCGGCGGCCGGCGACGTTGCCTCGGTCGGCCGCGTCGCGCTCGGGCGCTCCCGCCCGTCCGGCACCAAGCCCTCGCGCGCGAAGGCCGGGACGGGTACCCGGTCGCTGCCCTCGCGCGATCGCGGCGCTCCCTCGACCTCGCCGGCCGCCGGTGTTGGTGCGAAGGGTGCGCCCCACCGTGGCCGCCGCAGGCAGAAGGTCGGGCGCGTGGTCTCGGCGAAGACGCCGCACACGGCGATCGTGCAGATCGAGCGTCAGCGGCAGCACCCCCTGTACAAGAAGGTCATCCGGGTGCGCAAGCGCGTCCCGGCGCACGACGCCAACGGCGACGTGAAGGCCGGCGACATCGTGCGTATCCAGGAGAGCCGCCCTTTCAGCGCGACCAAGCGCTTTCAGGTGATCGAGGTGCTCTCGCGCGCGGGCGAGGCCATGGCCGCCGCGCCGGAGGTCGCCGCCATCGAGCGGGAGCTCGAGGAGACCGAGGGCGTCACCGAGCTGCTCGCCAAGCCGGAGCGCGAAGACGCCGCGGCCTCCGCCGAGGAAGCCGACGCCGCCGACGTGAGCGAGCGGACAGGGGACGACCGGTGATCCGTCCGTACTCGCGGGTCAAGGTCGCCGACAACACCGGCGCGCGGGAGATCTCGGTCATCCGCGTGCTCGGGTCGTCGTCGGGCACCACGGCGGAGGTCGGGGACATGTTCATCGCGACGGTGAAGCAGGCCATCCCGAACTCCGGCGTGAAGAAGGGCGAGGTCGTTCGGGCGGTCGTCGTCCGGCAGACGAAGGAGTTCCGCCGGAGCGACGGCAGCTACATCCGCTTCGACGACAACGCCGCCGTTCTCCTCAACCCGCAGAACCAGCCGCGCGGGACCCGCATCTTCGGGCCGGTCGCGCGCGAGCTCCGCGAGCGGAACTTCATGAAGATCGTCTCGCTCGCGCCGGAGGTGCTCTAGTGGGCGCCGTCCGGATCCGCAAGGGCGACGAGATCGAGGTCATCGCCGGCAAGGACCGCGGCAAGCGCGGGACCGTGCAGGAGGTGCACTCCGAGGAGCGCCGCGTCGTCGTCGCGGGCGTGAACATCGCCAAGCGGCACCGCAAGCCGAACCCGCAGCGGAACATCAAGGGCGGCATCGTCGAGCAGCCGGCGCCGATGGACGTGGCGAAGGTGATGATCGTCTGCCCGCACTGCGGCAAGCCCACGCGCATCGCGCACCGCACCGAGGACGGCGACAAGGAGCGGTACTGCCGTCGCTGCGGTGAGGCGATCGCGGTCCAGAAGGAGAAATAGGGGAAGTGGCGAGCGCGCTTAAGGAGCGTTACGAGAAGGCCATCAGGGAAGAGCTGCGCAAGCGGTTCTCCTACGACAACGTCATGCGGATCCCGAAGGTCGAGAAGATCGTGGTCAACATCGGCATGGGCGAGGCCATCGGGAACCAGAAGTCGATGGACGCGGCCGCGGGCGACCTGGCCACGATCACCGGGCAGCGCCCCGTGGTCACCAAGTCGCGCCGGGCCATCTCGAATTTCCGGCTGCGCATCGGGATGCCCATCGGCCTCAAGGTGACGCTCCGCGGCGAGCGCATGTGGAGCTTCATGGAGAAGCTCGTGAACGTGGTGCTCCCGCGCATCCGCGACTTCCAGGGCGTGTCGGACCGCGGGTTCGACGGGCGCGGTAACTACACCCTCGGGCTGAAAGAGCAGCTCGTGTTCCCGGAGATCGAGTACGACAAGATCGACCGGCTGCGGGGTCTCGAGATCACGATCGTGACCACCGCCAAGACGGACGAGGAAGGCAGGGCCCTCCTCGAGGCGCTCGGCATGCCCTTCCGTGCGTCCGCCGGTCGCGCGGCTTAAGGAGGAAGCAGTGGCGAAGAAGAGCCTCATGGTCCGCGCGGCGCGCCCGAACAAGTTCAAGGTCCGCGAGTACAACCGCTGCCAGGTGTGCGGGCGGGCGCGCGGGTACTTCCGCAAGTTCGGACTCTGCCGGATCTGCTTCCGCGAGAAGGCGCTGATGGGCGAGCTGCCCGGCGTCACGAAGTCGAGCTGGTAGGTGGTCGTCCATCACGTGGTGATGTCCGACCGTCCTGCTCCACCCGGCTTCGCCGGGATGTAGTAGGGAATGGAGAATAATGGAAAGAACTGAAACGGCGGAGGCGCCGCGCCACCAGGCCGAGGCACGGCCGGCGGTGCGCCGGCCCGCGCCGAAGAAGGCGCCCGTGCGCCGCGGGGTCAACGTGAGCGACCCCATCGGCGACATGCTCACGCGCCTCCGGAACGCGGTCGGCGCGCGCCACGACACCGTCGAGATCCCGGCGAGCCGCCTCAAGGCGGAGATCGCGAAGATCCTGAAGGCGGAGGGCTACATCACGAGCTTCGAGACCAGCGGAACGCAGCTGGTCGTCCGGCTCAAGTACCTCGGGCGGAGCGCCGCGCTTCGCGGGATCGACCGGGTGAGCCGCCCGCCGCCGCGGCCTCGGCGGCGAGGTCCTGGCGAAGGTCTGGTGAGAGAGATGGAACGAGCGAGGAGCGGCTTTGCCGCGACGAGCGAGCCAAGACTGATCGAGCGGAGCGAGGCTCCGGCGCAGGCCGGAGCGATAAGCAGATGAGCCGGATCGGCAACATGCCCATTGCGCTCCCGAAGGAGGTCGACGCGAAGGTCGACGGCCGCACGGTGCGCGTGAAGGGTCCCAAGGGCGAGCTCGTGCGCACGTTCCACCACGACATCGCGGTGGAGTCGACCGACGGTTCGCTCGCGGTCAAGCGGACCAACGACAGCCCGACCGCGCGCGCGCTGCACGGGCTGACGCGGACGCTCATCTCGAACATGGTCGCCGGCGTCACGCAGGGGTACACGAAGGACCTGGAGATCAGCGGCACCGGCTACCGCGCCGTGCTCGCCGGCAAGAAGCTGCAGCTCTCGCTCGGCTTCTCGCACCCGGTCGAGATCGACCCGCCCGCCGGCGTCTCGTTCACGCTCGAGACGCCGCAGAAGGTCAAGGTCTCGGGCATCGACAAGGAGATGGTCGGGGAGATGGCCGCGAAGATCCGCGGGCTGCGCGTCCCGGACCCGTACAAGGCGAAGGGCGTGAAGTACGCGGGCGAGTACATCCGCCGCAAGGCCGGCAAGGCCGGCAAGGTCGGCGCGAAGGGCGCCGCGTAGTGGAGGTCAGGCATGCCAGCTGACACGCGCCGGGAAGGACGGCTCATGCGGCACCGCCGCGTGCGCAAGCGCGTCGCCGGAACGGGCGAGCGCCCGCGCCTGGCCGTGTTCCGCTCGCTGTCGCACATCTACGCCCAGGTCATCGACGACCGCGCGGGGCGCACGGTCGCGGCGGCCTCTGATGTGGGAGCGAAGGCGGGCAACAAGACCGAGCGCGCCAAGCTCGTCGGCAAGGCGCTGGCGGACAAGGCCAAGGCCGCGGGCGTCGCCGAGGTCGTGTTCGACCGCGGCGGGTACCGCTACCACGGGCGCGTGAAGGCGCTCGCCGACGCGGCCCGCGAAGCCGGGCTCAGGTTCTAGAGGGAGTTGGGAGCTTAAATGGCAAGGATCGACGCGAGCCGGCTGGAGCTGACCGAGCGGGTCGTCCAGATCAACCGGGTCTCCAAGGTGGTCAAGGGCGGACGGCGGTTCAGCTTCTCCGCGATCGTCGTCGTGGGCGACGGGCGCGGTCACGTCGGCGCGGGTCTCGGCAAGGCCGACGAGGTGCCGGACGCGATCCGCAAGGGCGTCGAGGATGCCAAGAAGAACGTCATGCTCGTCCCGCTCTCGGGGCAGACCATCCCGCACCCCATCACGGCCGACTTCGGCGCGGCGAGCGTGCTGCTGCGCCCGGCCTCCAAGGGCACCGGCGTCATCGCGGGCGGCTCCGTGCGCGCGGTCGTCGAGTCCGCGGGCATCCGCGACATCCTCACGAAGTCGCTCGGGTCTACGAATCCCGTCAACGTCGTCAGGGCGACGATGAAGGCGCTCCAGCAGCTCCGCTCGCCGGACGAGATCGCGACGATCCGCGGCGTCCGCGTCCCGGGCTCGCGGCCCGAGCCGGAGGCGGCAGGCGCCCGATGAATCAGCTCTTGATCGTCCAGAAGAAGAGCGCCATCGGCGAGAAGGAGGCCGCCCGCGGCACGCTGCGCGCGCTCGGCCTCCGGCGGCCGGGGAACCAGGTGCACCACGAGGACAGCCCGCAGCTCCGCGGGATGCTCCGCAAGGTCGCGCATCTCGTCGAGGTGAGGGAGCAGATCTCATGAAGATGCATCAGGTGAAGCCCCCGAAGGGCTCGCGGCAGCGCAACAAGCGCATCGGCCGCGGCATCTCGGCAGGGCAGGGAAAGACCGCCGGACGCGGCACGAAGGGCCAGCTCGCGCGCAGCGGGCCGGGTCTGCCGGGGTGGTTCGAGGGCGGGCAGACGCCGCTGCACATGCGCGTGCCGAAGCTGCGCGGCTTCAAGATGGCCGGCCGCGTCGAGCGCGTCGCCCTCAACGTCGGGCAGCTCGCCCAGTACGTCCAGGAGGGCAAGGTCACGCCGGACACCCTCGCGGCGCACGGGCTCATCCGCGCCGACGAGAAGGTGAAGATCCTGGGCGACGGTGAGGTCACGGCCGCGATCGAGGTCCACGCGCACGCCGCGTCGGCCACGGCCCGCCAGAAGATCGAGGCGGCCGGCGGCTCCATCGTGCTGATCGGGGCCTAAGAAATGAGACGAGCGACGAGCGGCTTTGCCGTGAGGAGCGAGACAGGAAAAGCGGAGCGAGCGCGGGGCCGTAGGCCCACGCGCGAAGAGTAAGAGTGGCCGCCGCTCAGCTCCCGGTCCTCGGAGCGCTCTTCGACGCCTTCAAGGCGCAGGACCTCCGGAACAAGATCCTCTTCACGCTCGGGATGCTCGTGGTGTTCCGGTTCCTCTCGCACGTTCCCCTACCGGGCGTCGATCAGGCCCAGCTCACCACGGTCCTGGACAACAACGCGCTCCTCAACATCCTCGACCTGTTCTCGGGCGGCGGGCTGGCGCGCTTCAGCGTGGTCGCTCTGGGCGTGAACCCGTACATCAATGCCTCGATCATCATGACGCTGCTCAACCAGACGATCCCGGCCCTCACCGCGCTCTCCAAGGAGGGCGAGTACGGCCGGAACAAGATCAACCAGTACACCCGCATCCTCACCGTGCCGATGGCCCTCCTCCAGGGCATCGGAGTGTCGGTGTTCATGCAGCGGTCCGGAGTCATCCCGGAGTTCGGGTTCACCGACCTGGCCCTCACCCTCTCGATCCTCGCGACCCTCGTCACCGGCACGCTCCTGCTCATGTGGCTCGGCGAGCTCATCAGCGAGAAGGGCATCGGGAACGGGATCAGCTTCATCATCTTCGCCGGCATCGTCGGCCGGTTCCCGACCACCATCTCGCAGACCATCGAGGTCCAGGAGAACCTGTTCATGCTCGGCGTCTACGCCCTCATCGCCATCGGCGTGGTCGCGGCGATCGTGTTCATCCAGGAAGGCCAGCGCCGCATCCCGGTGCAGTACGCCAAGCGCGTGCGCGGCACGCGGATGTACTCTGGCGGGAGCACGCACATCCCGCTGCGGGTGAACAGCGCCGGCGTCATCCCCATCATCTTCGCCATCTCGATCCTGCTGCTCCCGTCGCAGATCGCCCAGTACTTCACGAACAGCGAGACCGAGTGGCTGCGCGGCGCGTCGCAGGCGACGGTCGCCGCGTTCAACAACATCGTCGTCTACAACAGCCTGTACTTCCTGCTCGTCGTCGCCTTCACCTTCTTCTACACCGCCTTCACCTTCGTGCCGACCGACGTGGCCGACAACATCAAGCGCTACGGCGGCTTCATCCCGGGCATCCGGCCGGGGCCGCCGACGGCGCAGTTCCTCGGACGGGTCGTCACGCGGATCACGATCGCCGGCGCCCTCTTCCTCGGGATCGTCGCGGTCATGCCGACGCTCATCGGCGACCTGACCGGTGTGCAGCAGCTGCGCCTCGGCGGGACCAGCATCCTCATCATCGTCGGCGTCGTCGTCGAGACGATGAAGCAGCTCGAAGCCCAGCTCCTCATGCGCTCGTACGAAGGCTTCATCCGCTAGTTGAAAGTGAGCCGAGCGACGAGCGGGTCCCCCGCGACGAGCGAGTCGGGAGCAGCGGAGAGGGCGCGGCGCTTGGCGCCGCGCGAAGAGCAGGCGCAGGGCGATCTCGTGTTCATGGGCCCGCCGGGGTCCGGCAAGGGGACCCAGGTGCGCTTCCTGAAGGAAGCTCATGGGTGGGAGCACCTCGCGACGGGCGATCTCTTCCGGGACCACCTTCGACTCGGGACGCCGCTCGGGCGGCTCGCGGAGGAGCACATGTCCAAGGGGCACTACGTGCCCGACGAGGTCACCGTGGGCATGGTCCGCGAGCGCCTCGCGCGGATCCCCGCGTCCACGCGCATCGTCTTCGACGGCTTCCCGCGGACGGTGGCGCAGGCGAGGGCGCTCGACGAACTCCTCGGACAGCACGGCCGGCGCGTCGGCTGCGTCGTCCTGCTCGAGGTGCCGCGCGAAGAGCTGCTCGGCCGCATCTCGACGCGCGGCCGGTCCAGCGCGCGCTCCGACGACTCGCCCGAGGTGCTCGCCCGCCGCCTCGAGGTGTACGACGAGCGGACGCGGCCCGTCGTGGAGCACTACGAGAAGGCCGGCCTCCTGCGGCGGATCGAGGGCGTCGGCGGCGTGGACGAGATCCGCGCGCGCGTGGCCGAGGTGATCGCTTGAAGGAGCTCGTCAGGCTCAAGACCGAGGCCGAGATCGCCACGATGCGGCGCGCCGGGATCGTGGTCGCGGAGATGCTGGAGCGCTGCGGCGCCGCGGTGCGCCCGGGCATCACTACGGCGGACCTCGACCGCATCGCGCAGCAGGTACTGCGCGAGCGCGGCGCGACGTCGTCGTTCCTCGGCTACTTCGGCTACCCGGCCACGATCTGCACGAGCGTGAACGACGAGATCGTCCACGGCATCCCCGGGCAGCGGAAGCTCCGCGAGGGCGACATCATCGGCATCGACGCCGGCGCCATCGTGGACGGTTGGCACGCCGACGCGGCGGTGACCGTCCCGGTGGGGCGGGTGAGCGCCGAGGCCCGGCGGCTCATCGCCACGGCCGAGGAGGCGCTCCGCCTGGCCATCGCGAGCGTGCGGCCGGGCGCCCGCCTCGGCGACGTCGGGGCGACGGTGCAGGGTCTCGTGGAGCGCGAGGGCTTCAGCGTGGTGCGGAACTACGTCGGCCACGGCATCGGCCAGGCGATGCACGAGCCGCCACAGGTGCCCAACTACGGCACCAGCGGCCAGGGCCGCCTCATCACCGCCGGGCTCTGCCTGGCCATCGAGCCGATGGTCAACATCGGGGGCCCCGAGACGCGCCTGCTGGACGACGGCTGGACCGTCAAGACGGCCGACGGCTCGATCTCCGCCCACTTCGAGCACTCGGTCGCCGTCACGCCCGCCGGCGCCGTCGTCCTGACCGCGGCGGCCGAGAAAGCGCCGGTTTCCCGGCGCCTGGTGGGCGCGGCCAAGCATGTTTGATACACTTTCTTTTCCCGCAGGTCGTCGACCGCGGAGCTTTTTGTGTCTGGAGATCAGAACGAGGACATCGGGTAGCCATGGCGACTAAGCCCACTAAGCCCACCAAGGACGTCATCGAGGTGGAAGGGACCGTTTCGGAGGCCCTTCCGAACGCGATGTTCAGGGTCGCTCTCCAGAACGGTCACGAGATCCTCGCGCACATCTCGGGGAAGATGCGGATGAACTTCATCCGCGTGGTCCCGGGCGACAAGGTCCTCGTGGAGCTCTCGCCGTACGACCTCAAGCGGGGTCGCATCACACGAAGGGTCAGGTACTAGGTGAAGGTCAGGGCATCGGTCAAGAAGCGCTGCGACAAGTGCAAGATCATCCGGCGCGAAGGGCAGATCCTCGTGATCTGCTCCGAGCCGAAGCACAAGCAGCGGCAGGGATAGGGAAATGGCACGTATCTCCGGCGTCGACATCCCGCGCGACAAGCGCGTCGAGATCTCGCTGCGCTACATCTTCGGCATCGGCGCGACAGCCTCGCGCAAGATCTGCGAGGAGGCGCGCGTCGACGGCGGCATCCGGGTCCGTGACCTCACCGAGCCGCAGGTCGCGAAGCTGCGCGAGATCATCGACCGCGCGCACACGGTCGAGGGTGACCTCCGTCGCGAGGTCGCGCTGAACATCAAGCGCCTGCAGGAGATCGGCAGCTACCGGGGGCTCCGCCACCGGCGCGGCCTGCCGGTCCGCGGGCAGCGCACCCGGACGAACGCGCGGAGCCGCAAGGGCCCGCGGAAGACGGTCGCCGGCAAGAAGAAGTCGACGTCGAAGACCTAATGGGAGCGAGATGAGCAAGGATCCGAAGCAGCAGGCACCTGCGACGCCCGAGGCGCGACCCGCGCCCGCACCGCGCAAGCGGCGCGAGCGACGGGCCATCCCGCACGGGCAGGCCCACGTGAAGGCGTCGTTCAACAACACGGTCATCTCCATCAGCGACCAGCAAGGGAACACCGTGTGCTGGGCGACAGCGGGCGCGTCGGGGTGGAAGGGCTCGCGCAAGAGCACGCCCTACGCCGCGCAGGTGACCGCGGAGAACGTAGCGAAGAAGGCCATCGACGCGGGCATGAAGTCCGTCGAGGTGTTCGTGAAGGGTCCGGGTGCCGGTCGCGAGGCGGCGATCCGGGCGCTCGAGGCCGCCGGCCTCGCCGTCACGGCCATCACCGACGTGACCCCGATCCCGCACAACGGCTGCCGCGCGCCGAAGCGGCGCCGGGTCTAGGGGGAGAGGGCATGGCTCGCAACATCGGTCCGGTCTGCCGGTTCTGCCGGCGCGAGAGCGTGAAGCTCTATCTGAAGGGCGAGAAGTGCATCACGAAGTGCACGCTCGAGCGCCGCCCGTCGCCGCCCGGCGTGCACCAGCAGCGCCGCCGCAAGGTCTCCGACTTCGCCCTGCAGCTGCGCGAGAAGCAGAAGGCCCGCCGCATGTACGGCGTCCTCGAGAAGCAGATGCGGAACACGTTCGACCGCGCGCTCGAGACGAAGGGCGCGACCGGCGACCAGCTGCTCGTGCAGCTCGAGTCCCGGCTCGACAACGTCGTCTACCGGTCCGGCTTCGCGAAGTCCCGCGCCCAGGCGCGCCAGCTGGTGAACCACGGCCACGTGCAGGTGAACGCCCGCTCCGCGCGCATCCCGAGCCACTCCGTGCGCGCCGGCGACGTCGTCACGATCCGCGAGGCGAGCCGCGCTCTCCAGTACTTCAAGGACGCGCTCGCGTGGGCGAAGACGCAGCCGCGACCCGGCTGGCTCGAGGTCGACCCCGACAGCTACACGGCGAAGATGGTCACCACGCCGACCCGCGACCAGATCGAGACGCAGGTCGACACCCAGCTCATCGTCGAACACTACTCACGGTAAGCGTCCTGGCTGGCGCCCCCGCGCCTGGAAGAGAGGGAACCATGTCCATCGTCGAACTCGAATACCCAAAGATCGAGCGCCTCGAAGGCGATGACCGCCACGCGCGGTTCGTCTGCGAGCCGCTGCCGGCCGGGTACGGCACGACGCTCGGGAACTCGCTCCGGCGGGTGCTCCTGTCGTCGCTCCCGGGTGCCGCGATCACCGCGGCGCGCGTGCGCGGCGTCGCGCACGAGTTCTCGACCATCCCCGGCGTCAAGGAGGACGTCGTCGAGCTGGTCCTGAACCTCAAGGGCATCCGCCTGCGCTCCTTCGCCACCGAGCCCGTCACCCTGGTGCTCGAGAAGGAGGGGCCCGGCGACGTCACAGCCGCGGACATCCAGACGACCAGCGACGTCGAGATCGTGAACACCGAGGCGCACATCGCGACCCTCGAGCCGGAGGCCTCCCTCTGGATGGAGCTCACGGTCGAGACCGGCCGCGGGTTCGTCTCTGGCGACCGCCGCGAGGGTCTGCCGATCGGGGTCATCCCGATCGACGCGCTCTTCGGGCCCGTGCGCAAGGTGAACTTCACCGTGGAGAACACCCGCGTCGGCCAGGTCACCAACTACGACCGGCTCCTCTTCGAGGTCTGGACCGACGGGACGACCGCTCCGGACGAGGCCGTCGCCCAGGGCGCGCAGGTGCTGGTGCAGCAGTTCACCCTCTTCGCCGGGCTCACCCGGGCCCAGCCGGCGCTCGCCCCGGCGGCCCGCGCGGACGGTGGCTCGCTGCCGCCGGCCATCGCGGACATGCCCATCGAGGACCTCGACCTGCCGCAGCGCGCGTTCAACTCGCTGAAGCGGCACGGCATCACCAAGGTCGGCCAGCTCCTGCAGACCCCCGACGAGGAGCTGCTGCGCATGCGCAACTTCGGCAAGAAGTCGCTCGACGAGATCAAGGAGCGCCTCGTGGCGCGCGGTCTCATCGAGGCGCCCGAGGGCGGCCTGGCCGCCGGCGAGGGCGAGGGAGAGGGCGAGACCGACGTCGACATCGACGAGATGGGGCAGCCGGTCGAGCTTGGCTCGATAGGCGACGAGCCCGACGAGGGCAACCGCCCGGGTGACGCTGACGAGCGCGTCGCCACCGGCCAGAGGACGCTCGAGGACGAATAGCAGATGCCCCACAAGATCCACCAGCGCAAGTTCGGCCGGGAGACCGGTCACCGCACCGCGATGCTGCGGAACCTCACCGTCTCGGTCCTTCGGTACGAGCGGGTCAAGACGACCGAGGCGAAGGCCAAGGAGATCCGCCGCTTCGTGGACAAGATGATCGGCCTCGGCAAGGACGGCTCGCTGCCCGCGCGGCGCCGCGCGATCGCGTGGCTGCCGGAGCCGGAGCTGGTCGAGAAGGTCTTCTCCGATCTCGCGCAGCGGTACCCGGACCGCAACTCGGGCTACCTGCGCCTGACCAAGGTCGGGCGCCGGGTCGGCGACTCCGCCCCCGTCGTGCTGCTCGAGCTCATGCCGGGCGCCGAGGAAGAGAAGAAGACGGCAGCGGCCGCGGCCGAGGAGGCCGCGCCGAAGCGTCGCCTGCCCTTCCGGCGGGCGAAGAAGGCCGAAGGCGCGGAGACGTCGGCCGAGAAGAAGACGACCACGAAGAAGCCCAAGCAGAAAGTGACGTCTGCCTAGGAACTACATGGCGCGCGTGGCTTACGACGGGAGCCGCTACGCCGGGTTCCAGGTGCAGCCGAACGCGCCGACCGTGCAAGCCGAGTTGGAGCGAGCGCTCACAAGGATCTGCGATGAGCAGGTGAAGCTCGTGGGCGCTGGCCGGACCGACGCGGGGGTCCACGCGACGGGCCAGGTCATCAGCTTCAGAGCGGCGACCAAGCTGGACGCAGCGACCATCGGACGGGGGGTCAACGCCCTCCTTCCCGCGGACATCGCGATCCGGGACGTCGAGGAAGCGGGCGAGGACTTTCACGCGCGGTACTCGGCGACGGGTCGCAAATATGAATACCGGATCCGGAACTCGGCTCAGCGCGAGCCGCTCGAGCGGCACCGGGAGCACTGGCTTCCGGACGAGCTCGACGAGCGCGCGATGGCCGCGGCGGCCGGGCTGGTCGTGGGCCGGCAGGACCTCTCCGCTTTCGCGGTGGGTCCGGGCGGCACGCGGACGGTGCGGCGGGCGTCCTGGTCGCGCGCGGGGTCGCTCCTCCGCTTCGAGATCGAGGCGGACGGGTTCCTCCACGGGATGGTCCGGGGGATCGTCGGTACTCTTCTCTGGGTGGGCCGGGGACACACCTCGGTCGACCGGATGCGGGAGATCGTGGCGAGCCGGGACCGCTCGCAGGCCGGGCCGAACGCGCCGGCGCGGGGGCTCTGCCTGGTCGAGGTGAGCTACGGCGGTCCGGCGACCCGGCGGGCGGGCAACGCGGACGAAGAAAACGCGGACGAAGAAGAGGAATAAGGCAGGGCGAGGCAATGAGCACTTACACGGTGAAAGCGGGAGAGATCGAGCGGCGCTGGTGGGTCGTCGATGCCGACGGCGCCACCCTGGGCCGCCTCGCCACGCGCATCGCCGCGCTCCTGCGAGGCAAGCACAAGGTGGCGTTCACGGACCACCTCGACGTGGGGGACCCGGTCATCGTCCTGAACGCCGCGCGCATCCGCGTCACCGGCAAGAAGCTCAAGCAGAAGCAGTACTACCGTCACTCCGGCTACCCGGGTGGCTTCCGGGCCGAGACCCTCGAGCGGCTGCTCGAGCGCCGGCCCGAGGAGGTCATCCGCCGGGCGGTGCGCGGGATGCTTCCGCGGAACCGTCTCGGCGAGAAGATGATCCGCAAGCTGTTCGTCTACAGCGGCTCGGAGCACCCGCACGCTGCGCAGCGCCCGGAGCCGATCTCTAAGGAGGCCATGGCTTGAAGACAGCTCCGTATTTCCAGGGCACCGGGCGGCGGAAGACCTCCGTGGCGCGCGTACGGCTCGTTCCGGGCGATGGCAACGTCATCGTGAACGGGAAGGCGCTCGAGGACTACTTCGGCAAGGACAGCTCGGCCGACCTCGCGCTCCTGCCGTTCCAGGTCACCAACCAGGTCCGGCGCTTCAACGCGATGGTCAAGGTCGCGGGCGGCGGCCACAGCGGCCAGATCGGCGCGATCGCGCACGGCGTCGCGCGGGCCCTGCTGCAGGTCGACCCCGAGAACCGGCCCGCGCTGCGCAAGGCCGGGCTGCTCACGCGCGACCCGCGTGCGAAGGAGCGGAAGAAGCCCGGCCTGAAGCGCGCCCGCAAGGCGCCTCAGTTCACGAAGCGCTAAGGCGACCCATCCCGCTGGTGGCGCCCGCGCACGGCGCGGGAGCACACTAGCGGCCGTGAAGACCGTCCAGGACTTCAACTACAAGGTCGCGCTCGCGTCGGGGCTCAAGCACCTCCAGGCCGGGCGGCTCCGGCAGGCGGAGGAGCAGTTCCGCTACCTCGTGTCCAAGTTCCCGCGCGCCGACGGGGGATACCGCGGCCTGGCGCGGGTGTACGTGGAGCTGGGCGACCGCGCCGCCGCGCTCGCGACGCTGCGCGAGGGCGCGGCCGCGCTCTCGAAGGTCGGCGACCGGACCCTCGCCATCGACCTGCTACGCGAGGCGGTCGGGCTCGACCCGCTCGACCTTGCCGTGCACCGGCGGCTGGCCGCGGCGCTGGCGCTGGCCGGCGACGTGGGAGCTTCCGCCGCCGAGTACGTCCGCTTCTCGCAGGCCGAGCAGAGCGCCGGTGATCACGACCGCGCGCGCCTCGAGGCGACGTACGCGCTCGAGACGCTCGGCGAGATCCCGGCGCTGCACGAGCTCGCGCGCTCCCTGGGTCTCGGACTGCGCACGGTGCGTGCCGAAGACCGGCTTCCAGAGGCGCACGCGCCTGAGCCGGCGGTCGACGAGCGCGCGGCACTGTTCGAGGCGTCAGAGGCACCGCCGGTGGACGAGCGGGCCGCGCTTTTCGGAACGCCGCCCCCCGCGCAGGAGCCCGAGGCCGACCACCGCCTGGCGATGTTCGGCGCGACGCCCGCGTGGTCCATCCCGGGTGAGGAGGCGGAGCCGCTCGCGCCGCAGCCGTGGGAGGAGCCCGCTGCCCCGCCGGTCGCGGAGTACCGCGGGCTCGATCCGCTCGACCTCGAGGAGCACGCGGCTGCGCTCATCGCCAGCAAGGACCCCGGCGCGGGCGAAGCGGCCATCGAGGCGGCGCAGGCGCTCCTCGCGAGCGGGAAGATGAACGCGGCGTCCGACCTGCTCCTGGCGCTCGTGTCGTCCGGCACCGCGGTGCACGACGCGTCGCGCGAGCTCATCGGCGTGGCCAGCGCCCTCGGGCGCCGCGACATCGCCACCGCGCGCGCCGAGCTGCTCGCCCGCGTCCTCCGGCTCGCCGGCGAGGACGCGCGCGCCGCGGAGGTCGAGCGCATCGGGCAAAGCGTCTAGGTGGACCAGCTCCGCGCTTTCATCGACGGCCTGATGCAGGGACGCGCCTTCGGCTGGAACAACGTCGTCGACATCCTCATCGTCGCGATCGCCGTCTATTACGTGCTGGTGCTCATCCGCGGCACCCGCGCGGTGCAGCTGCTCCTGGGCGTGCTCGTGCTCGTCCTCATCTACGGCGTCGCCGTGCTGCTCCAGCTCACGCTCACCACGCTGGCGCTGCAGTTCCTCGGCGTCGCCGCCCTCGTCGCGATACCCGTGGTCTTCCAGCCGGAGCTCCGCCGGGCCCTCGGCCAGCTGGGCCGGCTGGGCGCGCTCGACCGGCTCCTGGCGCCCACGTCCGAGGAAGAGGTGGACCTGGTGGTGGAAGAGGTCGTGCGCGGCGGCCTGCTCATCAAGCAGCAGTCGAACGGCGCGCTGATCGTCATCGAGCGCAGCACGGGCCTCCAGGACTACAGCGAGACCGGCGTGCCGGTGAACGGGAAGCTCACGGCCGAGCTGCTCGCCTCCATCTTCATGGCGCGCTCGCCGCTGCACGACGGCGCGGTCATCATCCGGGGGTCGCAGGTAGTCGCCGCCGCGTGCCTCCTGCCGCTCGATGAGACGCCGGAGCGGCTCACGCACCGGTACGGGATGCGCCATCGCGCGGCGCTCTCGATCAGCGCGCAGAGCGACGCCGTCGTCGTCGTCATCTCCGAGGAATCGGGCGCGATGTCCATCGCGAGCAACGGGCGCATGATCGGGAACCTGGACGAGGAGCGCCTGCGCCGCGTCCTCAGCTCGCTCCTGCGCAGCCGGATCCAGCCGCTGCCCTTCCGCTCGAAGTCGGCATGACCGGTCGCGCCCCCATGGGCGGGGTGCGCCTCGCCCGGTGGCGGCGGATCGACCTCCGGCGCCTCGTCGCGGGCGACCTCCCGCTGAAGAGCGCCGCCATCGCGGTCGCGGTGCTCCTCTGGGTGTCGGCCATGCGCGCGCTGCCGCCCCCCGAGGTCACGCAGCCCTTCGACGGCCGCATCGCCGTGGAGCGCCCGGAGGTCTCCGAGGGATACGTGCTCCGCGGCCAGCTGGGTGAGGTCCAGGTGACGCTCCGCGGGCCCGAGGACGCGATCGGCGCGGTCGAGGCCCAACAGCTCCGCGCCACGCTCGACCTCTCGGGGATCGTGCCCGGGCCGGACGAACAGCAGGCGCCGGTCGTGGTCGCGGTGGCCGCCACCCGCGTCAGGGTCGTCGCGGTCGAGCCGGCCGTGGTCGCCGTCCGCCTCGAGCGGCGCGTCGAGCGGGTCCTTCCGGTCCTGGCGCGCTTCGCCAACGAGCCGCCGGCCGGCTTCCAGGCTGGCACGCTGACCTTCCGCCCGCAGGAGGTCCGGGTGAGCGGCGCGGAGACGCTCGTCGGGGCGGTCACCGCGGTCTTCGCGACGGTGCAGTTCGGCGACGCGCCGGTCGACCTGGCCCAGGACGTGCGACCCGTCGCGGTCGATGCCGCCGGCCAGCCGGTCGAGGGCATCGAGATCGATCCACTGGGGGTCCAGGTGAGCGTTCCGCTGGTGTCCACGGCGACGACGCGGACCGTGCCGGTGCTGGCACAGCTCCGCGGCGCCGTCGCGCCGGGCTACTGGGTGTCGCGCGTTACCACCGATCCGGTGGCCATCACGGTGAGCGGCGGGCGCGGGGCGGTCGAGGCGCTCGGAAAGATCGACACCGCGCCCGTCGACGTCGGCGGGCTGAGCGCCGCGCGCACCTTCACGGTGGCGCTGCTCCTGCCGACCGGCGTGAGCACCGTCGGCCCCTCCGAGGCCACGGTCGCCGTGACGGTGATCGCCCTCGTGGGCTCGCGACCCTTCCCGCTCGTGGCCGTGCGCGTCGACGGGCTGGCCCCCGACGTCGCCGCCGAGGTCACGCCCGGGACCATCAGCGTGATCCTGGGGGGCGGCGTGCCCACGCTCACCGCGCTCGGCCCGGCGTCGGTCACCGCGTCAGTGGACGTGGCCGGACGCGGACCGGGCACGTACACCCTGCCCGTGGCGATCTCGGTCCCGTCGGGCACGGACCTGTCATCGGTGCAGCCCACGCAGGTGACGGTCACTATCACCAGCACGACCATCCAGACGGTGCCCTGATGTCGCGCCTGTTCGGAACTGACGGGATCCGCGGGATCGCGAACCGCGACCTCACGGCGGAGCTCGCCCTCCGCCTGGGCCGCGCCGCGGGCCACGTCCTCGGCGGGCAGGGCCACCGTGTCGTCATCGGGCGCGACACGCGCCGCTCCGGCCGGATGCTGGAGAGCGCCCTCGCCGCCGGCCTCTGCTCGGTCGGCATGGAGGTGCGGCTCGTCGGGCACGTGCCCACCCCCGGCCTCGCCTACCTGACACGCACCCAGGGGTTCGTCGCCGGAGCCGTGATCAGCGCCTCGCACAACCCGGCCCCGGACAACGGCATCAAGTTCTTCGACCAGGGCGGCCTCAAGCTCGCGGACGCGGTCGAGGCGCGCATCGAGGAGCTCATGACCGGCGATGACGCCCTGCCGCGACCGACCGAGGGCGGCATCGGCCTCGTCGGCGACGCGCGCGGACTGGTGCGCGGCTACGAGGACTTCCTGCTCACCAAGGCGCCGGACCTGTCGGGCCTGCGCATCGTGCTGGACTGCGGGAACGGCGCGACCTACCGGGTCGCGCCGAGCGTGTTCGCCCACGCCGGGGCCGAGGTCATCACCCTCTGCGACACGCCGGACGGCCTCAACATCAACGACCACTGCGGCAGCACGTATCCCGAGCGCCTCCAGGGCGCGGTGGTCGAGCGCGGCGCGGACGTCGGCTTCGCCTTCGACGGCGACGGCGACCGGCTGGTCCTGGCCGACGCGGCCGGCGAGCTGCACGACGGCGACGTCGTCCTCGCGCTCGCGGCGCGCCACTTCGCGCGGGCGGGCCGACTGCGGCCGAAGCTAGTCGTCGGAACGGTCATGACGAACGGCGGGACCGAGGCGACGCTCCGGCGCGAGGGCATCGACCTCGTGCGCACGCCGGTGGGCGACCGCTACGTGTGGGAGAAGATGGACGAGCTCGGAGCGCAGTTCGGCGGCGAGCCCTCGGGCCACGTCATCTTCCGCGAGCACGCGACGACCGGCGACGGGATCCTCACCGCCCTCGAGATCCTCCACGTGGCGAAGGCCGAGGGCCGCGGCATCCGCGAGCTCGCCGCGGAGGTCGAGCGCTGGCCGCAGTCGCTCGTGGCCGTGCGCGTGGCCCGGCGCGCGGAGTGGGAGAGCGTCCCCGCCTTCCGCAAGGAGTACGACGAGGCCCGCGCGACCCTGGAGAAGGGCGGCGGCCGGGTCCTGGTGCGCCCCTCCGGGACCGAGCCGGTCCTGCGGATCCTCGTCGAGTCGCGGGTCGGGACCCTCGCCGCGACCACGGCCGAGCGCCTGGCGCGCGTCGCCGAGGAGGCGCTCAAGTGACCCGCCGACAGGTAGGGTGAGCAGATGTGCGGGATCGTCGGGTACGTCGGATCGCGTGACGCCACGCCGCTCCTGGTGGGCGGACTAAGGCGCCTGGAGTACCGCGGCTACGACTCGGCGGGCGTGGCCGTCCAGCAGAACGGCAAGCTCGAGATCCGGCGCGCGGAGGGCAAGCTCGACAACCTCGTGACCGCGGTCGCCCAGCACCCGCTCTCCGGGTCCGTCGGCATCGGGCACACCCGCTGGGCGACGCACGGCCGGCCGACGGAGCAGAACGCCCACCCGCACGTGGACTGCGGCGCGGTCACCGCGGTCATCCACAACGGCATCATCGAGAACTTCGCGGACCTGAAAGCGCCGCTCGTCGCGGCCGGCCACCGCTTCACCTCCGAGACCGACACGGAGGTCGTGGTCCACCTCCTCGAGGACGAGCTCGCCAAGGGCGCGCTGCTCGAGGACGCCGCGCTCGCCGTGCTCCCCAGGCTGGAGGGCGCGGCGGCGCTGGGCCTCATCTCCGCCAAGGACCCCGGGAAGATCGTGGCCGCGCGGATCAGCAACGCCGGCGGCGTGATCGTCGGCTACGGGCAGGGCGAGAACTTCATCGCCTCGGACATGCCGGCGCTCCTCGAGCACACCCGCAGCGTCTCGTTCCTGGGGGCCGGCGAGCTGGCCATCGTCACGGCGACCGCGGTCTCCTTCCGCACGCTCGACGGGAAGCCGCTGACGAAGGAGCGCACGACGGTCACGTGGGACCCGGTCGCGGCGGCGAAGTCGGGATACCGCCACTTCATGCTCAAGGAGATCCACGAGCAGCCGCGCGCGATCTCCGACACGCTCCTCGGCCGCGTGGAGCGCACCACCGGGCGCGTCGTGTTCGACGAGAACGTCCGGATGACCGACGACCAGGTGCGGGCGCTGCCGCGCATCACGCTCGTGGGCTGCGGGACGGCGGGGCACGCCGCGCTGGTCGGGAAGTACCTCATCGAGCGCCTCGCGGGGATCCCCTGCGACGTCGAGATCCCCAGCGAGTACCGCTACCGCGAGCCGGTGGTGACGAACGGCCAGCTGATCGTGGCCATCACGCAGTCCGGCGAGACCGTGGACACGCTCGCGGCGATGCACGAGGCCAAGGCCCGCGGCGCGCGCGTGCTCGCCCTGGTGAACGTCGTGGGCAGCGAGGCCACACGCGCGGCGGACGACGTCATTTACCTGCACACCGGTCCCGAGATCGCCGTCGCCTCGTCGAAGGCGTACACGGCGATGCTCGTCGACCTCTACCTCTTCGCGATCTACCTCGGCCAGCGGCGCGGGACGGTCGACCCCGAGCGGTCCCGGCAGCTGCTCGCGGAGGCGTTCCACCTCCCGACGCTCATCGACGCGGTGCTCGGGCAGGAGCCGAAGCTGAAGGCGCTCGCCTACCGGTACCACGGCGCGCGCGACTTCCTGTTCCTGGGACGCGGCATCCAGTACCCGACCGCGCTCGAGGGCGCGCTCAAGCTGAAGGAGCTCTCGTACATCCATGCCGAGGGCACGGCCGGTGGCGAGATGAAGCACGGCATCAACGCGCTCATCGACGAGCACATGCCGGTGGTCGCGATCGCCTTGCGCGACCCGGTGTACAGGAAGATCGTCTCGAACATCGCCGAGGTGCGCGCCCGGGCCGGCGTGGTGATCGCCCTCGCGCACGACGACGACGAGGAGATCGCGGGCCACGCCGACGAGGTCGTGCGCATCCCGCGCACGAACGAGCTGATCTCGCCGGCGCTCGCGGTCGTGCCGCTGCAGCTGTTCGCGTACCACGTCGCCGACCGCCGGGGCAACGACGTCGACCAACCTCGGAACCTGGCGAAGGCCGTCACGGTCGAATGAAGGACGTCCCAAGGCGCGGACCCCGAGGGGAGGGGCCCCTTGCTGAGCGGAGCGAGGCAGGGGAGAGGGCCACGAGGGGGAGCAGCCGGACCGAACGAGGGGTTTCCCCGAGTGAGGTCGGTATAGACATCATCGAGACGGCGCGGATCCGCAGCGTGCTGGAGCGGCACGAGGACCGCTTCCTGCGCCGCGTGTACACGGACTGGGAGCGCGTCTACTGCCGCATGAACGTGCTGCACCTCGCGGGGCGCTGGGCGGCGAAGGAGGCGGTCTCGAAGGTCCTCGGCCTGGGCGTGCGCGGCGTCGGCTGGCGCGAGATCGAGATCCGCCGCACGCCGCTGGGCCAGCCGACGGTGACGCTGCACGGGCGCGCGGACCGCCGGCGCGCGGCCCTCGGGCTCCAGGATCCGCTGGGCGTGTCGATCTCGCACATCCGTGACCTCGCGGTCGCGGTGGCCGTCGGCGTGCGGGCGTCCGCGGAGTCCTGACCTGCCCGCGGCGCGGCCCGAGGCCATCGACGTACGGGCCGTCCGGGCGGTCCTGCGGCCCCTCCCAGCGGACGCGGGGAAGGACCAGCGCGGGCGCGTCGTCGTGGTCGGCGGATCGTCGCGCTACCCCGGCGCGCTGCTGATCGCCTGCCGGGCCGCGTCGCGCTGCGGCGCGGGCGTCGTTACCGCGGCGGCCGCGCGCTCGGTGAGCGAAGCCATCGCCGGGATCGACCCGAACGTCACGCTCTTCCCGCTGGCGGAGGCGCAGCCGGGCGCCGTCGCGGTCGGCGCCGCCGCGCAGCTCTCGCAGTTCCTCGGCGAGCGCATCCGTGCGCTGGTCATCGGGCCGGGCCTCGCCCACAGCACCTCGACGGACGAGTTCGTGCTCGCCGTGCTCCGGAACGCCAAGAGCGTCCCGACCGTCGTCGACGCCGACGGGCTGAACGCGCTCGCGCGCAGCGACGACGGGCTGCGCTCGCTCCCGGGCCGCTGCATCCTCACGCCGCACGACGGCGAGGCCGCGCGGCTCTCGGGCCAGGTCGTGCCCAAGGGCGCGCAACGAGTCGCGTTCGCGGCGCGCGCCGCGCGCGACTGGAAGTGCGTCGTGGTCCTCAAGGGTCCGGTCACGGTCGTGAGCGACGGCAAGCGGACGCTCGTCCACGACGCCCCCAACGCCGCGCTCGGGGTGGCGGGATCCGGCGACGCCCTGTCGGGGGCGATTGCCGCGTTCCTGGCGCGGGGCCTGGCGCCGCTGGCCGCGGCCATCGCGGGGGTGTGGGTGCACGGCCGCGCGGGCGCGCTCCTGGCCGCGGAGATCGGCCAGTCCGGCGCCCTGGCCACCGAGATCGCCGACGCCCTCCCGCGCGCGCTGCGCGAGGTCCACCGGGGCCGATGACGCCGATCCGCTCGACCGTCGTCGACGTCGACCTCGACGCGATCGCCGCCAACATCCGCGCGCTCTCGGCCGCGGGCGAGCGGGTCATCGCCGTCGTGAAAGCGGACGCCTACGGCCACGGCGCCGAGATGGTCGCGGAGACCGCCCTCGAGGCAGGCGCGGCCATGGTCGCGGTCTTCACCGTGGAAGAGGGGATCCTGCTGCGCCGCACGCTGACGGACGGGCCCATCTTCGTGCTCGGCGGGGTCACCGACCCCGCGGAGGCCGAGGCGGTCGTCGCTAACGCGCTGCGGGTCATGGTGTGGGACGAGCACCGGGCGCGGCTGCTGGCCGCGGCGGCTCGCGCGGCCGGCGGCCGCGTGGTCGCGCACATGAAGGTCGACACGGGGCTCACGCGTCTCGGTGTGCATCCCGACCGGGCGCTCGAGCGGTGGAACGCGATCGCGGCCATCCCGGGGATCGAGCTCGAGGGCATCTTCACGCACTTCGCCACCGCCGACGACGCCGGCGACACCTTCGCCGCTGAGCAGATGCGCCGCTTCGCCGAGGTGGTGGGCTCTCTGCCGTCGCGCCCGGCGCTGGTGCACGCCGCGGCGAGCGCCGGCGTCGCCGCGCTCGGCGCCGCGCCGCCCTGCAACGCGATCCGGC
>MGON01000008.1:2070-10284 GCA_001795345.1 Chloroflexi bacterium RIFCSPLOWO2_02_FULL_71_16 | reverse complement strand
AGGAAGCGCGACGGCGGGTTCGCTGAGGTGCGCCCGAACAGCATCCGGCGGCGGGCCCACGAGAGGTAGCAGCGGTGCATCGCGCGCGTCACTCCGACGTAGCAGAGGCGCCGCTCCTCCTCGAGCTGGGCCTCCTGCTCGAGCGAGCGCGCATGAGGGAAGACGCCCTCCTCCATGCCGGTGAGGAAGACGATCGGGAACTCGAGTCCCTTGACGGCGTGGAGAGTGATGAGCGTCGCCGCCGGCTTCTGCTCCTGGTACTGGTCCTGGTCGGACACGAGCGCCACCTCCTCCAGGAAGGCAGGCAGCTGCTCTTCACGCGGAAGCCGCACGAACTCCTCGGCCAGGCTGCGCAGCTCGAGGACGTTGGCGTAACGCTCCTCGCCTTCCTCCGTGCCGTCGCGCAGGTACGCGCCGTAGCCCGACCTCGCGAGCACCAGGTCGATGAGCGCCGGAAGGTCGTGCCCGGCCACGGCCCCGCGCAGCTCGGCGACGATCCTGCCGAACCCGACGAGCGCCGCGCGCTGCCGCGCCGGGATGGCCCCGATGTCATCCGCGGCCGCCAGGGCGTCGACCACCGGGAGCCCCCGTTCGCGAGCGTCCAGCACGAGAGCGGCCTGCGTCTTCGCGCCGAGGCCGCGCGGTGGCACGTTCAGGATCCGCCCCAGACCGACCGCGTCCTGCGGGTTGCGCAGGATGCGCAGGTAGGCGATCACATCCTTGACCTCGCGGCGGTCGTAGAACGACACGCCGCCGACCACCTGGTAGGCGAGCCCGAATTCCCGGAACTTGTCCTCGATCGCTCTCGACTGGGCGTTGGTCCGGTACAGGATCGCGATGTCCCGCGGCGCTTGCGCCTCGCCCTCGCGCCGCAGCTTCTCGATCTCGCGCGCGATGAGCTCGGCCTCGTGGTCCTGGTCGTACGCCTCCATCACGACGACGTCGCTGCCGCCGCTGCGGTCCGTCCAGAGCTTCTTCTCCTTGCGGGCCGCGTTGTTGCGGACGATGGAGTGCGCCGCGTCGAGGATCCGCTGCGTGCTGCGGTAGTTCTGCTCGAGCTTCACGACCTTGGCCGTCGGGAAGTCGCGCTCGAAGTCGAGGATGTTGCGCACGTCGGCGCCGCGCCAGGAGAAGACCGACTGGTCGTCGTCGCCGACGACCGCGAGGTTCTGCTTCCAGCCGGCGATGTAGCGGAGCAGCGCGTACTGCGCGCGGTTGGTGTCCTGGTACTCGTCGACCAGGATGTGCTCGAAGCGGTCCTGCCACCAGTTCAGCGCCGCGTCGTCGATCTCGAACAGGCGGACGGCCAGGAGCAGGAGGTCGTCGAAGTCGACGGCGTTGTTCTCTCGCAGCCGGCGGTCGTAGGCGGGCCAGACGAGCGCCGTGGCGCGCTCTAGCTGACCGTGCGCCTCGTTCGCGAGGTCGGCCGGGCCGCGCAGCTCGTTCTTCGCGTTCGAGATGACCGCGGCGACCGCGCCCGGGGGGATGAGGCGCTCGCCCAGCCCCGCCTCCTCCATGGCCTGCCGCAGCACGGCGCGCTGGTCGGCCTCGTCGTAGATGGCGAAGCCCGGCTCGATCCCGACCGCCCGGGCGTGGCGCCGCAGGAGGCGGGCGCAGAAGGCGTGGAAGGTGCCGACCGTCAGCTCGCCGATCGCCCCCTCGGGCAGGAGCCGCTCGAGGCGCTCGCGCATCTCGCGCGCGGCCTTGTTGGTGAAGGTCACGGCCAGGATGGCCCTCGCCGGGACGGCCAGGTCGCGCATCAAGTAGGCGATCCGGTGCGTGAGCACCCTCGTCTTGCCGGAGCCGGCCCCGGCCAGGATCAGCAGGGGCCCTTCGCCGTGCGTTACGGCCGCGCGCTGCTCCGGATTCAGGGCGTCGAGGATCGGGTCCTGCTGCCGCGGGTCGAGGGGCTCGGTGGCGGGCTCTTTCAGAGGTCCGATGGTATGGGCCGCGTCCTCGGTGGATAACTCACCGAACTGGTGGATAACTCGGGGCCCGCGTGTGGACGAACGCCTCCCATCGCTTGCCGCATCGTGGCAGGGTTCGCGGCTGTCCCGAGAGGCGGCATCCCGGGGGACCGCGACCGAGATCGCATCAAGGTCCGGCATCCGTCGGCCGGTCGTCGCTCGGGGCTTTTCTTTGGGCGCTCCCGCGCGCTCCTCTTGATGCGCTCAACGCGCACTCCTGGACCGTGCACGTTGAGTCTCGAGGCCCTCGTCATGGGCTCCTGTCACTTAGAGCCTTCTCCTCGGTCCAGCTATCCGACCCATCCGGCGTGCTTGCTCTATCGCCTCGTGCGGCCCGTCTCCACATGACTGTTGAGACCACGTGGATAAGTGGATGGATCCGTGGACAGGATCGCCTCCGCCATGATCGAGATCGTGGAAAACGCCCTTGTTGGCCCCCACACCCGGCGGTATGTTTCACCGCGTCCCGAGGGGTCTGCTAAAGGGAATAGGGTCAGAGATCCCATCAATGACCCAGGTTCCCCGGGAGCGCAACCGGAGATAGCATCAAAGGCGGTCCGAGAGGGTATCGAGGACCGGCTCCACGACCCGATCGTTCGGTCTGGACTGACGGTCGGGAACGGAAGTAGGTCGCTCGGGACGCTTCTTGTCCTTTTCCCCATACCTTCCCCGGGGACCTCCCTGTGGCCGCTTCTCATCCAGTGGAAGGCCCCACCCGTACGCTCCAGTAGTGACAGCCGAGCGGTCTGACCCCGACCTCGTCGAGGCGCTGGCCGCCCGCGACCTGTCGGCCCTCAGCGCCCTCTACGACCGGTACGGCCGCGTGGCCTACTCCCTGGCTTACCGGATCCTGGGCGAGCCCGAGGGGGCCGAGGACGTGGTCCAGGACGCCTTCCTGGCGGCGTGGCGGGGGGCCGGCACGTTCCGGCGGGAGCGCGGCAACGCCCGCAGCTGGCTGCTCTCGATCGTCCACCACCGCGCGGTCGACCTGCTGCGGCGGAAGACCGCGTTCCGGCCGGCGCCGCTCGAGGCGGTCGGCGACCGCCCGGCCGACGTCGACACCGCGGAAGAGGCGGCCAAGAACGTCGAGCACCGCTCCGTCCGGGACGCCCTCCAGGGCCTCCCGGAGGCACAGCGGCGCACGATCGAGCTCGCGTACTTCGGCGGATACACGCAGTCGGAACTGGCCGAGCTGATGGGCGTCCCGCTCGGCACCGTGAAGGGCCGCATGCGCATCGGCCTCCAGAAGATGCGGCGGGCGCTGGTGGCGCTCAGATGACCCACGTCCTCGATGACCTCGAGCTCTACGCCACCGGCGCGCTGCCGGCGGAAGGCTCGGCGGCGGTGGCCGCTCATCTCGAGCGCTGCGCCGAGTGCCGCGCCGCGGCGGCGGAGATCGCCGAGGTCGTCTCCCTGCTGCCCGACGTCGTGCCGCTGCGCGACCCGCCTCCCGCGCTCCGGGAGCGGATCCTGGCGGCCGCCGCGGCGGACCTCGCCCGGGAGCCCCGCCGCTCGCTGCCGGACCTGCTGCGCGCCCGGCTCACCAGCGTGGCGATGCCGGTGGCGATCGGGCTGGTCCTGCTGCTCGGCGCGACCACCGCGATGCGGGTCCAGGAGAGCCAGGCGCAGCTCGCCCTCTACGAAGAGCAGCTCGAGCGGATCAGCCACGCGAACCGCAGCTGGTACATGGAGGGAGTGGAGCCGTGGGCCGGCATGGGCGGGACGCTCGTGGTGCAGAGCAACGACCGGCGCCCGTTCGTGCTCTTCCACGACCTCCGGCCGCTGCCCCAGGGGCAGATGTACGCGGTCTGGCTCATCGAGCCGGACGGCAGCTGGACGCGCGGTACGAGCTTCCGCGCCGACGGGAACAAGTATCAGCTGGTCGACGTGGGCCGCGAGCTCGCCGGCTTCGACCAGTGCGCCGTGACGGTCGAGGCCTCCGAGACCGGCAAGCGGCAGGGACCCATCGTCATGCAGTCGAGGATCGCCCCGCCGAGCCGGTAGCGCCCTCCGCGTAGATACGGCGCACCACGTCCTCGATATCGGGCTCCTGAAGCGTCAGGTCGCGGAGCGGCGCGAGCGCAGCGACCTGGGCCGTCAGCCTGGCGGCATTGGTGCGCTCACGCTCGAAGGCGATCCACTGCCGAGGGCCGTCGACCTTGATCACGCGGGCGCCCTCTACGTCCAGCGGCGGCCGCGGCTCCTCGAGGTCGACGACGAGGACCCGCTCGGTGCCGTACCGCTCCTTCAGCGTCTCGAGGCCGCCGTCGTAGACGAGATGGCCGTGGTCGATGACCAGGATCCGCGAGCAGAGGCGCTCGATGTCGACGAGGTCATGGCTCGTGAGCAGCACCGTGAGCCCACGCTCGCGGTTCGCCCGCAGCAGGAGCTCGCGGACACGCTGCCTCGCGACGACGTCAAGGCCGATGGTCGGCTCGTCGAGGAAGAGGATGTCCGGTTCGTGCAGCATCGCGGCGGTCAGCTCCCCCCGGATGCGCTGACCGAGGGAGAGCTGCCGGACGGGCGTGCGCAGGAACGGACCCAGCTCGAGGGCCGCACCGAGCATGTCCAAGTTCTGTCGAAAGCGCTCGGCGGGCACGCGGTAGATGTGCCGCAGCAGCTCGAACGACTCGATGAGCGGGAGGTCCCACCACAGCTGCACCCGCTGGCCGAACATCACACCGATCCGTGCCGCCAGCTTCGTGCGCTGCTTCGATGGGACAAAGCCTGCCACCGATACACGGCCGCCTGATGGCACGAGGATCCCGGTGAGCATCTTCACCGTCGTCGACTTCCCCGCTCCATTCGGGCCGATGTAGCCGACGATGGAGCCGCTCTCGATCGCGAACGTGATCCCATCGACGGCGCGCACGACGACGCGCTCCCGCCGCAGGCCAGATCCGCGTCGGACCACGAACTCCTTGCGCAGGTCCTGAACATCCACGAGCGCCACCTCAGCCCCCCGCGCTCTGGTAGTGGCGCACTGCCGTCCGCCAGATGAGTCCCGCAGCCAGGGCAGCGGCCAGTGCGACCAGCGGCGAGCTCACCTGGAGCCACACGGGAAGCCCGAGCGGATCGGCCTTGCCGAGGATGTAGAGACACGGGAAGTAGGCGACGAACGCGGTCGGGATCAAGTAGGCGAGGAACCGCCGCAGCCAGCGGTCGTAGATGTTGATGGGGTACTGGGCGAAGAAGGTCCCGCCGTACGTCACCGCGTTCGCGGCTTCATTCCCTTCGGTCGTCCAGAACACGATGCAGATCGCGGCGACCCAGATGGAGGCGAAGATGAGCGCACCGGCCGGGATCGTCGCGATGAGCAGCGCGACCCGGTCTGGCGTCCAGATGACGTCAAGCGTCGCGAGCGCGTAACCGAGGACCATTAGCGACTGCGCCACCTTGCCGATACGCCGGATCTGGAAGTCTTGGGTCACGACCTGGAAGAGCGTCCCGCGTGGACGCACGAGCAGAAGATCGAACGAGCCGTCCCGGATCAGCTGCGGAAGGTAGTCCAGGTGGCCGATCGCCAGATCGGTGAGGCTGAACGCGAGGCTCGAGATCGCGTAGAGCAGCGCGACCTCGGACACCGACCAGCCGCCGAGTTGAGGCACGTTGGCGAAGATGACCAGGATGGCGGCGAAGTCCAGGAACGAGATCAGGAACATGCCGACCGTCTGCAGCGCGAAGGACGTTCGGTACTGCAGCTGGGCGCGGATGCGAGCAGCGGACAGCCGCAGGAACAGTCCGGCGCTCTCGAGCGGCTCACCCACCCTGTACCACCAGGCGACGGACGCCGCGGTCGAAGAGCCAAGTAGCCGCGAGAAGAAGGAGGATCGCCCACGCGAGCTGTGACGCCAGCGCCGCCACGACCTCTGCGCCGGCCACGCGGCCGACGAAGATGTCGACCGGCACCTGGAGCATCGCGGGGAACGGTGTCGCGCGTGCAATGGCCTCGAGCGGCAAGGGGAAGAAGGCGACGGGGATCACGAACCCGGAGAAGAAGTTCGCGGCCGTGATCGCGAGGATGGTCGTGCCGCGCCAGTCGAGCAGCCAGAACGAGGCGACGTTGTAGATCGCTCGAAAGGCATAGCTCACGACTATCGCGAGCCCGCAGCTCAGCCCGAAGGCGAGCCAGACCGCTGGTCCGGAGGGTGTCGTGATCCCGAAGACGAGCGATCCGATCACCACCGGTGGGACTCCCCGGAAAATGGCGTGGCAAAGCGAGCGGCCGACGTCGAACGCGAGGCCAGCCCGCAGCGGATGGACGGGTCGGATCAGGTCCGTGGCGATGTCGCCGGTCCGGATCCTTAGGCCGAGGTCCTGCCAGCCCCAGATGAAGATGGTCGCGGCGAGCCCCTGCGTGAGCCACGCGTACGTCACGGTCGCGGCGCGGTCGTAGCCACCGATCTCACCGCCGCCCTCGAACAGCGCAAGCAGGATGAAGGCGCGCATGAAGCCGAACACCGTGTTCGTGAACAGGCCTGCGAGGGTCGCGGCCGGATACGCCGCGTAGCGGGCGTAGCCGCGCTTCGCGTATTCCAGGTCAAGGCGAAGGAAAGCGAGCGGCACGGGCGGGACAGAGTACGCGGACGAAGCAGGTAGCCTCGTCGCGATAGCCCCGATGAGGATCTCGTCGATCCGCGCGGAAGGGGGCCGGGGTTCTGGTTCGAGCAGATGGAGAAGCCGCGCGCGGACGGCGGCGGCGCGATCCACATCGTCGTATGGGTGCCGTACGAGCAGGCCGAGGTGCGCATCGCGGCGGTGCTCGCCGCGGGCGGCCGGATGGTACGCGACGAGTTCGCGCCCTCATGGTGGACGCTGGCCGACGCAGCGGGTAACGAGGTCGACGTCGCCACGACTGGGGGCCGCGACTGAGGTAGCGCGCGTTCGCGGCACCGTGGCCGGCTCATCACCATCGCCGGCCTCCGCCGCGAGCCCCTCGCCCGCCGCCGTCGCGCTGCCGGATCCGCGCTACAGGCTGGTCACGCGACGGCCGCCTCTCGCGTCGCAGGAGCCCGCCTAGATCGCGACGCGCTCCCGGTCATCGATGAACGCCAGGCGGGCGCCGAGCACCTTCCCGAGACGAGCAAGGGTGTCTTCGGTCGGGTTGCTGACGCCGCGCTCGATCTTGCTGATGTCGGCTTGTTCGACGCCGGACTGGGCGGCGAGCTCGACTTGGGTGATCCCGCGACGCTTGCGCAACACCGCGAGTTGGCCACCGAGGTAGTAGCGGTGACGCATCCGCTCGAGCTGGGCGACCGCCTCGGGGCCCTCCTCTTGTGCTTCGGCCTCGATCTGCTGCATCAGGTCGGCGAAGGTCGGCTTCTTCATTGGACCGGACTATGTGTTATCCCACATATAGTCAACGTCAGCCCTCACCGGCTGCGGAACTCCGCAAGACGCTTCCTCGCCAGCTCGATCTCCTTTCGGCCTTCGGGAAGCAGCCACGGGATGATCGGAACGCAACAACCTCGGCTTCTACCGCCTGCCTGCCTGCGAACAGGCACCTTACGCCGAGCGTCTTCTCAGGCGAATGTCCGCGTATGTCAGGGAGGCATATCGGCTGACCGACCGGGATCTCGTCCGCGCCGCGCAGGCCGGTGACGAGCACGCGCTCGACGCACTCCTGCGCGCGCTCGCCGACGAGCTCCTGCCGCTCGCGAGCGCGCTCGCCGGCGCGAGCGCGGATGCCGACGTGTTGGTCGGCGACACGCTCAGTCGCGTGTACGAGCGCCTCACCGACCTCCGCGAGCCTGGCGCGGCGTCGGGCTGGGCACGGCGCGTCCTCGTCCGCAGGTTCATCGACGGACGCCGCTGGTCGCTCCGCCGGCCGACGTACCGGCTCGACGCCGTCACCGTCGCCGCAGAGCTCGGGACGCGACCCGAGCTCATCGACCTCCGGGACGCCGTGCGCGACCTGCGCCGCGAGGATCGCGCGCTCCTCGTCCTGCACTACTGGCAGGGTCTATCGATCGCGGAATGCGCGCGCGAGCTCGGTGTCCCTGACGGGACCGCCAAGTCGCGTCTCGCGAAGGCGCTCGAGCGTTTGCGCCGGCGGCTGGGGGAGGCCGATCGATGAGCAACGATCTGGAACGACGTCTCAAGGAGCTGTTCTCCGCGGATGCCAGGAGCCGCCGTGTCTCCGGCGTCCGCCGCTCGCCTCGCGGCCCGCTGTCGCTCGCGGCCATGGCGGCCGGCGTCGCCGCGACGATCGTGCTCGCGCTGTGGATCGGCACAGCGCTCGGCGAGC
>MGON01000008.1:0-2058 GCA_001795345.1 Chloroflexi bacterium RIFCSPLOWO2_02_FULL_71_16 | reverse complement strand
CGCCGCCGACGCCCGCGCCGACCGCGACGCTCCCTGGCGTCGTCGTCTCGCCGACACCGTCAGTCGTCGCCTCGCCAACACCGTCAACGGTCACGGCCACGCTTACGCCCGCCCCAAGCCCCGCGCGGGAGTACGGCCACGTATTCACGGTGCAACCGGTCCAGCCGTGCACATCGGGGTGCCGGATCGTCGTGCGGCGCGAGCGCGATGGCTCCACCGTGTTCGAGCTCGATGGCGTTCTGCCCGCGGTCTCACCGGACGGGAGGCGGCTCGCGTACTGGCGCACGACGCCGAACATCGGTCCGACGGATCTGCGGGTCCTCGATATCGCGGATCCGCGGAGCGATCGGAGCGTGTTCACGGTCTCGGGGCCGACGGTCGGTGGTCCCGTGGTGTGGGCCGCGGGCTACCCGGGCCTGCTGGTCATCACGGAGAGCGTGGAACGCACCGGTGGCGCCGGTGGCGGTCATTGCCCGGTCAGCTCGACGCTCCTCACGGTCGACCTCACGGTCACACCGCCCGCGATGCAGAGCGCGGCCGGGCGGCCGAGCGCGTGCGTCCACACCCCGCTCGCGTGGGATCCGTTCAACTCCGTCGCTGCCGTCATCGGCATGGGCCCGGGCGGCTACGCGACCGAGTACCTCACGTGGGACCCTAGGTCGAGCGCTGTGTCATCCGCGCAGATCCCTCCTGGGCTCCTGCTTGCCGGATCCGCTCAAGCGTCCCCGGACGGGTTGGTCGTCGCAGCGCTCGAGGACAACTTGACCGCCGTCCGGGTGTGGCCGACCCGCGACATCACAAAGGCCGATCGCTACACGCAGCCCGCGCGCGTCGGAGCGCTCTTCTGGCGACCCGCTTTCGCGGCGCACTACGAGATCCTCTGGAGCACCGGCCAGCGGATCGAGGCCCTCAGTCACCCGACCGGCACCGTTTCGCCGCTGTTCACGACCGCCGCGGGTGCCGTAGCCATCCGGCCCGACGGCTCCGGCCTCCTGCTTGCTGAAGGGACCGGTCCGGCAGCAGGTGTTCCTTCCACGAAGCTCATCGTCCTCGACCTCGCGACGCGGCAGACGGCCGAGATGATGGTCATCAGCGGCCCGTTCGGCGCGAGCCACGCGGTCATCCCGCGAGGCGTGATCCTGCGCTGAGGGTCAGCCGGTCGCGGGAGCGAGCACGGGGGTCTGTAGCCCGGATGGGATCCGACCCGTTTCCTTCTCCTTGAAAGGAAGTAGGCCGAGAGAGACGCCCTAGCGACGAGATCGAGCACGAAGCCGCGCCGGACCGACCAGAAAACGCGCGGCAGATAGACGCCCACCAGGCGCGAGGCGGTAGCGAACTGCGCGTTGGCGACCCTGGCGGTCCCCGAGACGTACGGATGCGTGTCTACGGTCCGAACTCGATCAGGGACCAGGCGACGAGGACCGAAGTGGTGACCGCCGAGAGCAGCCATGTCACGCGCAGGGTGCGCGGAGGCCCTTGGCGGCTGGCCTGGACGACCAGTGCAACGGCCACGACGAGCGACACAACGAGCATGCCTCGCCGGATCACGGGGTACGCAGTGAGGAAGCTTGCGCCCGCCGCACCCAGGCCGAAGCTGAGCAGCAGCATGTGCAGCGCGTGGTGCTGGCTCGCTAGCAATGCGAGGAGGACGGGCGCGGCCGACACGACGACCTCGCGGGCGCGCCTCGGTCCGCGCGCCGGGGACGTCGGCGTCTCGGTCGCCACGCTAGCGGGCTGATGCACGTCGGTCGAACCACGCGTGGAGCGCATTCACGAGAGCCAGATCGTTCGCCACATAGGTGATCTGCCCACCCGCCGGCAGATCGGCATAGCCCACCCGCACACCGGCGTAGCCGGCCTCGAGCTCCCGCGAACCGGGCATCACCATGCCGTGCTCTCTGGCCGGATCCTGGTAGCGACCCTGCTGGAACTGCGCCACCTGTTCGCGGAGCAGGGCGCGCACGCCTTCGACCGTCACGGAGTCGCTCGCGTCACTGGCCAGCACAGCCTCTACGCCTCCCTCATCCGTCTTGCTGAGCGTGAGCGCCGTGGTGCGCG
>MGON01000007.1:10342-19311 GCA_001795345.1 Chloroflexi bacterium RIFCSPLOWO2_02_FULL_71_16 | reverse complement strand
CAGGGTCGCGAACACGCGGATCAGCGTCGATTTGCCGCTCCCGTTGGCGCCGAGCAGCCCGTAGATCTCGCCCCTCTCGACCTGGAGCGAGACGTCGTCGATCGCGCGGACGTCCTTGACCGAGCGAGCGCCCCGGAAGACCTTCCGGACCCCGCGCGCGAGCAGCGCCGTGCGGCCCAAGGCGGCCGCTTCGGAGCTATGTCGTTCGGCTTCGCGTGTCGCGAGCATGGCCGTGTCCCTTTCTGGTCTCGAAGGTCGGCCCCGGCCGCCCTGATGGGCGAACAAAAAGACCGTGGGCCTTCCCTGCTGGCTGCCCACGGTCCGGAGGGTCTCTGCGTCGAGCTCTAGCTCGGATCTATCCCTGTCCGGAGGCGGGCAGGCTGCCGCGAGGGAAGGTGCTGTTGGTGCCTGCGAGGATCACGTTCACCTGCGCCGCTCCTTTTCGGGTGTCCCCTGCTCGGGGCCTGAGCACTCTAGCACGTGCACGGTCCACCCTCAGCGCATCCTTCGCAGCAATACGCGGCGACCTCGACGCCGCCGCCGGGACCGCGGAGCTCGCGCTCTACCGGCTCCCCGTCGATCGGGATGTCGCAGTTCTCGCAGCGCCGCGCCCGCGTAGCCGGAGGGCGAGCGCCCAGCCGAGCCAGCAACTCACGGATGGGGCTGACCTGTGGCCGCATCGCTCGACCGTAGGCGGCGAAGGTAAATACGAGGTAGACGTCGGGTCAGATGACGGTCAACGCCCCGGTCAACGCCCCGCCGGCGGGCTCACCCCGGCCGACTCCGCGGCCGGGAACTGGTACCCGACGCCGCGGACCGTGAGGATGTAGCGCGGCTTCTGAGGGTCGGCCTCGATCTTGTTCCGCAGCCGGCCCACGTAGACCTTCAGGTAGTGGACCTCGTCGCGGTACTCGTGTCCCCACACCTTGGCAAGGAGGGTCTCGTGCGGCATCAGTCGGCCCGCGTTCGTGGCCAGGTGATAGAGGAGGTTGTACTCGGTCGGAGTGAGCTGGATGTCACGGTCGCCGACCGACACCTTTCGCTGCGCGAAGTCGATCCGCAGCTCGAGGTGCTGGAACACGTTGGTGCGGCGATGCGCCGTCGCCGCACGGTAGCGGCGCACGACCGCGTCGATCCGGGCGACCAGCTCCTTATGGCTGAACGGCTTCGTCACGTAGTCGTCGGCCCCGAGCTCGAGCCCCCGCACGCGGTCCTGCTCCAGGCCCTTGGCCGTCAGAACGATGACGGGGACGTCGTCACCGCGCTCACGGAGCTCACGGAGCACGGTGAAGCCGTCCTTTCCGGGCATCGCGACGTCGAGGATCACCAGGTCGGGCCGGTCCCGGTCGATCGACGCGATCGCCGCGAGCCCGTCGTGCACCTCGGTCACCTGATGCTCCGGCCGGTGATAGTGGATGCCCATCCCGATCAGCGCCGCCACGTCCGGCTCATCGTCGACCACCAGGATCTTCACCCGCCGGCCACCGCCGGCACCGGCTCGTGCGGGATCGCGACGACGAAGACGGCGCCCCGTCCGTCCCGGTCCTCGAGCCAGATGCGGCCACCGTGGAGCTCGATGAGCGTGCGCGCGATGGCCAGGCCGAGGCCCGTTCCGCTGACGTGCTGTTTCGTGCGTTCCCCCCGATAGAACTTGTCGAAGATGCGCTGGCGCTCGGCCGCCGGGACGCCGGGCCCCTCGTCTGCCACCGCGAACCGCACCTCGTCACCCACCCGCTTCGCCCGCAGCTCGATCAGAGTGTCCTCCGGAGCGTAGCGGGACGCGTTGAGCACCAGGTTCCCGAGCACCTGCTGCATCCGCCTGCGGTCCACCAGCACCGGCGGCAGCCCCTCCTCGAGCGTGACCCTGAGCGTCTGCCCCTTGGCCGCCGCGATCGGCTCGTGCGCCGAGACGACCTCGGCGAGGAGGGCCGGCGTGCCGGTGAACTCGCGCTGCAGCTCGATCCGGGCCTCCTGCAGCTGGGCGATGTCGAGCAGGTCCTCGACGTTCCGCTGGAGCCGGCCGACATGGCGCTCGGCCTGATCCACCAGCTTGCGCGCGGAACCGCTGAGCTGGTCGCGCTGCTTGGCCAGCAGCTCGAGCGAGCCGCTGATGACGGTGAGCGGGGTGCGCAGCTCATGGCTCACCGCCGCGAGGAACTCGTCCTTCAGCCGGTCCAGCTCGCGGAGCGCCTTCGCCTCGCTGGCCTCGGCGAACAGCCTCTCGTTCTCGAGCACCTGCGCGATGAGCCCGCCGACGGTCTCGGCGAGGCGCGCGTCGTCCGGGCCGAAGACGTTGGGGATAGCGCGCGAGAGCGTCAGCGCGGCGAAGGGCGTGCCACCGACCGACAGCGGCACGACGAGCACCGAGCGCGCCTCCTCCGCGTCGGGACGCGGGACGTAGCGCTCGTCCTCGAGGACATTCCGCACGAGGATGGTCTGCCCGGTCGCGAGCGCGGCGCCCACGAGCCCCTCGCCGAGGCGCATTCGCGGCGTCGGGGGGGCGATGCCGAGCGGGGTGAGCCGGTGGAGCACGCGATATTCGCCGAGGTCGTGGTCGACCACGAACACGGTGGCCCGCTCGAACTGGAACGCGTCGCGGCTCGCCTGGAGCACCGCGGGGACGAGCGCCCGACCGGGCCCGCTCGCGACCACGCGCAGAGCGGCCGCTATCGCGGTGTCCTCGCCGACCCGGCGCTCGAGGTGGCGGATGAGCTGCTCGCGCTCCGCGCGCACCTGGCGGTCGTCGCGCAGGACCTTGTCGAGAAGGAAGGCGGTGATCCCGAAGACGGCCAGGTGGAACAGGACGCGCTGCGGCTCGAGCGGGATGGCGAACGCGCGCGCGCGAAAGATGCTTATCCCGACGTACGCCAGGCCGATGGCCGCCGTCGACGTGTAGGCGCCCCGTGACCCGAAACGGAACGCGCCGCCGATGATCACGACCGTGCCCAGGACGAACGTCGTCCACTGGGGATCCGGAGAGAAGAGGAGCATCGCAGCCGAGAGCGCGCCGATGTCCGCGGCGAAGGCGATCTCAGCGACTCGGCGGTGCCCTTCGAGCGTCTTCGCGCGAGACGAGGCCGAGAGGACGACGGCGTTGTAGAGGGCGACCGCCACCGCGAGCGCGAACGTGCCGGACTGCGACAGGTTGGGGAACTGCGGGCCGAGCAGCAGAGCCAGCGCTGCGGCCGCCCACCGAGCGCGCCCGATGGCGCTCTCGAGGCGTTGCTGCTCCAGAAGAAGGCTCGGTGGCACTGCGTTCACCATTCTTTGCCCATCTGTTGACCGGGCATACACCCATTTTTGACAGTGGCGGACACATCCTCGGAGGCGGGCCGAGCGCGCGCAAAGCCGCTCGCCGCCCCCTTGGAGGTCGTTCTCATGTCGCAGCGGATCCTCGGCGTGCTGCTCGGTGTCGCCTTCACGGTCACGACCCTGGTCGCGGGACCCATCCCAAAGGTCGCCGCGACGCCGGTCGCGGACAGCGACGCGCTCTATGAGCTATACGGCCGCGTCTTCCCGGACCCGCACGGCTGCGTACGCGGGCAGCCGGCGAAGTCGCCCTTCGCGAAGGGGAGTGTCTGCGCGACGCAGTTCATCCAGTACCCCGAGCTCCAGAGCGGGCTCCAGTTCCTCCAGTCGAAGTTCCAGGAGTTCATGGACGTCTATCAGGTGGAGGGCGAGAGCGCGGGACTCCCGACCACGACGCAAGAGCGGAGGACTAGCGATCTGTACGCGGTGCGCGTGACCGACGAGAGCGTCACGGGGCCGAAGAAGAAGTTCGGCTTCTCCCTGTCCATCCACGGCATCGAGCGCGCGGGCGCTGAGGGAGGCACCCGCGCGATCGAGGATCTCGTCACGTGGGCGCGCCACGAGCCCGGCCGCGGGCTGCTCGATGAGACGCTCGGCCCAGGCGGGTCCGCGGTCACGGTCGGGCAGGCGCTGCGCGAGTCGGAGATCTGGTTCTTCTATCCGAACCCTGACGGCTGGACACGCGGTGACGTCACTCAGGGCGGCGCCTCCTACCAGCGCTACAACGGCAACGGCGTCGACGTGAACCGCGACTGGCCGACGATCGGATACACGTTCCGCGGGTACACCCCGGCATCCGAGCCGGAGGTCAAGGCGTTCACCGACTTCTTCTCCAGCCGCAAGGGAGGATGGGTCGGGACCGGCGACCTCCACGGCATGCTCGACGCGAACGCGTTCACCTTCACGATGATGCCGGCCGGCCAGCTCGACTATGCACGCAACAAGGCCGTCGTCGGCGTCGTGCGGCGCATCCAGGAGGACGCGAACCCCCGTCTGGAGTGGTACCTCGGGATCCAGCCCGGCAACGAGAGCGGATCCGTGCCCGACGTCGCGCAGCAGTGGGGCACGGTCTGGGACACCATCGACTACACCGTCACCGGAGGGCTCGGAGACTGGATGGGCACGCCCATCGGGCTCGATGCCTACGTCGCGATCGACAACGAGATGTGGCTGAGCCACCTCGCCCCCAACACCGTCTTCGAGCCAGACCTCGAGCAGGCGCACATCGACGGGAACAAGGGGCTCATCTACGCGCAGATCGAGGGCGCGTTCCGCGAGAGCTCTCGATCGTTCCCGCTGCCCGGCAAGCTCGCCTACGTCGACCATGGCCGTCGCCTCTCGCACCCCGGCTCCACGGCGAGCACGGATCCGCACGCGGGCCTGTCGCCGCAGCCGGACATCACGACGGACGTCCTGTCGCCCAGCGCGAGCGGTCACGAGGGCGACCCGCTGGATCCGATGTTCGAGTTCACGGTCCTCGGCCCCGAGAGCGGCGGGTACCGGAACGGCGGCCTCACCGTCCAGGTGACCTACACGAACACGCAGGGCATCTCGCCGGCGGACCTGGTAACGGCGGTCCACGTCGAGCGCGCCTGCCAGGACGACCACGACTGCCCGAGCGGCGGCTGGGAGACCGTCAACTCGCACTGGAACCAGGCCCAGCTCTACGCCGCGGCGGGCCACACCGTCAACGTGAACGCGCCGCTCCCCGGCTCCTACCGCATCCGCTTCGACGACGCGCCGCCCGGCTCGCACCGCGTGGACATCGACTTCACGGCGGAGCAGTCGTGGCCGGACCCCGGGCAGCTGCCCTACGACGTCACGAGCGTGGAGTTCTTCGAGGACCTCCGCCCGTACGTGCCCGAGGGCGCGATCACCCGGCTGGCCCCGGGCGAGATCCTGTCAGGGGCCGCGGACCTGTCGCAGTTCGACACGGTCGTCCTCGTGAACGACCCGCTCCCGGGCTGGTACGACCCGCTCGGCGCCGGGTCGGCGCAGGATCCGATCGAGTTCACGATGGTGAACCCGGTCGCTTCGCCGGTCTCCAACGCGTTCGACGTGACGCGCGAGTTCGACGTCGACGGGACGAAGAACAGCAAGAGCATGGTCGTCGCCGCGACCTGGCCGCTTCCCTCGGACTACGACCTCTTCGTGGACATCCAGATGCCCTCCGGCGAGTGGCTCGAGGTCGGGAGCTCCGCGCAGGGACTGAACAACGGCGAGACGGTCCGGCTCTCGAACATGTTCCCCGGCCGGTACAGGGTGCGGCTGCAGAACTGGTCCGGCCTGGCGCAGACCGTGGACGTTCGGATCACGTTCTCCGACACCGCGGAGCTCGAGCCGGTGCAGTACCCCGTCACCCGGACAGAAGCGGAGCGTGACGCGTACTACGAGCGGCTACGCGCGTTCGTCGAGTCGGGCGGGAACCTCGTCCTCACCGACGGCGCGGGCCGCGCCCTCCCTCACCTCGGCGTCGGCACGCCCGCGGACGTTCGCCCGCAGGTCGTGTTCGCGCCGTACGCGGCGTTCACGACCGACGGCGACGACGACACCTACGACGACCCCCTCGCGAAGAACGTCGATCAGCCGGGCGCCGCGGAGGGCGGCGGTCACCGTCACCAGACCCAGGAGCCCGTCCCGCTCGGCTACGCCATCCAGGACGCGGACGGGGCGAACATGGGGCACTCCTTCTCCTGGGCGGTCGGATCCAAGGCCTGGACCGACGCGGGTGGGCGGGCCGTCGGCATGGTCGGCGGCGGCGTCACCCTCGGCGAGATCGAGAGAGGCGCCGGGCGCATCCGCTTCGTCGGGGGCTTGCTCCCCGATCCCGAGGAGCGGTACGACCACCCCTTCGGCCTCTCGAGCTACGCGTTGACCTACACCGGCTGGCAGCTCTTCGAGAACCTCGTCCAGTGGACGCGGCCGCTGCCGGACGTCGCCATCGCGGCATCCGACGTCACCTTCTCGCCGGGGCCGAAGGTCGAGGGCAAGGCCATCACGGTCACGGCGACGGTACGGAACCTCGGCTCAGGGTCGGCTCAGAACGTCGCCGTCCGCGCCACCGACAACGGCACTCAGATCGGCGGCGTGCAGACGATCGCGAGCATCCCGGCCGGCGGATCGGGCACCGCCGCGTTCGTGTGGGACACCAAGGGCATCAACGGCGACCGCACGCTCGTCGTGACCGCAGATCCCGCGAACGCGATCCGCGAGCTCGACGAGGCGAACAACTCCGTGACGGCGACCGTCACGGTCAAGGGCAACAAGGTGCGCAACGCGTCCTTCGAGGAGTCCGCGAACGGGACGTCACCCGACGCATGGACGTCCTCGGGCGGAACGTCCTACGACAGCGCGTCCGAGGACCGCAGCGTGTCGGCCGACGCGACCGGCAGCTGGACGTCCGATCCCATCGACGTCGTGGCCGGGAGGGCCTACGTGGTCCTGGTCGACACCGCCGGCGGGACCGTCGCCGTGCAGCAGCTGTCCGCCGCCGGGCTGGTCCTGGGGACCCTCTCCCAGGTGACGAGCTTCACCCCGGCCGAGGGCGTCGCTCAGGTGAGGGTCGTCCTGACAGGCGGCCTCATCGGGAGCTCGACCTTCGACGACGTGCTCCTCTGGGAGGAGTGAGGCCCACGTAACGCGTCCGTGACGGGGCCCGCCCGACCCAGGGCGGGCCCCGGCTCCTTGCGCTCGGCCCGGCGAAGCCGGGCCCTCGCTCGCTCCGCCTAGACGACCGTCCTACGGCCGGTCAGGAGCTGGACAACGAGCGCGACGAGCGCGAGGACGAGCAGCAGGTGGATCAGCGACCCGATGTCCGGGAGCGCGACCAAGCCGAGCAGCCACAGGATCAGCAGGACCGCGATGATCGTCCAGAGCATCTCGCGCACCTCCTTCGCGGCCGCTGCTGGCGCAAGGCACGTGCCATGGGCGGGCAGGGCCTCGCCCCGGACCGGCACAGCCGGATCCTCGCTCGAGCCTGGCGGGAACCTCCTGGTCGCCCGCTCTGTAAAGGGGGCAAGACGCGCTACGGAGGTGCCCCATGCGGATCAAAGTCCTCGCGGCGGCGCTCGCGCTCACGCTCGTCGGTGCGGCCCCGGCCCTGGCCGGCGGCTGGGCGGCGACGACCCTCGACGAGCTGCCGGGCGAGTTCATCGCCGGGAACACGTACCAGATCGGCTACACCATCAAGCAGCACGGCGTGACGCCCGTGGACGTCGAGACGATGGGCGGCACGACCGAGATCCGGATCACGTCGCCGGAAAGCGGCAAGACCATCGCGTACCAGGGCGTGCGCGAAGGCCCGACGGGCCACTACATCGCCAAGGTGACCTTCCCCGCCGAGGGCAAGTGGACCTGGCAGGTGACCCAGGGGCCGTTCCAGGCACAGGAGCTCGGCTCCATCTCGGTGAAGCCCGCGGCGCTGGCGGGGACCGCGGCGCAGCCGGCCCCGGCAGCCCAGACCGCGCCTGCTCCCGTCACGCAGACGAGCCCGTTCCTCGTCGCGGCGCTCGTGCTCGGCACCGCCGGCGCGGCGCTCATCTTCGGATCCCGCCTCGTGACCATCGCGAAGCGGCGGGCCACCGCCTAGATGCGAAGGGAGCTGGCCGACCTGATCGGCTCCGGCCTGCTCCTGCTCGCCCTCGGCTCGGCCACGATCGCGGCGCTCGCGCCCACGACGGGTGCGGGCGCCGCGCCGTATCAGGCGGCGACGCTCGCGACCGACCCCTCAGTGGAACGCGGGCAGCTGCTCTTCTTCGCGAAGGGCTGCGTCGCCTGCCACCGCATCGCCGGCGTGTCGGAGCACGGCGGGATCGGACCGGACCTGACCTCCCTCGACAAGCGCGCGGCGACACAGCGCCCCGGACTCACCGCGCCGGAGTACGTGCGCGAGTCGCTTCGCGAGCCGAACGCGTTCATCTCGGCCACGGTCGGGGCGCAGTCCATGCCCGACCTCGACCTCACCGATGAGGAGATCGAAGCGCTCACCGCGTTCCTACTCGCCCCGGACCCGAACTGAACGAGGGCCCTCCCGGTGGGAGGGCCCTCGCGGCACAGGTGGTCACGCTCGGCGGTCACTGCTTGGTCAGCTGTCCTCGGACCACTCCGCCCGGGTTCGTCGCGGAGTGGATGTTCACGTAGTACCCGGCCGGATCGTCGATGATCTGCTGCGCGAGCGCCGGGTCGACCGTGATGTCGGCCTTGGCGATGGTCGTCCCGCCCGTTGTCAGCGCGATCGGGTTCGGCGCGTCCGTCTTGAATCCGACGGCGACCGCTCCGTTCGCTCCGGCGGCCGCCTTGTGGATGTGACCGAGCGTGATGGCGGTCGTCGTCGGGAAGCCGGAGAGCTGGACGTCGAACTTGGCCTTGGCCGCGGTGATCGCGCCCGCCGCGCTGCGGGTCAGGTCGAACGTGACGGTCGCGGTGCCGCTGCCACTCTTCTCGTCGTTCGCGATCGGCGGGACCTCGTTCGTCGTCTTGAGGTCGGCCTTGAACGTGACGCTGGCGGCGGCCGCCGGGGCGGCCGTTGTCGGAGCCGCGGTCGGTGCCCTGGTCGTGGCCGCGGCCGTCGGGGCGGGCTGGGCTGTGCCGCCGCATGCCGCGATAAGGACAGCGGTAACGGCGGTGAGCGCGAGGGCTCTCATGTGCTCCTCCTAAAAGAT
>MGON01000007.1:206-10233 GCA_001795345.1 Chloroflexi bacterium RIFCSPLOWO2_02_FULL_71_16 | reverse complement strand
GCGGAGGACGGTCCGATGGATGACTCGGCGTCGGCCGCGCAGAACCGGTCGACCGTCCGGACGAGATCCTTCAGCTTGAACGGCTTGGCCAGGTAGGCGTCCGCGCCGATCTCCTGGGCCCAGAGGCGCGCGTTCTCGGCGGCGGTGACGACCACGACCGGATAGCGCAGGCCGCGGTCGCGGAGCGCCTTGGCGAAGCCCCAGCCGTCCATGGTGGGCATCCGCATGTCGAGCAGGACCACGCACGGCGGATCGTCGGCGAGCAGGTCGAGCGCCTCGGCGCCGTTCATCGCGGCGAGCACCCGGAATCCCTCTCCGGAGAGGATGTCGGTCATCAGCCCGAGGATCGACGGGTCGTCGTCGACCGCCAGGATCGGCCGGGTCCGCACGGGCCGCAGCGCCGCGCTCATCCCGCGCTCTCAGAAGGGAGCGCCAGGTGGAAGGTCGTGCCGCGCCCCGGCACGCTCTCGGCCCAGATGCGCCCGCCGTGCTGCTCCACGATGCCTCGGCAAATGTAGAGGCCGAGGCCGATGCCCGCGAAGCGGCGGGCGTCGACGTTCGACGCTCGACGGAAGCGGTCGAACACGTGCGGCAGGTCTTCCCGCGGGATGCCGATGCCCTGATCGGTCACGGCGAGGCGGGCGGATCCGTCCGCGCGCCAGACGCGGATCCGCACCGACGTGCCGTCGGGGCTGTACTTGAGCGCGTTCTCCACGAGGTTGTCGATGAGCTGCGCGATGCGCTCAGGGTCGTAGAGGCCCGGCACGGCACCGTCGGACTCGAGCTCGACGCGCTCGGACCCGGCGCGCTCGCGTGTCAGGACCGAGCGCGCGATCGTGGCGAGATCTCCGGGCTCCGGATGGAGCGGGAAGGCGCCGCGCTCGAGCCGCGACGCATCGAGGAGCTCGTCCACGAGCCTCGCCAGCCGCTCCGTCTCCCGGAGGAGCCGGCCGAGGCCGGGGAGCTCGTCGGTGCGGCCGGCGCGCTGGGCGCGCAGCTCGAGCAGCTGCGCCTGCGCGACGATCGTCGTGAGCGGTGTCTTGAGGTCGTGCGCCGCGGCCGAGACGAAGTCCTCCTTCAGTCGCGCGGCCTCCGCTTCGGCGCGCACACCTGCGGCCTCGTCGATGAGATCGCGGCTCTCGAGGATGACCGCGGCCTGCTGAGCGAGCAGGACCGCGAGGTCGATGTCGTCCTCCGCGAAGATCGGCTCAGAGGGGGCGTAGGCGACGAGCACGCCGAGGCGGCGTTCGCCGGCCGTGATCGGCGCGACGAGGAGCGACCGGATGTTGGACCGGCGGTAGCCCTCGGCCCGCTCGGGCAGCGCGGCCGCGGCGTCCGCGATGTGGAGCGGGCGCTGCTCCGTGAAGGAGCGCCAGGACGGGAACGCGCTCGGTTGGATCTCGTTAGGCAGGCCGTCGAGAGGGCTGGCGAACCGCAGCGCGCCGGTGCTCTCGTCCCAGATGCCGATCGCCGCGCCCGCGCCGAGGGCCCGCCCGGCATCCTTCTCGAGCTCCCGCACGATCGCCTCGGTCGTCGGCAGCCGCGGCAGCTCGGACACGCGCCGGGCCAGGTCGCGGATCTCGGGCAGCTGCCAGTACCGACGCAGGCCGGTGGGTGGCACGAACCCGACCGCGTACGAGAGCGACGATGCCAGCGCCAGGATCTGCGTTACCGCGCGTGTGAGATCGCCGAGCGCGGGAGCGAAGATCGCCACGCCCGCGATGAGGATGGCGATCCCGAGGAGGTACGAGCCCCACGCGACCGCGTGCATCCGGCGTCTCGTGACGCCGTGCGACCTGCTGGCGAGCCGGATGAACGACACGGCCGCGTACAGCGAGAAGACAACGAAGTACGCGACGATCGACAGCGTGAGCTGCGCGGGTAGATCGGGGAACACGGCCATTGCCACGACCGAGGCCGCGAGCAGGATCTCCGCGGCCCGCCGTACAGGCAGGGCGACCGATCCAAAGTCGTGCGCGAGCCGAATGAGCAGGTACGGAAGCGCCACGACGATGACGCGGACCAGGAACGTGAGAAGTGGCGCGGCCGGCAGCTCGATGGCCGCCGCGATGCGGCCCTCGACCGTGACGAACGCGAGCCCGGCGAAGAATAGCGCGATGTCGACGTTCGCCCGCGACGGCTGGCGTATCGCGCGGACCACCGTGATGACGCCGAGCGCCACCCAGACGACCTGCGAGACCAGCTGGATGAGCTCGACGGCGGTCACGGCAGGGGGAGTCTAGGGAGAGGCCGAAGCCGGACTCGTCTACGCGGGGTCAGAAGGATGTCGAGCGGCCCTGTAGGCGGGGTCCTGTCCCCCTTGCGGGGTGACGGTCATCCTTCTGGGGATCGGAGGTCACCCTCCGCCTCTAGCGATCGACCCAGGGACGGCGCGGGCCACGCCATGGTCCCTCTATTCGATCTTGCTGCGGGTGGAGCTTGCCGCGTTTCACTCCGCCTCTCGGCGGCATCGTCACTGTGGCGCTGGTCCTCGCCTCGCGGCGGACGGGCGTTACCCGCCACCCTGCCCTCTGCAGCCCCGACCTTCCTCGCCGCCTTTCGGCGTCGCGACCATCCGGACCGCTCGACATGGACCATTCTACCGGTTTCGACGCCCTCGGGGGCTATCGATCCAGGTAGCGGCGAGCCAGCCGGTCGAGCTTTTCGGCACCCCTCAGGACCTCGGTCGGCAGCACGATGCCCACCCGCTCGGCGTAGAGGCGTGAGAGCCCGATGCCGAGCACGGCCTCGCCGCGTTCGACCACGTCCGCGACGAGCCGCACCACGTCGAGCAGGGCGCAGCCGATGTAGGCGCTCCCCCATCCTCGGAGGACCACGCCCCGATCCGTCGTGACCGCGCTGTCGCAGCGCAGGTCGCCGTGGACGAGCGCGACTGGCAGCTTCGTGATCCGTCGCGCCGACTCTCGTGCCTCCTCCCGGATCCCGTCCGCGTCCGCCTCGGCCGCGACGGCTTCCGCGATCTCGGCCGCGATCGCGTCCGGTCCGCGCTCGGGCACCCCGAGCGCCCGCAGCGCCGGAGCGTCGGCGCGGACGGCCTGCTCCACGGCGAGCTTCGCGTCGAGGATCGCCCTGACGTCGCCGTCACACGCGCTCGGCGCGCCGGCGAGGTCCTCGACCAGGAGCCACTGCGGGGCCGGCACGTGCTTGGGCGGGACGCCCCGCGCGTGGACGGCCGGCACGCGGTCGGTCTTGCGAGCGAGGAATGGGAGGAGCTGCACCTCGAGCGCGCGCCGCGGCGACATCCGCTCGAAGAGGACCGTGCGCTCGGCGCCGTCGCTCGTGAATCGGACCCGCTCACGCTCCACTCCACCCGCGGTCCCGAGCGGCTCGCGCCGCACGTCGTGGACCTCGGCGCCGAGCGCGCGGCCGATGAGACCTTCGATGGGTTCGACGCTCACCCGCCCGCCTCGTCGATCGCCTTGTTCGCGAGCCGATCGGCCCCGCTGTTCTGCTCGCGGGGCACGTGCTCGATCGTGCGGTCGCCGAACTCCGCCAGGAGCGCGCCCGCGCGGACGGCGAGGGGCCGCAGCCCGGGATGCTTGATCTTCCAGAGGCCCTGCATCTGGCGCACGACCAGGAGCGAGTCCATCCGCACGTCGATGCGCTCGATGCCGCGCTTCTTCGCTTCCTCGAGGCCGAGGATCAGCGCCTGGTACTCGGCCACGTTGTTCGTCGCCCGCCCCAGCGCGAGGTGGAGCTCGGCGAGCGTGTCCCCACGCTCGTCCAGGAGCAGTGCCCCGGCGCCGGCGGGGCCTGGGTTCCCGCGCGCCGCGCCGTCCGCGTAGAGCGTCGCCCGGGGGCGGTCCGCTCCCTGCGGCCGAGGCCCGGGTCCGCCCGGCGTACTGGACAGCGCCGGTCCGTCGGCTCCCAGGATCTCCGCGAGCCGGGCGGCGTCGACGTTCCCGCCGCTCACCAGGACGGCCACCCGCTCCCCTGGACGCACGCCGGCGCGGCCCGCGAGCAGCGCGGCGACGGCCGCCGCGCCGCCGGGCTCGACGACGAGCCGGGCCCGTGCCGCCAGGAAGCGGACGCCCTCGGCGATCTCGTCGTCGCTGACGAGCACGACGTCCTCGACGAGCCCCCGGACGATCTCGAGGGGCCGCTCGCCGGCGAAGGGCGCCGCGAGCGCGTCGGCGATGGTCCTCGGCCGCTCGAGCGGGACGACGCGGCCGGCGTCCAGCGCCCGGCGCATGCCCGGGGCGCCCTCCGGCTCGACGCCGACGACGCGGATGCCCGGCCGCAGGGCCGTGGCCGCGACCGCGATGCCCGCGATGAGCCCGCCCCCGCCGACCGGCACGACGATGAGGTCGACGTCGGGCAGATCCTCGAGGATCTCGACCGCGACGGTGCCGTGCCCGGCGATCATCGCGTCGTCGTCGAAGGGGTGCAGGAACCGCATCCCGGCGGCCTCGAGCTCGCGGACGATGGGCATGAGCTTCGTCGTGTCGGCGCCGAAGCGGACCTCCGCGCCGTAACCGCGGGTCGCCGCCACCTTGGTCGCCGGGGCGGTCTCCGGCATGGCGACCACGACGCGCGCACCGACCGCCAGGCCGGCGTAGGCGATCGCCTGGGCCGCGTTGCCGGCGCTCATGGTCACGATCCCCCGCTGCCGGTCGGCCTCGGGCATGGTCGCGACCGCGTAGACCGCACCGCGCGGCTTGAAGGAGCCGGTCCGCTGGAGGCTCTCCGCCTTGAGCCAGGCCTGGGCGCCGATGCGCTCGCCGAGGTGGCGGCTAGACAGGAGCGGCGTCCGCTGGATGTGAGGAGCGACGACCTCTCGGGCCCGCTGGACGTCGTCGAGACCGACCAGCTGTCCCTCCTCCACGGTCGGCCCGCCAGGGATCGAACCTGGGACCAGCAAATTATGAGTTTGCCGCTCTACCACTGAGCTACGGGCCGTGGTCTGTGCTCTATAGTGACGCACGGCTGGCGCGTCGCGACTGCGCGCGCATGGGGAGACGGCCGAGTCTCGCCATGGGAGGCGCGTTGGGACGCATCATCGCGATAGCGAACCAAAAGGGCGGCGTCGGCAAGACCACCTGCGCGATCAATCTGGGCGGCGCGCTCGCGCAGCTCGGTGAGCGGGTCCTCTGCATCGACCTCGATCCCCAGGGCAACCTGTCCGTAGGCCTCGGCATCGACCTGAACAGTGTCGAGCGCGGCATGGCGCAGGTCATCGTCGAGCCCGACGTGTCGCTGGCTTCGGTCATCCGTGAGACCAAGACCCCTCGTCTCGACGTCGCGCCGACGACGATCGATCTGTCGGCCGCCGAGATGGAGCTCATGACCGCCATCGGACGCGAGATGGCGCTTCGCGACAAGGTCACGCCCGACGTCGCGGATCGCTATTCGCACATCGTCATCGATTGCCCGCCGACGCTCGGGCTGCTCACGCTGAACGCGCTCGTCGCGGCGGACGGCGTGATCATCCCGGTGCAGACGCAGTACTACTCGCTCAAGGGCGTCGCCGCGCTCCTGAAGATCATCAAGACGGTGCAGGCTCGCTTGAACCCGCGCCTCCAGGTGCTCGGCCTGCTGCCGACCTTCTACGACAGCCGGACGATCCTGGGACGCGACATGCTCGACTCGCTGAAGGAGACCGGCGACCATCCGGTCTTCCGCACCGTGATCCGCCAGTCGGTGAAGATCGGCGAGGCGCCCACCGCGGGCGTGCCGATCACCACATACGACGCCCGCTCGGAGGCCGCGAAGAGCTTCCTCGAGCTCGCGAAAGAGGTGGCCCATGCTTAGCACCCGAGACCGGCGGACGAAGTCCTTCCGCGACGCGGGGAGCCGGATCTTCCAGCAGGAATCCGAGACGCAGGCCGGCATCATCAGCCTGCTCTCGGCGCGCACGCCGACCGCGGTGCGCGAGATCCCGATCGAGAAGATCGAGCCGAATCCCTCGCAGCCGCGCATGACGTGGCACCAGGAGACGCTGAAGGAGCTCGCCGCTTCGATCACCGAGCACGGCGTCCTGCAGCCGATCCTCGTGCGGCCGAGCGGCGAGGGCTACGAGATCATCGCCGGCGAGCGCCGCTGGCGCGCGTCGAAGCTCGCCGGCCGCGAGACGGTGCCCGCGATCGTCGAGCGGTTCGACGACGCGACCGCGCTCGAGATCGCGCTCATCGAGAACCTGCAGCGCGAGGATCTCTCGCCGCTCGACGAGGCGTTCATCTACCACAAGATGACGAACGAGCTGGGCTACTCGATCCGCGGGCTCGCCGGGAAGCTCGGCAAGGACAAGGGCTACGTCGAGAACCGGCTGCGCCTGGCGAACGCGCCCGACGACGTGCGCGAGATGGTCGCCCAGCGCTACGACACGATCACCCACGCCTACGAGCTCATGAAGATCGAGGACAAGAAGCGACGCCGGGCGCTCGTGAAGCGGGTCCTCGGCGGGGAGCTCACCCTGCTCAAGCTCCACGAGCGCGTCCAGAAGATCCTCGACCCGACGGCTCAGCCTCCCAGGGAGGAGAAGGAGGGCCCCCCGCCGCTCCGCGACGACGCGCTCATCCTCGGGACGCGGAAGCTGAACGAGGCCCTGGCCGAGCTGGCGCGGGCGCTCGAGGCCTCGGACGGCGTCCCCGAGGGCGACCGCCAGAACCTGGCGAAGTTCCTCACGATCTCCCGAGCGCGGATGGACAACCTGGTCGCGCGCCTGCGGCACGCTTAGCGGTGGCGGTCCGGCGCCCGACGTTCCGCTGGAACGTCATCGCGGCCGTCGCGGTCACCGCGGGCGTCCTCGTCCTGGCCGTCGCGCTGCTCGTGCTGCTGGACCCCCGGACCCAGGACTGGTGGGGCGACCGCTTCTCGGAGCTGGGTACCTTCGTCCGGGCCCTGGTCGACGCGGTGCGGCCCCGCTAACAAGAAGAGACCGCGCCCGCAGGGCGCGGCCCCGCTAGCGCTCCAGCCGGAGGTTCGCCTTCGCCAGGTCGGTGCGCTGGTCCCTGGTGTCGTAGAGGATGGCGACGGTCGTCGCCAGCAGGCCGGCGGCCGAGAAGAGGAGGAGGCCGGCGTCGCTGCCGAGGGTGCCGATGAGATCCATCTCGTTGCCTCCTTCTTGCCTTTGACCCCAGCGAACGCACCCGGCGTGCCAGACGGGAGGACCGCATCGCGCGCCATGTCAACGACCTTGTAACGAGGGCAGCGGTAGCGTGTTGCGAGCGTGACGGCGCGCGACGCGGCGCTGTCAGCGAGGTGCGACGCCTCCGAGACGCGCGTACGCCGACCGGTAGAAGAGGAGCGGCCGGCCGGAGCCGGCGCCGAGGTCGGTGACCCGCGCGAGGTACACCGTGTGCGTCCCCGCCTCGTAGCGCGCGGCCGTCTCGCAGTCCAGCCAGGCGTGGACGCCCTCCAGGAGCGGATGTCCGGCGGGCGACGGCCGGTACGCGAGGCCCCGGAACTTGTCCTCGGAAAGGCTGGCGAAGAGCCGCGCGACGGCCTCCTGGTCGTCGGCCAGGACGTTCACGGCGAACTTCTGCGCCGCTTCGAAGCAGGCGTAGGCCCGAGCGGTCCGGGCGATGCAGACGAGGACCAGGGGCGGCTCGAGCGAGACCGACGTGAAGCTACTGACCGTCAGGCCGCAGGGACGGCCGGCGGCCGTCGCCGTCACGACGGTCACGCCGGTCGGGAAGCGTCCGGCCACCCGGCGGAGGTCCCCGGCCGCGACGGGGCTCACGGCCCGCGCTTGGACGCGGCGCGCTCGACGCGCACCTGCGCCACGCGGCGGCCATCGAGGGCGGTCACGACGAACCGCCGGCCTTCGATCTCGACCGCATCCCCGACCTTGGCGAGGCGCCCGATCCGGCCGAAGACGAGGCCGCCGACGGAGTCGTAGGGCTCGTCCTCGAGCTCCATCCCCAGGCGCTCGCGCAGCTCGCCCAGCCCGCCGAGGCCGTCGATGAGCCAGGTCCCGTCCTTCTCGGCGCGGAAGTGCGGGGTCTCGCGGTCGAACTCGTCCTGGACCTCCCCGACGAGCTGCTCGAAGACGTCCTCGAGCGTGACGATCCCGGCGGTGCCACCGAACTCGTCGACCACGACGGCCAGCTGCAGCTGCTGGCGCCGGAATTCGGCGAGGGCGCGGTCGAGGCCCTGGGTCTCCGGCATGAACAGCGGCTTGCGCATGACCTCGCGGACCGGCCGCGACAGGTCGACGGCCGGGACCAGATCCTTGATGTGCACGACGCCCACCACGTGATCGAGGTCGCCCTGGAACACCGGGAACCGGGTGAAGGGCCGCTCGCGCGCGATGTCCCGCAGCTCGCGCAGCGTGCTGCGCTCGTCGATGCCCACGATCTCGGTCCGCGGGACCATTACCTGCCGGACGAGGGTGTCCGCGAAGTCGAGCGCCCTGACCAGGAGGACGCGCTCTGATTCCTGGAGCACGCCCTTGCGGCTCGAGACCGCCACCAGCATCTTGAGCTCCTCCTCGCTCATGGCGTCGAGGTCGCTCGAGGGCCGCACTCCGAACAGCCGCACGAGCGCCCCCGCGCCTCGATTCACGAGCCAGACGAACGGGAAGAGCACGCGATAGGCGACGTGCATGGGGTAGGCGGTGGCCAGGGCGAGCGGCACCGCGTGCTCGAGAGCGACGTATTTCGGCGCGAGCTCGCTGGCGACCAGGGTCACGTACGTGATGAGGCCGTACGCGACGATGAAGCTCGCGGTGTGGAAGAGCGGCTCCGAGATGCCCGCGAGCCAGCCGAGCATGGGCTCGAGGAGCGTCGCGACCGCCGGCTCGCCGATGATGCCGATGCCCAGCGACGCGCCCGTGACCCCGACCTGGACCGTCGAGATGTAGTCGTCGAGCGAGTCGTTGATGTGCATGGCCAGCCTCGCGCGGCGGCTCCCGCCTTCGGCCAGCTCCGCGAGCCGCGTGCGGCGGACGCGGACGATCGCGTACTCGGCGGCCACGAAGAAACCGTTCGTCAGCAGCAGGAGGAGCGTGAGCGCCAGCGCGGGCAGAGCCGCGCCGAGATCCATTCAAAGGGCAGCCTAGCGTGAAGCTGGCTGTCGCTTCGCTCGCCTGTAGGCTCAGACCATGATCCGCGTTCTGGTACGGCTGTTCGCGTCGTACCGCGAGGCCGCCGGGGTCGGACACATCCAGGTCGAGCTGCCGGACGGCGCGCTCGTGCGCGACGCGGTCCGCGAGGTGCTCCGCGAGCACCCCCTCGTGGCCGAGGGACGCCAGGTCGTGATGGCCCGCAACCGGGAGTACGTGGACGCGGACGCCGCGCTAGCCGACGGCGACGAGCTCGCGCTCATACCGCCGGTGTCAGGCGGGGCCGCTCCTTCCATGGAGCGGATCGCCGTCGGTACGGCCCCGCTCTCGGTCGACGACGTCATCGCAGCCGTGCGCGCGGACGGGTTCGGCGGCGTCGCGGTGTTCCTCGGGACGGTGCGCGACCAGAGCCGCGGGAAGCGCGTGACCCATCTCGAGTACGAGGCGTACGCCGAGATGGCCGAGCGCCGGATGCGCGAGATCGCCGACCGCCTCGAGCGCGAGCACGCGCCGGCCCGGGTGGCGATGCATCACCGCGTCGGGGACCTCGGCATCGGCGAGATCGCGGTCATCGTCGCGGCGGGCGCGCCGCACCGGGATGCGGCCTTCGCCGCGGCGCGCTCGGCGATCGACGAGCTGAAGCGCGACGTCCCGATCTGGAAGAAGGAGCACAGCGAGGACGGCTCCGTCTGGATCGAGGAGCACGCCTGATATTCGCGCTCGGCCTTCGGCCTCGCCGCCTCGACCCCGCTCGTCGAAGCTCGCTCGCGCCGGCAAAGCCGGACGCTCGCTCACGCCTCTCTAGTCGCGCACCTTCAATACGGTGTGCATGCCCTGGTCCTCCAGCCACGTGACGCCATCGACCACGGGGCGCAGCGGGATGAGGTAGCTCCCCGGCAGCTCACCCGTGACCGAGAACTTGAACGTCGCTCTTCCGCCGGGAGGCACGAGGTCCTCGGCCTGCACCGCGGGACGCGCGGGGGTCGGCCAGCCCGCGCCGAG
>MGON01000007.1:0-124 GCA_001795345.1 Chloroflexi bacterium RIFCSPLOWO2_02_FULL_71_16 | reverse complement strand
TTCTCGAGCACGACCGAGACCGTTCCGATCCCGCCCGGATCCACCTCCGGATAGGGCGACTGGTCGACGAAGCGAGCGTGCAGGCCGCTGCTCGTCGGCGGAGCGCAAAGGCTGGTGAGGTACA
>MGON01000006.1:15858-15979 GCA_001795345.1 Chloroflexi bacterium RIFCSPLOWO2_02_FULL_71_16 | reverse complement strand
CTTCACCCCCGATGGGCAGCTGCTCTACCTGCACCAGTACCCGGCCTTCGGCGACGTGATGCAGGTCGTAGACCTACGCACGCAGGCTCTCCTCGGACCCGTGCCAACGCCCCAGAAGCTC
>MGON01000006.1:15701-15837 GCA_001795345.1 Chloroflexi bacterium RIFCSPLOWO2_02_FULL_71_16 | reverse complement strand
TGGCTCTTCCCCACAGCCGAAGCCGGTGGGACGCCATCGACCGTTCCGATGTCACCGGATGGCCTCCTGCTCTATGCCGCCGGGAAGGACGGCATCACCGTCCTCCGGATCCCGGATCTCGAGCCTGTGGCGAAGC
>MGON01000006.1:15602-15674 GCA_001795345.1 Chloroflexi bacterium RIFCSPLOWO2_02_FULL_71_16 | reverse complement strand
GGAGGAGCGCAGGAGCGTGGAGCGTGTAGACGCGCTCCCAGTCCACCGCCCGCTCGCCCGTTGCTGCCTGTG
>MGON01000006.1:15353-15595 GCA_001795345.1 Chloroflexi bacterium RIFCSPLOWO2_02_FULL_71_16 | reverse complement strand
CCGGGTCGAACTGAACGACACGGCCGGCTTCATCGCCTCGGAGCGCGGCTAGGCGACCGAAGGGACATCGAGAAGCCGCAGCTTCACCGGGACTCGCCCTTTCTCGACATACCAGTCCTGGACCCACTCGGCGCCGTACTTCGCGCGCCACAGCTCGACCAGCCGGCGGAGGTCCGAGGACGGATCCGTTGGCGGCTCGTAGCGCGCCTCATGCTCGCGGTCACCGATGATCACGCGGCAGC
>MGON01000006.1:14590-15344 GCA_001795345.1 Chloroflexi bacterium RIFCSPLOWO2_02_FULL_71_16 | reverse complement strand
CGAGCAGGTTCCGGTACCAGTCGGGACCGCGCCCGGAGCGGCGCGGTGCCCAGCCGGCCGCGTCCTCTTCCGTACTGGTCCGCTCGTCCGCGCGCAGCCACAAGAGATCGCCATCCTGCGCGCACCAGAGGCTGACGCGGTGTTCCCGGCCGGTCTTGCGCCCACGCGTGAGGAGGACGAGCTCCTCGTCCGCGGCGGCGTCCCTAGCGACGGCGGCCGCTCCCGAGCGGGAAGCTCACTCGCCGACGAACTTCTGGCTGTTCGCCATGTGCGGCCAGACCCGGGCCTGGACGTTCGCGAGCAGCTGGCGCGTGTGGTTGCGGTCGTGATGGACCCACTCGTGGAGCAGCCCTTTCACCCTGAGCTCCCCCACCTTCCCGTGGACGCAGGCGCGCTCGAGCTGGCCCGGCGTGAGCGAGCGCACGAGCTCGAGGCTGCGGCGGCGGAGCCCCATCCACTCCATGAAGAGGCTCATGACCATGCGTTCGCAGTCCCTGCGCTCCCGCGCCACGGCGATCTGGTCCCAGGGCTCCTCGATCGGGCGGTCCTGCTCGATCGTTCGCGTGATCCGGCCGAAGAATCCGCGCTTCTCGGACTCGATCAGGTGGCCGAGGACCTCGTTCACGCACCACTCGTGATGGGTCTTGTCGTCAGTAGTGGACGGTGGATGCCAGCGCGCGTCATCCTCGGTGAGCGCGCGGAGCTCGGCCTCGATGAGCGCGCTCGTTGATCCGAGGAGGTCGGCGATCCGGTC
>MGON01000006.1:10857-14571 GCA_001795345.1 Chloroflexi bacterium RIFCSPLOWO2_02_FULL_71_16 | reverse complement strand
CCCCGCCTGGTCCGTCATGAGATGAGCGTGGGCGCCGGCCGGATCGGCACGCTGACCAGGACCGCGACGGTGCCGTCGGCGCGCGCCTCCTGCTGCAAGCGGCCGCGCAGGAGCGAGACGCGCTCGCTGCGCCGCAGCCCGGAGGTCAGCTCGCCGTCGGCGGGAAGGTCACGGCCGTCGCTCTGGAGGAGGATGTCGAGGGTCTCTTCCTTCCAATCGAGCCGCAGCGAGATCTGCTTGGCCTGCGCTTTCTCGATGCGCTCGACGACCGAGTCCTGGATGAGGCGGAAGACGGCGATCTCGTCCTCGGGCGGAAGGCGCCGATCACGCCCGTTGCTCGCGAGGTCGATCTTCATCTTGTGCTTGTCGTTCAGCGTCTGGATGTAGCGGCGGAGGGTCGGCACCAGGCCGAGGTCGTCCAGGATCATTGGTCGGAGCTCGAAGATGAACCCGCGCAGCTCCTGGAGCGTCTTGTTCACCATCTGGCGCAGCGCCCCGAGCTCCTGGCGCGAGCGGTCGCGATCCACCTCATAGAGGCGCTCGCTGATCTCGGACTGGAGCACCACGTTCGCCATCGCCTGCGCCGGGCCGTCGTGGACCTGGCGTGCGATGCGGCGGCGCTCCTCCTCCTGCGTCTCGACGACGGCCTGCAGGAGACGGGTGTCGTCCACGGGACCCTCCCGGGGCTCGTCGGGCGCGGGGGGCGGGGCCGGAGCCGCCTCGGCCTGGCGGCTCTGCTCTTCCAGCTGCTCCTGCGCCTGACCGATGAGGGAGTTGACCCGGTCGAGCAGCTTGCGCTTCGCCTGGAGCTGCGCGAGCTGTCCCTCCATCGTCACGCGGCGAGCGAGCGCCGCGCTGTGCTCGTCGGCCGCCGAGAAGACCTCGTCCGGCGTCGCGCGGCTCGGGTCGGCCCGAGCCTCGTCGATCCGCGCGCGAGCCTGCTCCTCGCGTGCCTTCAGCCGGTCGACCTCCGTCTTCGTCGAGCCGACGAGAAGGTCGAGCTCGCGGATCTCCATGTCCAGCCGCTGCTGCTCGGCGGTGAATCCCTGGATGAGGTCCTGAGATGCGGTCATCGGTCCGTCAGCCTAGCCCGCTCACCGGTCGTCGTCCTCCGAGCGCGAGGGGATGCGCACGGTGATCGTCGCGCCCTGCCCCGGGGTGGACCGGAGCTCGAACTGGCCTCCGATGAGCTCCGCGCGCTGCCGCATCGATACGAGACCCACCGAGCGCGGCTGACGCGCCGCGCGGACGATGTCGAAGCCGACGCCGTCGTCGGTGCAGCGGAGGACCCAGTCGTCGCCGTCGCGCTCCCACTGGATGCGCACGGTCGTCGCGTTGGCGTGGCGGTGGGTGTTCTGCAGGGCCTCCTGCATCACGCGGTAGACCGCGAGCTCCTGCTGCGAGTCGAGCCCGGTCTCGCGGTCCTCGAGGTTCAGAACGGTACGGAGCCCGTAGCGCGACTCGTACTCGTTCGCGTACGTTCGGATGGCCCCGGCCAGGCCGAGCTCGGAGAGCACCGGCGGGCGCAGGTCGTAGATCATCGCGCGCACGCCGTCGAGCGACGTGCGGAACTGTCCCTTCATCGCCGTGATCTCCGCGCGGAGCGCCTGGCGCACGTCGCTCGAGACGCGGTCCGCGAGGCGGTCGAGGTAGTCGAGCTCGAAGATGGCGTTCGCGAGCATCTGGGCCGGGCCGTCGTGCACGTCACGCATGAGCCGCTCGCGCTCGGCCTCGAGGCTCTCGAGGACGCGCCGGGCGATCTCGAGGCGCTCGTCCTGCGCGCGGCGGTCGGGAGCGATGCCCGACCCGCCGAGGTACGAGGCCGCCGACCCGATGGCCTCGGCGACGATCTGCAGCTGGCGCAGCCGGCGGAACGCCCGGCGCGTCGTCTCGTCGTCGGTCGTGCCGCGCTTCTGGTAGGCCCGGCGGAAGCGCTCGACCTGCGCGCGCACGCGGCGGGCGTCGCGGTGGAGCGAGTCGACGATGCCCTCGAAGAGCGCGTCGAGGTCGCCCTCGGCGCGCCGCTCGACCGGGCGCAGGGGGACGGGCGTGGCCTTGGGGGCGTTGGATCGCTGTGCCGTGCGAGGAGCATAGCCGCGAGCGCACGGCGATCGGCCGTACGTGCGCGAGCGGTCCGGTCGCCGAGGTCTACAGCGTCGGCTGACGCGGAGCGTCTGCCGCGATGTACAGCCGCGGCGAATGCCGCGTGTCTTACTTCGTGACCATGAACCTCGCGCTGTCACTGCGGCCGAAGACCTCGGGGAAGTACGTCTCGGAAGCATGCGCCGGCGCCACGAAGAAGTCGCCGGGCGTCGTCGCACGCGCGTAGTACACGTACTCGTACACGCCCTTGGACAGGTCCTCCGCGTACAGCACGGCGCGGTCGTCCCGCAGCTCGACGTGCTGCCAGGGGCTGTAGTACCAGCGGTACCACGGCGCGATCGCCATTCCCGCGGCCTTCTCGGCGATCGCGGCGCGCTCCGCGTCGAGCTGCGCCTTCAGCTTCGGATCCACGGTCCGCAGCCGCGCGTCGACCGCCTCGAGCCCGGCGGGCAGGAGATCCTCGACCGTCACGTACTTCCGGTCCGCGGGAGCGATGACCGTCACCTTCACGCGCACCGTCTCGCCGACCTTCACGCTCACCAGGGGCGTCGTCGGGTCCGAGAGCGAGGTGTACTCGTGCGTGACCGCGAATCCGCGGTTCACCGCCTCGATCCCCTGCGCGGGTGTCACGTACCGCAGGTCGAGCGTGTAGTAGAGCCGACCCGGCCGCTCGAAGTCGCGTGAGAACGCGAGGAGGCTGAACGTGCCGGGCGTGAACGTCGTGAGCGGCAGCGCCGTGGTCAGCGAGATCGGAGCCGCGCCCGGTCTGACCGCGCCGCCGAGCAGGCGCTGCTCTCCGAGCGTGACGCTGAAGCGGTAGTCGCCACCGAGCTCGCCGGTCTTCGCCGCGTACGTCGTCAGGCCGAGCACGCCGAGCGCGCGGTCGATCGAGGTGTGCCAGCCCTGCGCGCCTCGAGCGACGACGAGCCAGCGCACGCTCTGCGCCAGCAGCGCCTGATCGGGACGGACGCGCGCGAGCGCGAGGGTGACCAGTCCGGTCGCCCCGGTGCTCGTCATGAACCCGCCGCGGACCCGCGCGTCCTCCCAGTGGTTCCCGTTCGCGCTCGGGATCATCGCGGCCGCGACGTCGTTCAGCAGCGCCCGCACGGCGGTATCGTCGGGTCCGACGCCCGCGTCCCCGAGCGCCAGGATCAGGTACGCCCGCCCCCAGCTCGTCAGAACGGCGCGCTCCTGCTCGAACAGGGCGCGCGCGGGCGTCAGCGCCCTGTCGCCGCCGCCCGACGCTGCGAGCGCCGCGAGCATGAGAGCCTTGTCGCTCGCATTGGCCGGCGACGCAACGTCGGTCGGTCGGAAGACGTACGCGAGCACGTACTCGCTCGCGCGGGCGACCACGCCGCTGTCGATGGTCGTGCCGTCGCGTCGCGCCTCGCCCAGCGCGAGCAGCGCCCAGGCGGTCACGCGCGGGTCCGTCTGGCACAGCGGGTCGTCGCACCACGGCCAGCCGCCGTCGGGACGCTGGCGGCCGAGCAGGGCAGCGATGTCGCTCGCGATCCGGCCGTCGTGCGCGGTCGATACGCCGCTCGCGCTGATCTCGGCGCGGCGGACGCCGATCGTCGCCAGCAGCCGGCTCGCGATGCGCTCCGTGCCCTC
>MGON01000006.1:5355-10791 GCA_001795345.1 Chloroflexi bacterium RIFCSPLOWO2_02_FULL_71_16 | reverse complement strand
GCCGGTCGCCATCGTCTCGGGCGTCACGTCCATGAGGACTGGGATCTCGATGGTGACGGCGTCCTGCAGGCCGCCGCTGCCGGTCGCCGAGAACGCGAACCTCGCGGTGCCTTCGGCCTCGACCGTTGCCGGCCAGGTGAGGACCTCCGTGCCGTCCGCGGCGATGGTCGCGGTCCGCACGTCGCCTTCGACGTTCACGCCCTCGGCCGCCAGCCGCACCTCGACCTCCGACGCGTCCAGCGTCGCGTTCGTCACGAGGACGCGGATCTCGGCCGAGTCGCCCACGCGCAGGAAGCGCGGCAGCGCGGGCCGCAGCAGCAACGGCTGGGTCGAGACGAGCTCGCCGGTGCCCTCGCCGACCTTGGTGTCACCGCTCACCGCCCGCACCTGGATCCGCCAGGTCGTCAGGTCGTCCGGCATCGTCACGTGGACGGATGCGGTGCCGTCCTCGTTCGTGACCAGCTGCGCGCTCCAGTGGGCGACGTTCTTGAACTCCTTGCGCGGCCGGTCGCCGCTGAACCCTGCGCCGCCCTTGCCCTGGCCCGCGATCTCGCGGGTGAGGTCGTTCGCGCGGTCCATGGAGACGGACATCGACGACCCGGTAGTGACCGCCAGACCCCGCTCGAACCAGAACGCCCTCATGCCGTCCGGGCCGCGCTCCTCCTCGAGGGAGAGCAGTGCCTTGTCGACGACCGCTACCGACAGCTCCGAGCGGACGCCCGTGCCGGTGTGGTCCTTGACCGCGATGTCGTAGCGGACGGTCTCGCCAGGGCTGGTCTGGTCGCGGTCCGCGCGCACGGTCACGGTGAGCGCGCGCGTGACGGTCGAGACGGACAGCTGGACGTATCCGACCCTGTACTTCGGGACGGGATCGGCCGCGATGGGCCCGCGATACAGGACCACCGAGACGAAGACATTCGGCACCGAGCGGTCGGTGATCGGAATGCGCAGCCGCTCGCTGTTCGTGGCGAGCGTCGTCACCGTTCGCGTGATCACCTTGCCGCGCTCGACAGTGACGAGCGCGGTCGCGCCCGCGAACGGCGCGGGCACCAGGACCTCGGCGGTCTCGCCGACCGCGTAGCCCTCCTTGTCGGCAATGAGCTCGATCGTGTCGTCGTTGGAGATCTGCCACGAGGCGTACCCGCTACCGGAGACCCAGAGGTACGCCGCCGACCTTGAGGTGCGGCCCTGGGCGTCGGTCATCTCGGCGACGAGCCAGAGCGTCCCCGGCTTCGTCGGCCTGAACGTGGTGTGCCCCTCTCCCTCGGCGTCCGTCGTGACGCGGAGCGTCTCCAGCAGCGTGTCCTTCGGCGTGCTCGTGTAGCGGCGCCCGCCGCCCGGGGTCTCGTCTCGGGTGGTGATCCACTGGCGGTCGTACACCTTCAGCGCGATGCGCTGCCCGCCGATGGGCTCGCCGTCGGTGTTGACGCTGACGACGTCGATCCCCGCGTCGGTGCCGGCGGACGCCACGTACTCCGACGGGCGGATCCCGGCGTAGAGGGCCGCTGGGTGCACGGTCACCTGCGTGCTCGACGCGACGGCCTGGCCGCTCACGTCGCTGACGTTCGCGCCGATGGTGAACCGCTGCGCGCCCTCGGAAGCCACGAGCGCCGCCGGGACGGAGAACGCCGCGTTCCCGCTCGCGTCCGTCGTGGCCGAGCCGCTCGCGCGCGTCTGGTCGCGCCGCGCGCTCGTGCGCGTCTCGTCGCTGTCGCTGAAGGAATAGCGCTCGTAACCATCCACCTCGAGAGCGAATGGAGCGCTCGCCGCCGACCATGTGACCGGCGCTCCCGCGAGCGCGCCGCCGAAGAAGAACGAGGCCTTCGTGCGCACCTCGATGGTCTCGCCGTCGACGTAGGACGGCTTCGCCGTGGTCACCTCGACCTGGTACTCGGGCTTGCGGAACTCGGCGATGCGGAAGGAGTTGCTGAAGAGGTGGATCGGATGCTGGCCGCCCGGGAGCCGCACGGTCAGCGTGTTGTCGCCGACCGGCGCGTCAGCGGGGATGGCGAAGCTGCCGGCGAACGTCCCGAAGGGGCTGAGCTGCACCTTCTCCGTCTCGATCTCCTGGCCGCGCGGGTTGACGATCTGGAGCTCGAGCTCCGTGTCCGCGGGCGGCACGCTGTACGCGGCGTCGTCGTCGGCGCGCACCACGCCCTTGTATTCGACGATCTCGCCGGGGCGGTAGAGGGGACGGTCCGTGTAGATCTGCCCCACGAAGCTGCGGGCGTGGTACTCGGTCGGGATGCCGAGCTGCCACGGCGCCGTGCCCTCGGTCCAGCGCGTGCTCGCGACGCCGTGGCGGCCATCCTCGTCGATCGTCAGCCAGATGGAACGGTCGCCGACGTCCTTCCCCTCGAGCGGGACCGGGACGGTGAACGACGCCAGACCGCCGGCGTCGGTCGTGGCCTCGTCGGGCGAGACCCCGCCGCCGAACGCCTTGATCGGCACGCCCGCCAGGGGCGCGCCGCTGTCGTGGTCGAGAGCCCACGCCAGCAGCTCGTTCGTGGACAGCTTGGTGACGATGACCGTGTCGACCACCGCGAACGCGAAGTGCGAGCGGTACTGCCCGGACGTGCGCACGAAGTAGTAGCCCTTGGCGAGCGGACCGCCACCGCTGACGGACGTCGATCGGAGCGCGACCTCGTTCCTCGGCGCGTTCACCGCTTCGGTCCACGTCCGGATCGGCCGGGCGGATGGCTGGAACCGGCTCATGTCCTGGCGAGCGATCCCGTGGAGGATCCGCGAGCCTTCATCGGCATCCAGCGGCCAGAGGGTGAGATCGACGGACGGCATGTTCGTCGCCTGGTACCAGAGGACCGGCTCGGTCGAGGCGGCGAACGTCGTCCCCTCCGACCATCCCGGCAGCACCAGCGACACCGACGGCTGCATCTGCCCCGTCGTGAACGCGAACGTGAGCGGGCCGACGGGCTGGCCGTAGCGGTCGGTCGCGCCGGGCAGCAGCTCGACCGTGTAGCTCGTCGACGGCTCGAGGCCGACGCTCGCGTGGATGCCTCCGCCGTTCGGCCTGCATCCGGCGCAACCGAGATCCGGGACGGAGCCCTCGTCGATGAAGACCTCCCCCTCGAGCTCTTCCGCGGTGAAGCCGGAGATGCGCAGCTTCCCCTCGAGCGACTCGCGGTCCATGGGGTTGGAGAACCGGATGTTCACGCCGAAGCGGTCCGCGGCCGTCTCGCCGGCGCGCGGCCTCGTTTCGACCACGCGAGGCAGACCGACGGTGCGGAAGCTCGAGGTGCGCAGGGCCGACGTCTCGCCGCCGTGCGCGCCCCGGAGCCCCTTCTCGACCGAGACCACGTACACGGCGTCGAGCTGCAGGCTGCCGCGCGGTACGAACGTCGCCGTCGTGTTGGTCGGATCCCACCGCACGACCCCGGGCGCCTCGCGGCCCTCCGCGTCACGAACGGCGATGCCGTCCGAAGCGGACGCAGCCATCGGCTGGTCGAAGGTGACCGCGACCTGCTGCGCCGGGCTCGCGAAGAGCGTGTTGTCCGCGGGATCTATCGAGGCGACGTGCGGCGTGATCGTGCTGAACGACCACGTGAAGTCGTCCTCCAGGACGGCGTCAGCAGCCGATGCGATGCCCCTGGGTATCCGCATCGTGTACGTCGTCGATGGCAGAAGGTCCTCGGGGATGAACCGATAGATCGAGGTGTTCAGCCACTCGCCGGTGCCCTCGAGCGGCGGGTCGAAGCGGATGATCGGGTCGCTGCGCTGGGCGGAGAGCGTCGTGAGCGGCGCGACCGAGCGGCTGAACTGCACGATCACCTGCGCGCCCGTCGGCACCTCGGTATCGAGGTCTCCCGGGATCACCTGCTGGACGTCGAGCTGTCCCGCCACCGTGAACTTCCTGCGCACGTCCTCGCTCAGTCCCGTCGCGGGGCCACCGGGAACGCGGATCGTGTAGGTCGCTCCACGCAGGAGGCCGGGGAACTCGGGCTGGAAGAGCAGCGTGCGCGGGGTCATCCACGCGAACGACCCCTTCACCGACGGCTCGAGCATCAGAAGGCGTTCCGGGTCGGACGCGTCCGGCTCGTTCGGGAACGTGACCATGACCGGCGTGAGGCGCGAGATGTCCTCGCCCTGGGGCCGCACCAGGAGGCCGACCGGCTCGTAGGGGCGCGGCAGCACCCGCTCCAGGGGAAGGGCCGTCACGACGCTGACCGCGAGCCCTATAGAGACGATGGCCGCGACGGCGCCGCGCGTCGCCGAGATCGACCGGCCGACGCGGCCCACCACCAGACCAAGGCGGCCCATCGATCCGCGCACCCGTTCGATCACCGGGTCACCCGGAAGCCGTTCTCGAGGTACCACGCCCGAGCCTCGGCTGGCGGATCGAACGCGATGCGGCCGTCGGGCTCGCGCACGTAGGAGCGCTCCACGCTCGTGGGCTCAGTGCCCGCGACGAAGAGCTCGCGCACCGGCGACGGGCAATCGGCGCCCGGGAGGAGGCCCGTCGGCGCGCACACGGTGCGCTCGATGAGCCCGCTGGGCCGGGCCGGCCACGTCATCCGCCGGCCGAAGGCGGCCGCGCTCATCACGTCGCGCCAGATCGGCGCGGCGCCTTCCACGCCGGAGACGGCCTGCGTGGGCGACCCGTCCGCGTTCCCGACCCACACGCCGACCGCGACCTCGGGGGTGAACCCGATCGTCCAGTCGTCGCGGAAGCCGGTCGTGGTCCCGCTCTTCGCCGCCGCGGGGAACGGAAGGTCGAACGGGCTGGTCTCGCCGAAGCCGAGCAGGCGCGCGTCCGGATCGCTGAGGATGTCCGCGACGAGATACGCGTGCTGCGGCGAGAGGACGCGCCGGGCCTGCGAGGGCGCGCGTTCGTAGAGCACCTCCCCGCTCGCATTGCGCACCCGCGTCACCGCATACGGCGCTGCCAGCTCACCCCCAGCGGCCAGGGCGGCGTACGCGGAGGTGAGATCGAACAGCCGCACCTCGCCTCCGCCCAGCGTCAGCGCGAGCCCGTACGCCTCCGGCGCCGAGAGCGTCCTGAGCCCGAAGCGGTGAGAGATCTCGAGCATCGCTTCGACGCCGAGCGCGTCGAGGGTCCGGACGGCCGGAACGTTGAGCGAGGAGCCGAGCGCGGTGCGCAGCGGCACCAGCCCGTGGAACTTGCGGTCGAAGTTGAGGGGTGTGTACGGGCCGCGCGGCGTGGCGAACGTGGTCGGCACGTCCAGGAGCGGCGTCGCGGCCGTCAGCCCGCGCTCGAACGCCGCCGCGTAGAGAAGGGGCTTGAGCGCGGAGCCCGGCTGCCGCGGCGCGGTCGTCATGTCGATCTCGCCGCCGAGGCGCGGGTCGCCATCGGTCGCGCTGCCGACGAGCGCCAGGATCCCGCCGGTGCCGGGCTCGATCGCGACGATCGCCGCGTTCGTGACGCTGCGCTCGCGGAGGCGGCCGAGATGGAGGCGCGCG
>MGON01000006.1:5054-5344 GCA_001795345.1 Chloroflexi bacterium RIFCSPLOWO2_02_FULL_71_16 | reverse complement strand
CTCGCGCTGGAGTCCCGCGTCGAGCGTGGTCTCGATGACGAGACCCGGGCGACCGGCGAGATCCGGGCGGACCCGAGCGAGCTCGGCCAGGGCGTGCGCGACGAAGTGCGGCGCGATGCGCGGCGCTGACGCGGGGAGCAGCGGGGTCGGCCGGCGCGCTGCCTCGTCCGCCTGCTTGCGCGTGATCCAGCCGTCCTGCGCCATGCGCGCGAGGACGTAGGCCTGACGCGCGCGGGCGGGACGATCATCGGCCTCCGGGTCGTACGCGGACGGCCGCTGCGGCAGACCCG
>MGON01000006.1:4472-5038 GCA_001795345.1 Chloroflexi bacterium RIFCSPLOWO2_02_FULL_71_16 | reverse complement strand
CGCGACGTCGAGATCGCGCGCGCTGGTACCGAAGTACGCGCGGGCCGCGGCCTCGATACCGTACGCGCCGCGCCCGTAGTACACGTCGTTCAGGTACAGCGCCAGGATCTGGGCCTTCGAGCGCTGCGCCTCGAGCTGGAGCGCGAGAGCCACCTCGCGCGCCTTGCGGACCGCGAGCGAGCCGGTCTCGTCCGCGAGGTAGAGCCGGCGCGCGAGCTGCTGCGTGATCGTCGACGCCCCTGACGAGCCCGCATGCAGCGCGGCGCGCGCCAGCGCGATCGGATCGATGCCCGGGTGTTGCCAGAAGCGGCGGTCCTCCGCGGACACGGTCGCCCACACGACGGCAGGCGCGACGTCCTCGAGCGCGACGGGGATGCGCGTGCCCGAAGCCGCGTCCCGCGCGAGGACGATGCCGCTCGCGTCGAGGACCACGGTCCCGGGAAGGGCCATGCGGCCTTCGGGCGGCTCGAGCGGCGCCGTCCGGGCATACACGATCGGCGCGGCCACGGCGACCATGGCAAGGAGCGCTATCGCGCGCGCAGGCATCGCCATCACCCGAAAGATGA
>MGON01000006.1:2240-4436 GCA_001795345.1 Chloroflexi bacterium RIFCSPLOWO2_02_FULL_71_16 | reverse complement strand
CCTAACGCTCACGGCCCACGTAGTACTTAGTGGTAGCGTCGGACGGGGTGACGACGCTCCGCGATCAGGCCATCGCCCCGCTCTCGCGCGCCGATGCGGAGCGTCTGCTGCAGACGCTTCCCCTCGGCAGGCAGACGCTCGAGCGCCGGGTGCTGCGCGCCCGCTGCCTGAAGTACCTCGGCTCCTTCGACGTCGCATGGGCGGGGCTGACCGACCTCATGCCCGCCGTGAAGGACCCGATGCTCCGTGCACGTGTGGCGGTCGATCTCGTCCACCTCGCCTACTACCTGGCGCGCGCGGACGAGGCCGCTCGGCTCACCGTGCTGGCCCAGGACGATGCCGCCGGCGATCCGCTGCTGCTCGCGGAGCTGCGGCTCGGCACGTCGATCAATCTCACCGCCGCGAACGACATCACCGGGGCGCTCACCGAAGCGCGCTGGGCTGAGGATGCGCTGGTGGCCGCGCCGCGCGGACGCTCGCGCGACCTGGTGATGGCACGGTTGCAGCGACAGCTCGCGCACCTTCATTCGCACGCGGCCGACTACCGCGCCGCCAAGACGGCGGCGGACATGACCGTCCGGCTCGCCAGTCGCATCAACGACGCCTGGGAGTCAGCCTCGGGCACGTATGTCCTCGGATTCGCGGCGTGGTACGGGGGCCGCACCGATGAGGCGGTCGAGCACTTCACCAAGGCGGAGGGAGTACTGAGCCCCTACCGCTCTTCGCTGTGGCGCTACACGCTCCTGTGCCTATCCGCCGCGCGCATGCAGCGCGGCGAGCTCGCGGAAGGGGACCGGCTCGCCCGGCAGAGCGCGACCGGAGCCTCGGAAGATCTGGCCCATCTCGCGCTCCTGCGCGGCGATGCCGAGGTCGCCGAACGGATCCTCGCGCGCGCACCGAAGGGATCTCCCGCCGACGAGCACTTCCGCGACTTCGTGCGCGGGATCGTGCGGGCACAGCAGGGCGACCCGCGCGCGGGTATCCGGATGCTCGAGGACCTCGCCAGCGAGTTCGGATCGCGCGGCATGGAGCACTGGGCCATCGGCGCGTCGGTACACGCGGCGTACTGGCGCGAGCAGGTCGTGCGCGGCGCGGGCGCCGCGCGCGCGGCGCACCTCGTGCGGGACATCGGGGCCCGCGGCGGCGAGGGGTTCGCGTACTACTTGCCGGAGGTCGCGGTGTGGCTCGGGCGTGCGGCCGAGCGTGACGCCGCGGCCGGCCCGCTCGCTCGGTCGATACGTGCGCGAGGCGAGAGCGCGATCCGCCGCGCGCAGAGCGACGCCGACGTGCCGCTCCGCACGTCGAAGCTAGACGAGGCTACCTTCCATCTCCGGGCCTCCGGGCTCACGTGGCGCGAGCTCGGGATCCTGCGCGAGCTCGAGCGCGTGCGCGGCGAGGGGGCGGGGCTCGACCGCGCGATGCTTGCCGCGCGCCTCGGTGTCTCGCCGAACACGCTGCGTGTCCACCTGACACGGATCCGCGCGAAGCTGGACGTTGGCGACAAGCGCGGCGACGAGGTACTTCTGGAAGCGGCGCTCGCACAGAGTGCGCGATCGGCCTAGCGTCGCGCCGTGCGCAGCCTTGCCGTTCGCTCAGGCGCGGCGACTTCCATGAGGATGTGGGAGCGCGACGCGGAGAGGGTGCGCCAGCCGAGATCGACGCCGCGCACGGCGATCGGATCGGCCGGCCGCACGAGGATCCAGCGCACTCCCCGGCGGGCGACGACCTCGGGCCATCCCGGCTTCGCCTCGACGATGCGGACGTAGTCCTGGAGGACGCTGGGGTCCCCGCGTCGATACGGGACGAGTCGCCCGTCGATGAACACGGGCGTCTGGGGCGCGCGCCAGATCAGCCAGCCGCCGAAGTCGTAGTGCGCGAGCAGGCCGGGGCCAGCGGGCAGGTGCGAGAGCGCTGCGACGGGCAGCTCGCGCTCATCCGGAGCTTCGGGCCCGACCGCCGCGGCGCCGAGGACGAGGGCGAGCCCGAGGACGGCGGCGATCGCGTCGATCCGCCGCGGGATGGGCGGCGGCGCCGCGAGCGGCGGCAGATGCAGCTCGAAGCCCATGCGACGGCGCAGCTCGGCCCAGGCCGCAGGCCCGCGGTCCGCGAGGTACGGAGCAGCGACGACGGCGAAGAGCGGCATCTGGCGCGCTGCGGTAAGTGAGAGCGCGGCGACAGGAACGATGAGCAGCACGT
>MGON01000006.1:486-2224 GCA_001795345.1 Chloroflexi bacterium RIFCSPLOWO2_02_FULL_71_16 | reverse complement strand
CGCGAGCGCCGCCGTGACCAGGATGAGTCCGAGGGTCAGCGCCCAGAGCGCGCCGGGGAACGTGAGCGGGTCGGGGACGACCCACTCCTGGATCTGCCGCGGCGGGTCGAGGAGATGTTCGCCGGGCGCGAGCAGCGTTCCGAGACCCGCGGGGGTCGCCACGAACGAGAGGACCGCACCGGCCATCGCGACCAGGTAGCCCGTCCGCCGCGCGGGGTCGGCGCGCAGCCCATACGCGCCGACGAGCAGCGTGAGCGCCGCACCGAGGGCGAAGCTTCCGTGCAGGTTCGCCCAGAGGACCAGGAGCACGCCCGCGAGGACCAGCGGCCGCGTGCCGCGCAGCTGGAAGAGCAGCGCGAGCGCGGCGAGGCAGACCAGACCGAAGAGCTCGGGCCGCTCGACCCACGCGAAGCGCGAGAGGAGCACTGCTGGGAGCGCCGCGACCACCGCGACGAGCGGCCGCTCGGGACGGCGCAGCAGCGCGGCGGCGACGAGAAGGCCGACGAGGAGGGCGACGGCGATCGCGCGAACGGCGAGCACGCCGCGCCACTCCCCCGCCGCGTATCCGAGGTAGAGGAGGATCTGGCCGAGCCACTGGTCCGTGCCGACCGGCTGGCCGCGCACCGTCCACGAGAAGACGTCGGCGCGCACGAGGCCGTGCTCGAGGGACTCGCGCGCGGTCGCGAGATGCCAGTACACGTCGGTATCGCCGGCGCCGAGCGCGAGGCTGGTGGTCGCGGCGCCGAGGGCCGCTCCGAAGGCGATCGGGATCGTGAGCGGGGGCAGCGCGCTCACTGCGGTCGCTCGAGGAGCACGAAGCCGCTGCCCTCCCGGACCACGCGCCACCCCTCCTCGCGCAGCGCGCCGGCCAGCGGGCGATCCGGATCGAGCAGCGCCTGCGCGACGGAGTGGTGCTCGACGATCCGCCGCCAGCCGGGCCGCAGCAGCGTGGCACGGAGGTGGTCGTCGAGGATGTCGGGCACGTACGGCACGAGCCGCCCGTCGACGAACACGGGCCGCGTGGGTGCGTTCCAGATGAGCCATCCGCCCCAGTCGTACTCGTGGATGAGCACGCCGCTGCTCGATCGCAGCGCTTCGAGCGCTTCGCGCGGGTAGAGCGTCTCGTCGGGCGCGGTCGGCGCAGTCGTCGGGATGCTGGCGAGAGCGGCCAGCGAGAGCAGCACGGCGACACCTGGAGTGAGTGGCTTACGTGCGCGGGCTGCTACTCGGGGTGCCCCCTCCTCGATCAAAGCGGTCTGCTCGCCTTTCGGCAACGCAGCCGACGATCTCGTCGGGGGCACACCCTCCCGCAGCCCGCGCTCTTGCCTTCCTTGTTCGTCCCTTCTGCCACGCCATCGCGCCCATGTGTCAGCCGCGGCCTCCGACAGCAAGGGCACAGCCGCGAACACGAAGAACACCATGTGGCGCTGGGCCGATAGGGCGAGCCAGAGGAGCGGGACGAGCAGCAGCGCCGAGAGGAGCGAGCCGCCGCGAAGGAGCAGCGCGGCGAGCGTGCCGAGGACGAACAGCGCGAAGACCGCGCCAGCGGGCGTGATGACGTCGGGCGGCGCCTCCTCGACGATATTGCGCGGCGCCGTCGCGACGTGCGCGGTCGCGGGCAGCACTCCGATGGCGGCCGGGTTCGCGAGGACCACGGCGATCGAAGCGGCAGCCGCGAGCGCGAACGCGCCGGCCTGCCGGCGGGCGAGGGCGGCATCGGCCGCGAAGATCGTGACGA
>MGON01000006.1:0-453 GCA_001795345.1 Chloroflexi bacterium RIFCSPLOWO2_02_FULL_71_16 | reverse complement strand
CGGTCCACGCGATCTTCGAGAGCGCGAGGGCAACGGCGACGACCCCGATGGCGATCGCCGTCGCGGACGTGCGCGGGAGCCGGCGCTGCGATGCGCTGCCGTCGAGGTCGCCGCGCGCGGCCCGAAGGGCGACGCGCGTCAGCGAGAAGGCCGCGAGCGCGACCAGCGCCGCGCGCAGCACGGCGAGGCCCGACCAGCCCGCCGCGCCGTGCACCGCCGCGAGCACGACCTGGCCGAGCCACTCGCCGACGACGTATGGCCGTCCGGCGGCCGTGGACGAGAAGATCTCGACGCGCAGCGGCTCGCCGTGCTCGAGCATCCAGCGGCCGGACGCGAGGTGCCACCACATGTCGGGATCGCTCGAGGGCAGCCCCACCGCGACGATGAAGGCCGCGGCGGCGACACAGAGGGGCAGCGCGATCACGGGAGGGGGGTGCCAGCGGGGGGTCTTCC
>MGON01000005.1:18715-20574 GCA_001795345.1 Chloroflexi bacterium RIFCSPLOWO2_02_FULL_71_16 | reverse complement strand
CCACCGCCCATGAACATCGTCGTCCTCGCCGCCGACGGCCGCTACGCCTCGGCGACGAACCGCGCGGGCCGGAAATTCGCGGTCATGACCGCGGAGATGGCTGCCGCGCGGCTCGCTGCGCGAGCCGTCGTGCGTTAGTCGGGCGGCGTCTCGGCGCGCTCGGCCGCCCGGGCGCTGGCGGCGAGCTCGCGCGCCGGCTCCCGCAGCCGGTCGGCGAAGCGCGAGAGCACGCCGACGATGGGCACGGCGAAGATGCCGCCCATGATCCCGGCGGCCTGGATGCCGAAGAGGACCGCGAGCAATGCCGCGACGGGCGATACGCCCACGGCGGCGCCGCTGATGCGCGGCACGAGGAGGTTGTTCTCGAGCTGCTGGATGAGGATCGCCGCGGCGATCACCCACAGCACCAGTGGCCAGGGCTGGAAGACGGCCACTGCGGCGGCAACGGTGCCCGCGACGATGGGGCCGACGATCGGCACGAGCTCCAGGATCCCCGCGAGCACCCCCAGCAGCAGCGCGTGCCGGACGCCGAGCACCGAGTACGCGAGCATCGAGGCGACCCCGATGATCACCGCGAGGAGGAGCTGCGCGCGCACGTAGGCGCCGAAGACGTGTGCCAGGTCGTCCTCGATGTCCTCCGCCAGATCGCGACGCCGCTGTGGCACCCACCCGATGACCCACGAGCGGATGCGAGGCGCGCCCGACAGCAGGTACACCGCGAGGACGAAGACCAGGATCACGTCGACCACCGCCGTGACCACGCCCATTGCGATCCGGGCGGAGCCCCCGATCAGCTCGTTCGCGCGGTCCGCCACGAAGACGCCGGCCTGCGCGCGAAGCTCGCGGGGGATCTCGACGCCCGCGATGCTGAACGGCCGGTCGCTCCGGATCTCCTCCACGTACTGGGGCACGAGGGTGATGAGGTCGCGCGCTTCCCGGACGAGCGCGTTCGCGGTCAGGCCGATGAACAGCCCGACGGCCAAGAGCACCAGCAGGACCGCCGCGAGGATGGCGAGGGTTCGCCGGCGGACGAAGCGCTCTATGAGCTCGACGAGCGGCGCAAGCAGGAATGCCAGCACGATCCCGAAGAGGACGACGAAGAGCGCCTCGCGCACCGGCGTGAGGACGTCGCCCATGGCGCGCAGCGCCGCGACGACCGCGACGACGGCGCCGGCCGCGACCAGGACGTAGATCGGCCACCATCGCCAGGGCGGGGGGAGGGGCCGAGCGGCCATCAGAGCGCCGCCACCGCGGCCTCGATCCTCCTGGTGGCGTCGGCGGGGTCGGTCAGCGCGGCGAAGTACAGCGGCTCGCCGAACACGACCTCGACGTCGCCGCGGAACCCGCGGCCGTTCTTCCAGTCGGCGCGGTCGCCGCGGTCGAGCACGGAGGGCTTGTAGACCTTGAGCTTCATCGGCACCACCGGCGTAGCGCCCTCCACCGCGATGAGGCCGGTGCCCGCCTTGAACGGCTGCATCGGCCCGCCGACGGTGAGCTTCCCCTCGGGGTAGATGAGCACGGAGAACTTCCGGTCGAGCCGCGCGCCGAGGAGCTCCAGGCTGCGGCGGATCGCGCCCTCGCGCGCCAGCGGGAAGGCGTTCGCGAGGACCGCGGAGAACAGCCCGTTCAGGCGGTTCCCGAACACGTCGTCCGCCGCCGCGGCGACCGCGAGGCGCCAGCGCCACGCGAGCGGGATCGTGCTGAGGATGATCCCGTTGTCCCAGTGGAGGTTGTGGTTCGGCGCGAACATCACCGGACCCCGGAGGCCCTCCAGCTTCTCGTGCCCGCTCACCTTGACCTTGTAGAAGATGCGGACCAGCGGCCAGATGAGGGTCTGCTGCAGGAGCAGCCCGAAGGTC
>MGON01000005.1:11696-18599 GCA_001795345.1 Chloroflexi bacterium RIFCSPLOWO2_02_FULL_71_16 | reverse complement strand
AGAGCTGCGCGCCGGGGCGGACGACGTCCGCGGGGACCCCGGCCACCTGGGCGACGATGCGCTCGACGTCCGTGACCTCGCGCGCGGGGGCCGCTCCGGGGGCCGGGCGGGCCGGCTCGGCGCGGCCCATCTCGAGCAGCCGCTCGACGACGAGCCGCTTCTTCACCTTCTGTGTCGGGGTGGTGGGGAAGTCCTCGTCGGGCCAGACGGTCCAGCCGCGGATCTGCTGGCTCCCCGAGAGCCTCGCGTTCGCGTCGCGGGCGATCTGGCGGACGGCATCGTCGTCCTTCACGAGGAAGACCGCGTGGACCTGCACCTCCTCGCCGGGCCGCTGGAGGCCGACGACCGTGGCGATGACCGGGCGCTGCGGAGAGGCCGCCGCCTGGACGCGCGGGTCCGCCGCGAGGACGTTCTCGATGTCCTCGGGGTACACGTTCAGCCCGTCGGCGAGGACGATGATGTCCTTCTTGCGGCCGCGCAGCCACAGGAAGCCGTCCCCGTCGAACTCCCCGAGGTCGCCGGTGTGGTACCAGCCGTCCGGGTCCAGGACCGCGCGCGTGGCCTCCTCGTTCTCCCAGTAGCCCTTGAAGACGTTCGGGCCCTTCACCAGGACCTCGCCGTCCCCGGCGACGCGCACCTGCACGCCCGGGAGCGGAACGCCCACGGACCCGAGCCGGTTCTTGTCGATGCGGTTGAAGGTCACGGCCGGCGCGCACTCGGTGGTCCCGTAGCCCTGGAGCACGTCCACGCCCAGTTCGCTCCAGGCGCGGCCGAGGGCCGGGTCGAGCGCGGCGCCGCCCGAAACGATGTAGCGGAAGCGGCCGCCGAAGCGCTTGTGCACCGACGTGAACAGGAGCCGCCGCAGCGCGTTCGGCACGCGCCGGGCGATGCGGCGCAGCTTGGCGAAGAGCTCCGCCTTGCCCTGCGCCTCCGCCTGCCGCTCGATCGCCAGCAGCAGCGACCGGACCACGGCCGGCGTGATGAGGATCATCGAGACCTTGCGCTCGGCGAAGGTGCGGCGCACGACCGACGGCTGCCGGCTCGTCGGGTACACGACCGACGCGCCCGCGAGGAGCACGGTCCAGAACCCCGCGAGCTGCTCGAACATGTGCGAGAGCGGGATGAAGGACAGCAGGCGCTGCTTCGGCCCGATCGGGAAGATCTGCGTCGCCGCCTGCGCGTTCGAGAGGATGTTGCGGTGACTGAGCATCGCGCCCTTCGGGTCGCCGGTCGTGCCCGAGGTGAAGACGATCTCCGCCAGGTCGTCCGGGAGCACGTCCGCGCCGGGGAGCGGTGCGAGGGTGCGGCTGCGGTCGGGCAGCGCCTCCATCTCGTGCAGCGGCAGGCCGAGCGCCCGTGCGCGCTCGATGGTCTGCGACGAGACGATCGCCGCGCTCGCGCGCGTGCGCTCCGCGATGCGCTCTGCGAAGTCCGGCAGCGAGTTCAGGTCGAGCGGCACGAGGATCGCTCCCGCATGGAGCGCGCCGAGGAACGCGATGCAGTACTCGGGACGGTTCACGCCCCAGATGATCACGCGGTCGCCCTTGCGGATCCCCGCGTCCGCGAAGTAGCGGGCGATCCTCGGCACGACGTCGGCCAGGTCCCGGTAGGTCCAGGCGCGCGTCCGGAAGCCGGGCTTGATGAGGAAGGCGGCCTTGTCGGCGAAACGGCGGGCCGACTCGGGCAGGATCTCGTTCAGCGTATCCATGCGTCTTGCGGCCTCAGCCCGAGACCGCTCCCTCCCTCTCCGCCCGCTTTTCGCGCGCGGCCTTCGGCCCGCGCATCGCTCCGCTCATCTATGTCTTGCTCGTCGCGGCGGAGCCGCTCCTCGCTCGTTCTGCCAAGGCTCGGAGCGCCTCGCGCCCGCCATGACGCAACGTGGGGTAATGCGCGAAGCAGATCGTGTCAATGTCCAGCTCCGCGAGGCGCGCGATCGACCTCCGGGCGAGCGCCATGTCCTCCGTGAAGACGTAGCTCGGCAGCGCGACCTGTCCGCGCAGCACCTGGAGCACGTCCCCGACGATGAGGAGGCGGTGCGCCGGCACATGGAGGCACACGCTCCCGGGAGTGTGTCCCGGCGTGTGCACGACCTCGAGGCCGCCGAGCCCCGGGAGGACGGCCCCGTCATCGAGCGGCTTCGCGTCCTCGGGGCCTCGAGTGAGCGCGGCGACGAACGCGGATGGGCGAAGCTCCCGGAGCGCCTCGCGCATGCCGATGCGCAGGCGGACCACGTCGGCCTCGTGCATGAGCACCTGCGCGCCGGTCATCGCGGCGATCTCGCGCACCCCGCCGATGTGGTCGGGATGCCCGTGGGTGCACACGATCCGCGTGACCTCGCCGACGGTCCGGCCGATCCCCTCGACGTGGCGGCGGAGGAGCGGCCCGGACCCCTGGAGGCCGGCGTCGATGAGCGTGATCTCGTCCTCGACGACCAGGTACGCCCTCGCGCCCAGCAGGCGGACGGAGTGCAGACCCGGAACGATCTCCATATCCGGCCGAGCGTACGCGCCCGCTAGGAGGAGACGGTCCGCCAGAGCAGGTTCGCGACGCTGAGGATCAGCAGCACGACGATCGCCTGACGGAAGCGCCCCGCGCTGATGCGGCCGCGCAGCTCGATGCCGGCGATGAGCCCGATGAGGGTCGGGACGAGGCCGAGGACCCCGAGCGCGAGCAGCTCGGGGGTGAGCAGGCCGTACGCCAGGAACCCGCCGATCTGCACCACCGAGTTGAGCTGGAAGAGCGCCGCCAGCACGACGACGAAGTCGGCCGACGAGAGGCGCCGCGTGTGGAAGTAGCCGCCGACGATGGGGCTCGCGATCGATGTCGAGCCCTGCAGCAGGCCGCCGACGAGGCCGACGAGCGGCCCGGCCACCTTCATCCGGCGCGCGTCCGGATCCGACCCGAGCAGCCGTTCCCCGCGCAGGAGGAAGACCGCGACCATCGCCGAGATGACCACCGCGAAGATCCGCTGATCGAGCTGCGCCAGGAGGGACACGCCGGCGACCGTGCCGATGGCGCCCGCGAGAAGGATGGGCGCGATCGTCCCCAGGAGCCTGGGGACCCGCCGCCAGCCGGTGACCAGCAGGAGAGTGTTCGCGACGAGGATGGGCACCGCGATGATGACGACCGCGGCGCGCGGTCCGAAGATCCCGGCAAGGACCGGCGTCGCGACGAGCGGCAGGCCCATCCCGGCGAGGCCCTTCGCGGATCCGGCGACGGCGAGGCCCAGCACCACGATCGCCAGGTCGACGAAGCTCACGCGGACGGTCGAGCCGGCTCGCTCTCCTCGACCAGCGTCCGCCAGTCCACGCGGTGCAGGCGCTCGCTCGCGATGAACTCGCGGCCGACCTTCGCGACGTCCCGGCCTTCGACCTGGACGATGTCGGCCGTGTGATCGAACGTCGTGCCGTGGACGAGAGCGGATCCGACGCCGTACACGTCCACGGGCACGCCGAGCTCCTCGAAGCGGCGGATCTTCTCGGCGTTGAACCCTCCGGAGGCGACGATCTTCACGTGCTGGTAGCCGCCGCGGTCGAGGGCCTCGCGGACCAGCTCCACCAGGCGCGGGGTAACGCCGCGGACCTCGGGCTGCGCGCGACCCTGATGCTCCGCCAGTTCACGGACGATCGCGAGGTCGACCATCGACTCGCTCGTGTCGAGGCGCACGCCCCAGAGGCGCCCGCCGAGCGCGTGCGCGACGCCCAGCGACGTGTTCACGACGTCGTTCTGGAAATCGACGAGCGCGGTCACGTTCACGTGGCCCTCCGGCGTGCCGGGCGCGGTCAGGTGACCGACCGGCTCCGGCGAGCGGTTGATGTGCTCGTCGAACTTCAGCGTCGCGAGCGTCGTGTCGCCGCCGTAGACGGCGATGAGCGCGTGGGGGATCGTCCCGAGGCCCTTGCTGCCCCACCACTCGCCCTGCTCGTCGGTCGAGACGCCCATCGCGCCGCCGATGTACGCCGCGTACCCCGATCCCGCCTGTCCCTCCTGGGCCTGGTGCCGCGCGCCGAACATGATCACGGGCTTGCCGCGCGCCGCCGCGACGACGTCGCGCGTGTTCGTCGCGATCTTGGTCCCCTCGGTCAGCGCGCCGAGATAGATCGTCTCGAGATGCGCGAACGCGGCGTACTCCCCCGTGATGCGCATGACCGGCTCGTATTCGGTCGCGATCTCGCCGTCGTACAGCGAGTCCACTTGGAGCTCCTGCCAGGCGGGCTCCCACAAGGTCGAGAGCTCCCGCGAGATCTCGAACACCTCGCGCGCGACGGGCTCGTACGACGCCCAGTCGAGGCGGGGGAGCTCGAGCCAGGACGAGTAGAGGCGCTGCTCCGACGCCAGGTACCGCTCGAACAGGCGCTGCGCCCGCATGCGGTCGCGGTAGCGCCCCGCACCGACGTGCAGGATCGCGAGGACCTGGTCGGTCCCGACGATGACCGCGCTCGAGTGCTTCTGGAACAGCTGCATCGTCGCGCGGCCGCGGCGGCCGTCCTTCTCGAGGATGTACTTGGTGCGGCCGAAGTAGATGTCGCTCTTGTAGCCCGCCCGGATCTTCTCGATCGGAAGGCGGAAGACGTGCGGCCGCAGCCGCTGGGTGACGATCACTCGCCGGGTCCCCCCGGGAGGGTCATCAAAACATCGCCTGCAGCATGCCGCCGTCCACCTGCAGCGACACGCCGGTGATGTAGGAGGCGCGCTCGGACGCCAGGAACACGGCGGCCGCGGCGAACTCCTTCGGGTCGCCGTAGCGGCCGAGCGGGATCACGCCCGAGGTCTCCCACTCCTTCTGGACCTCCTCGAGGGACTTCCCCGTGCGCTTCGCCGTATCGGTGTCGAGCTGCACGATGCGGTCCGTCTTGATGCGGCCCGGCTGGATCGCGTTCACCCGGATCCCGTCCTTCGCCAGGTCCTTCGACAGCGTCTTCAGCATCCCGTGCACCGCGGCGCGCAGCGCGTTCGACAGGATGAGGTTGAGGTACTGCGTCGGCTGCCGCACCGACGTGGACGTCGAATAGAGGATGTTGCCCTTCGTCTTCTTGAGCTCGGGCAGCGCCAGGCGCGTGAGCCGCACCGCCGACTGCAGCGTCAGCTGGTAGGCCTTGTCCCAGGTCTCCTCGGTCAGCTCCTCGAACCGCCCGGGAGGCGGCCCGCCGGCGTTCACGACGAGCACGTCGATCCGCCCGAGCTTCTCGAGCGCCGACGACACGAACGTCTCGCAGCCCTTCGCGCTCGAGAGGTCGGCCACGATGGGGATGGTCTCCGCGCCGGTCGCCTTCGCGATCTCCGACGCGGCCGCGCGGATCGCGTCTTGCTCGCGGCTGCACATCGCGACCTTGGCACCCTCGCGCGCGAACTCCTCCGCCATGGCCCGTCCGAGCCCCTTGCTGGCCGCCGCGACGAGAACGACCTTGCCCTTCAGTCCCAGATCCATCGGTGCCTCCCTGCGCTACTGCCCCCATTGTCATTGCCTGTGCGGTCGGCGCACCGCGGTACCCGACGCGGCTCGCGGCGCGCGCCCGCTCCGGCTTGAGGAACCCCCCGCCCAGGCACCCGCTATCGCGGGTGCCAAAGGCGGTCCCACCCCTCAGTCGCCATCGCGTGCGCGCATCCGCATTCGCCGCGTCATCCACGGTGCGCCTCCCTGAGCTCGGCGAGGCGGCCGATCGCAGGGAGGAAGGGACCCGCGAGCACGATCGACACCCGAGAAGCCGGACGGCCTCGCCTGGCCTAGGCCTACATTCAGGCTATGGAGTGGCTGTGGGTCCTGATCCTCGCCGTCATCTTGTTCGGCCCCATCGTGTGGGTCTTCATCCGGGGTCGTCGGTACGCGGCCCCGCCCCGAGAGGACGCGCACGGTGCCTCCGGCTACGGCGCCGTCATGCGGGACAAGGCAGATATCGAGTCGATCGGTGGGTCACCGGGTTCGGGAGCCTAGAGGTCTCGGGTCAGACCAGGCCGAGGGCCAAAAGCACGAGCAGCAGGGCAACGAGCGCGAGCCGGTAGGGCACGAACCACCCCAGCGAGCGGGTGCGCAGGAAGCGCATCAGGAACGCGATCGCGGCGACGCCGGACAGGAACGAGGAGACGATCCCGACGACGACGATGTCCGGCTGGGCGAGCATCGGGGCGGCACCCTCGTCGAGCAGCGTCTTCGCGGCGGCGCCGGCGATCACTGGCGCCGAGAGCAGGAAGCTGAAGCGCGTCGCCTCGACGCGGGTCAGGCCGAGCGCTAGACCGGCCGAGATCGTGATGCCCGACCGCGAGATGCCCGGGAAGAGGGCGATCGCCTGCGCGATGCCGACCAGCACCGCGTCCATCGCGCCGGCGCTCGACATGCCGCGCCGCTGCGTTGCGACACGCTCGACGGCGAGGAAGACGATCGATCCGATGACGAGGGTCACGACGATGACCGGGATCTGGCGCAGGCTCGGCTCGGCGTCCTCGAGGGCCAGGCCCGCGATCACCGCCGGCACGGTGCCGACGGCCAGGATCAGCGGCAGCCGCCAGCGTCCGGCGAAGAGGCCGCGCAGCAGCTGGAGCCAGGTCTCGAAGAAGTAGATGAGGACCGCGGCCAGGGTCCCGAGATGGACGGCGACGTCGAACGGCAGGCCGAAGCGCACGGGATCCGCGCCCAGGAGGCGCTGACCGAGCACGAGGTGGGCGTGCGAGCTCACCGGGAGGAACTCGGTGAGGCCCTGGACGACGCCGAGGACCACGGCGATCAGGACGTCAGGCATGCTCGCCGAGGGTACGGGTCAGCGAAGTGCGGCGTCCGCGGAGCGGATGGCGTCGTGAGCGTCGGACTCGAAGCGGATCGCGGTCTCGAGCAGGTTCGCCCAGGCGCGGCGCTGGCCGCCCTCGACGAAGCGCGCGGCGATCTGCGGGTCGAACGGTCCGACGCCGGCC
>MGON01000005.1:10485-11688 GCA_001795345.1 Chloroflexi bacterium RIFCSPLOWO2_02_FULL_71_16 | reverse complement strand
GCGGCGCGCAGGTATCGCGCCGCGGCGCGCCGCTTGTCGGCCAGGATCGTGCGCATCACGTGGTCGGCGAACGCGGCGGTCCCGCCGTGGCGCGGATCGGTCCAGCGCGCCTCGTCGCGTAGCGCCGCGAGCCACGTTGCCAGGGCACGCCCGCTCTCGTCGGCCGCCGAGGCCGCGACGGCGATGGCGTCGCGCACGAGCCGGTCGCGCGCCGGTCGCTCGGCGGGGTCGAGGAAGACCGGCTCGCCGTGGCCCTCCCCGGCGAAGGCGTCCCAGCCGATGCGCGTCGGCTCCTCGCCCCGATCGAAGTAGGTCCGCACGAGGAACGTCGGCTCCGGCGCCGCGCCGTCCGTGCGCGAGCCGCGGTCGTACCCGACGATGAGGCCGAACTCCGCCGGGCCGACGGCGCCGCGGATGAGCGGCGGCAGCTTGGCGTCGATGGCCTCGACGACCCGCTCGAACACGAGCTCGCGCATCTCGTCGTCGAACGGCGGCGTGACCCGGTCGACCTGGACGCCGGCGGCGCGTGCGGCGCGCTCGAGCGTCGCCTCGTCCAGCGGCGCGGCCGCGATGGGGTCCCACGTCTCGACGTCGATGGCCGCGGTGAACGCGGCGCCGCTGGCGCCCATCAGCTCGTCATAGTCGGCGCCCGTCGCGGCCGCGAGCGAGGCCGGAAGGGTGCACTCGCGCCCCTCGCCCGGGCGCATACGCGGGATGGGGAGGACCTTGCGTCGAGCCGAGGTCACGCCAGCCCGACCCGCCCGGCGGTCCGGCTCAGTCCGCGCCCGGGAACGCGTGCTTGAGGAGAGTGATGGCCTGGAGCGTCACCCACTTGCTCGCGTCGACCTTCGACGGCATCCGGTCGGAATACGGTGCGCGGCCGCCCCACCGCCCGCGCTCGTCCTGCCGCGAGAGGAGCCACGCGATCGAGGGCTGCGCGCGCGTGTCGTCGATGGCGCCGGCCGCGTCGAGCGCCCGGAGCACGAACAGCACGTCAGCCTGGTAGAAGAGCGGGAAGCTGAGCTGGCGCCAGAGGTAGCTCGTGCCGTAGGGCTGGAAGCGCTGGTCGCCACGGTCCGGACGGTACGTCAGCAGGAACTCGGCGCCCCGGCGGATGGCCCGCTCGACCTCGCGGGTGCGGGCCGCCTCTGGCAGCGCCGCCAGGCCCCAGACGAGGCGCGCGTAGCCCCACGCGCAGGGCTG
>MGON01000005.1:1513-10471 GCA_001795345.1 Chloroflexi bacterium RIFCSPLOWO2_02_FULL_71_16 | reverse complement strand
AGCCGCTGCACCAGCGGCTCGAGCCGTGGGTCCGAGCCGTATCCGGCCCCCGCGACGTAGCGCACGACGTTCCCGAAGAAGCACGAGACCCCGTGGTCGCGGTCCACGGCCCAGGCCATGCCTGCCTCGCCGCTGGCGAGGTCGTCGAGGATCCGGCGCGCCGCCCGGCGGACCCGGCCGTCCGCGCCGTCGACGCCGTATTCGGTCAGCAGGAGCATCGACCAGTGCGCGCCGGTGTACTTGGGGCCGTACATGTTCGGAGCGCCGTTCCAGCGGCCGTCGGTGGTCTGCTGCCGGAGGATCGTCGACATCGGCGGCGACGTCATCGCGCGCGAGTGCGCTTCACGCATCTCGGGATCTCGCGAGGTGCGGTCGAGGATGTTGCGCAGCGCCATCGCGCGAACTGCGGGGTCGCGCTTCTCGAGGAGCCAGGGCAGCGGATCGCCGCGCAGCAGCGCGCGCCAGGAGCTCATCGCGCCCTGCCCACGCCGGATGACGGAACGAAGATGACGTGCGTCGCGGTGGTGATGGCGCCCTCCCCTAGAAGGCGCCGATATTAGCCCTCGACCTCGCCGATGCAGGTAATGGACGCGGATCGGATGCGAGGCCCGTCGAACTCCGCGAGGTAGACGCCCTGCCAGCGACCGAGCTCCAGCGCGCCAGCGCGCACCGCGAGCGTCACGGAGCTGCCCGTGAGCACCGCCTTGATGTGCCCGGGCGAGTTCCCTTCGGCATGTGCGTACCTCGCATCGCTCGGGACCATCCGCTCGAGCGCGCCGAGGAGGTCGCGCTGCACGTCCGGGTCGGCGTTCTCGTTCACGAACACGCCGGCCGTGGTGTGCAGGACGGAGACGGTGCAGAGGCCCTCGCGGACCTTCGAGCGGCGGATCTCCTCGGAGATCTGGTCAGTGACCTCGACCGTCTCCACCTTGCCGCTGGTGCGGACCTCGATCCGCCCGTGATGCACGGCCACGATGCCTAGCCGGCGCCCGGCGCGGCGGCCGCCAGGGGCCGTGCGAGCCGCTCGGAGACGATCCGCGCGAGCAGCCCCGGCGCCGCGTTGCCCCCGCTCACGACGAGCACGACCGGCCGATCGTCCAGGGCGACCAGGCCCGAGCGCACGGCCGCCAGCGACGCGGCCCCGGACGGCTCGACCAGCAGGGACAGGCGCTCCAGGTAGTCGAAGGTCGCGTCCGCCAGCGCGTCCTCGGTCACCGCGACGACGTCGTCGACGACCGCGCGGCCGAGCTCCACGTTGAGCGGCTGGGTGCTCTTGGCCACGAGCTTGTCCGCGATGCTGTGGGGCCGCTCCACCTCCACCGGCCGGCCGGCGCGGAGCGACCGGCCGAACGCGTCCGCCCCTGCCGGCTCGACGCCGACGATCCGCACGCCGGGCCGCGAGGCCTTGATGGCCAGCCCGATCCCCGTGATCAGCCCGCCGCCGCCGACGCCGACCACCACGGTCCCGACCTCGGGCAGATCCTCCAGGATCTCGAGCCCGATGGTCCCCTGGCCCGCGACGATGAGCGGGTCGGCGTAGGGATGCACCAGGGTCCGGCCCTCCTCACGCACGATGCGGTCGGCCAGCGCGAGGGTGTCGTCGTAGACGTCGCCCTCGAGAAGCACAGTGGCGCCGTAGGCCTCGCAGACACCGACGATCGTCGGCGAGACCCCCCGCGGCATGACGACCGTGGCCGCGACGCCGAGCGCCCACGCCGCGTAGGCGACCCCCTGTGCGTGACTGCCCGCCGACGCCGCCACGACGCCGCGCCCGCGTGCGGCCGGGTCGAGTGACGCGATCTTGTTGAGCGCACCGCGCACCTTGAAGGTGCGCGTGGGCTTGAACGTCTCGATCTTCAGGTGGATCTCGGCGCCGAGCTCCTTGGAGAGGAGGGGGGACCGCTCGAGCGGCGCTCGCGGCAGGTACCGATCGACGATCCTGCGGGCGGCGACGATGTCCGCGATGCCGATCGGCGCGGCCACGACAAGACTCTAGGCCGAGCGAGGATCCGGCTCCGCCGGTCCGGTCGATACTTCGCGGTGTGATGACGCGCGGTCAGGCGCGCGCCAACGGCCTCGCGCGGCTCCGCGCGAGCGACGACCCGAGCCCCGCGCTCGCGGCCGATCTCCTTCTCGCGGACGCCTGCGGGATCGCCAAAGAGGTCCTCTACGCCCATCTCGACGAAGCGCTCCCTCCCGACCGAGAGGCGCGCTACCGCGAGTTGATCGAGCGGCGCGCCGCGGGCGAGCCCGTCGCCTACCTGCGAGGCTGGAAGGAGTTCTTCGGGCTCCGCTTCGCCGTCGACGACCGCGTGCTCATCCCGCGGCCGGAGACCGAGACGCTGGTGGAGGCCGCCCTCGCGTACCTGCGTGCGGGCCGGCGGCGTCGGGTGGCGGACGTCGGGACCGGGTCGGGCGCGATCGCCGTTGCCATCGCGGTCAACGAGCCCGAGGCGCGTGTGATCGCCACCGAACTGTCATCTGGCGCTCTCGAGGTCGCGCGCGCGAACATCCGGGCGCACGGGGTCGAGCGGCGGGTGGACGTGCGCGTGGGAGATCTGCTCGACCCGGTCGAGGAGGGCGTAGACGTCGTGACCGCGAACCTGCCCTACCTCCGTGCCGATGCGCTCGACCACCTCACCGCAGAGCGCACGTCCTTGCTCTTCGAGCCGCGGGCCGCCGTTCTCGCGGGCGGCGACGACGCGCTGGACGTGATCCGCCGCGCCGTCGCGCAGCTCCCGGGCAAGCTCGCGCCCGGCGGCGCCGCGTTCTTCGAGTGCGATCCGCCGCAGGCAGGCGCCGTCGCCGAGCTGCTGGCGGCGGCCCTCGGTGGTCCGACCCTCATCATCCGCGATCTCATGGGCAACGAGCGCGTCGTCCGGGGAACGCGTCCCGGATGAGCGCCCTTCAGGCCGGCTTCCTCTGGCTCCTCTCGGGCGTGCCGGGATCCGGCAAGACGACGGTCGCGGCCGCGCTCGCGCGCCGGTATCCGAAGAGCGCCCACCTGCCGATGGACGACCTCCGGCAGCTCGTCGCGTCGGGCCTGGCGAGCCCGCTGAGCTGGACCGAGGAGACGGCCCTGCAGTTCGCGATCGCGCGGCGGAACGCCGCTCGCCTGGCGGCCGACTACGTCACCGCCGGCTTCACGGTCGTCATCGACGACGTCATCCACGAGGGGGACCTGCCGCAGCTGCTGCCGCATCTCGGCGGGATCTCTCCGCGCAAGGTGCTGCTCAGCCCCTCGATCTTCGTCGTGCATCGCCGCAACGCGCAGCGCACGAACAAGTCGTTCGACACGAAGATCCTCGAGCCGGTCGCCACGCGCATGCACGGCGAGCTCGTCGCGAAATGCCCGCCCGCCGCCGGCTGGCTCGTCCTCGACACGAGCACGATGACGGTCGACGACACCGTCGACCGCATCCTCACGCACTACAGACCCTAGGAGTGCCGGCCGCGGGAGCTTGCTCCCGCGAGCGGCCGACGACGGGTCCGTACGAAGTACTCCGCGGCGGCGAACGCGCGCGTCTAGGATCCACCGCCCGCAGCGCACGCGATCCGCGCGATCGGGAACGACGTTCATCGCCGTATCATCGCCTCGTGAAGACCCGCCTCCTCCGGGCGGACGAGCGGGGTGCGGTCGAGGAGGCAGCGGCGGCGCTCGAGCGGGGTGAGGTCGTCGCCTTTCCGACGGACACCGTGTACGGGCTCGCCGCGGGGCACGGCAACATCGAGAAGCTTTTCGTCGCGAAGGGTCGGCCGAAGGAGAAGCGGATCCCGATCCTCCTCTCGGATGCGTCGAACCTCGAGGCGAGCGCCATCGTCACCCCGGTGGCGAGGGCGCTGGCCGCGCGCTTCTGGCCCGGCCCGCTCACGCTCGTGCTCTCGGCGCCGCGACGCGGATCGCTCGCGTTCCGGGTGCCGGCGAACGACGTCGCCCGGCAGCTCATCGCCGCGAGCGGCGGGGGGCTTCCGGTGACGAGCGCGAACCTCTCCGGCCGCCCGGACGCGACCACGGCCGAGGAGGTGCTAGCGCAGCTCGATGGGCGCATCGCTCTGGTCCTCGACGGCGGTCCGACGCCCGGCGGCATCCCGAGCACGATCGTCGACTGCACCGCCAACGGCGTGCGCATCCTCCGCGAGGGCGCGATCCCGGTACACGATATCGACCGCGTCATCGTCCAGTCGAGCTTCAAGGGAGCGGCATGATGAGGATCGGCCTCGCCGCGGACCACGCGGGCACCGAGCTGCGCGACGCGATCGGCAAGCACCTGCGGTCACGGGGTCACGAGGTCGTCGATCACGGCGGTGAGGCGTCGCCGGACGACGACTACCCGCTGATCGTGGCGCCGCTCGCCCGCGCGGTCGCCGCGGGTGACGTCGAGCGCGCGATCTTCTGCTGCGGGTCGGGGATCGGTCCCGCGGTCGCGGCCAACAAGATCCCGGGCCTCCGCGCCGCCGTCGTCACCGAGGAGTGGTCGGCGCGGGACGCCGTCTCGCACGTCGACGTGAACCTGCTCACGCTCGGGCAGCGCGTGATCGGCGTGGAGCTGGCGAAGAGCATCGTCGACGCGTTCGTCGACGCGAAGCCCGAGGGCGGCCGGCATGCGCGCCGCCGGGAGCAGATCGGGGCGCTCGAGACCGGCGCCGGGGAGACACATCGGCGGCCGGAGCGCATCGTCGGGGACCCGACGACCAGATGAGAGGTGGGGAATGACAGAGCTGCGTGAGATCGAGCGGGTCGATCCCGAGCTGTACGCGGCGATGACCAGCGAGGAGCGCCGGCAGGTCGAGAAGATCGAGCTCATCGCGTCGGAGAACTACACGAGCGCGGCGGTGCTCGAGGCGGTCGGCAGCGTGCTCACGAACAAGTACGCCGAGGGCTACCCGGGACGCCGCTACTACGGCGGCTGCGAGTGGGTCGACGTCGCCGAGACGCTGGCGATCGAGCGCGCCAAGGCGCTCTTCGGCGCGGAGCACGCCAACGTGCAGCCGCACGCGGGCGCGCAGGCCAACATGGCGGCGTACGCCGCCGTGCTGGAGCCGGGCGACACGGTGCTCGGCCTAGCGCTGGACCAGGGCGGCCACCTCACGCACGGATCCCCCGTGAACTTCTCGGCGAAGCTCTACCGCTTCGTCCCGTACGGCGTGCGACGCGATACCGAGTACATCGACCACGACGAGCTCGAGCGCCTGGCACAGGAGCACAAGCCGAAGATGATCGTCGCCGGCGCGACCGCGTACCCGCGCTTCTTCGACTTCCCGCGGATGCGCGCGATCGCCGACTCGGTCGGCGCCCTCCTCCTCGTGGACATGGCGCACTTCGCCGGGCTGGTCGCCGGCGGCGAGCATCCCAACCCGGTCCCGCACGCGCAGATCGTCACGACCACCACGCACAAGACGCTGCGCGGACCGCGCGCGGGGATGATCCTGTGCACCGCGGAGCTCGCGAAGGCGGTGGACAAGGCGGTGTTCCCGTACTCGCAGGGCGGGCCGCTGATGCACGTCATCGCGGGCAAGGCCGTCGCGCTCAAGGAGGCGGCGACGCCCGAGTTCCGCGCCTACGCGGCGCAGATCCGGGTGAACGCGCGGACGCTGGCCGAGACGCTCGCCGGAGCCGGACTTCGCCTCGTCAGCGGCGGCACCGACAACCACCTCATGCTCGTCGACGTCCGCCCGCTCGAGACCACCGGCAAGGCCGCCGAGAAGGCGCTGGACGCCGTCGGCATCACGGTGAACAAGAACACCATCCCATACGACACCAACAAGCCCGCGGTCGCGTCCGGCATCCGCATCGGGACGCCCGCGGTCACGACGCGCGGCATGAAGGAGGCGGAGATGCGTCGCATCGGCGAGCTCATCGCCCGCACGCTGCGCTCGACGAAGGACGAGCGGGCGCTGAACGAGATCGCGACCGAGGTCCTCGACCTCACCGCCCGGTTCCCGGTCCCGGGGATCGTGCGACAGGCCGTGCGCGCGTGACCGGCGCTCGCGCGGTCGCGTCCACGGACGCCGCCGCCGTCAAGGCCCGGCTGCACGTCTCGCCGCATCCGCTCGTGCGGGAGAAGCTCACCCGCCTGCGCGACGAGACCACCCCGCCGCCGGAGTTCCGGCGTCTCGTGCACGAGATCGCGACGCTCGTCCTGTACGAGGCGACGGCGGACCTGGCCCTCTCGGAACGCGGGATCCGCACGCCGCTAGCGGACTGGCGGGGCGCGCGGCTCAAGGAGAAGGTCGGGCTCATCCCCGTGCTGCGCGCGGGGATCGGCATGGTCGAGGCCGCCGTCGCGCTCATGCCGGAGGCCGAGGTGTGGCACATCGGCCTCTTCCGCGACGAGCGCACCCTCCGGCCGATCGAGTACTACAACAAGCTGCCCTCCGAGGCGACGGTGCAGGTTTGCCTCGTGCTCGATCCGATGCTGGCGACGGGTGGATCCGCGGTCGCGACCGTCGACATCCTGAAGAAGTGGGGCGCGCGGCGCGTGAAGTACGTCGGGATCATCGCCGCGCCGGAGGGCGCCCGGGCGCTCTCGTCCGCGCATCCGGACGTGCCCATCCACGTCGCCGCTCTGGACGATCACCTGAACGAGAAGGGCTACATCGTCCCGGGCCTCGGCGACGCCGGCGACCGCCAGTTCGGCACCGGGTGATGCCGCAGGTCCTGATCCTCTTCCTCGGATCCACGGTCCTCGCCTTCCTCGCGGCGCTCGTCCTCAGCCCGGTCGTGGTGTGGTTCTCGCATCGCTTCTCGCTGCTCGACATCCCCGGGGGCCGCCGCATCCACCTCCATCCGATCCCGCGGCCCGGCGGCATCGCGGTCGCCGCCGCGTTCGGGGTCGCGATCTTCGTCTTCTGGCTGATCGACAGCCTCGCCGGCCGGCCGTTCCTGATCCCGGAGGATGTCCGCTCTCCGCGCTTCACGCTCACCGCGTTCGCCGCGGTCGTCGGCCTGGGCGTGGGCTTCCTCGACGACGTCTTCGACCTGCGCGCCCGCTGGCAGCTGCTGGGCCACCTGGCCATCGCGTGGATCGTCGTGTTCGCAGGCATCCGCATCGACTTCATCACCGACCCGTTCGCCCCGGGCCAGCTGGTGGAGCTCGCGCCCGCGCTGGCCGTCGGCTTCACGGTCTTCTGGCTCCTCGGCATGAACGTGGCGCTGAACTTCCTCGATGGCCTCGACGGCCTCGCGACGGGCGTCGGGATCATCGCCGCCCTCACCCTCGGCGCGACCGCGCTCCTGCCGAGCGTGAACGAGCCGTTCGTCGCGTGGATGTCCTTCACGCTCGCGGGCGCGCTGGTCGGATTCCTGTTCTTCAACTTCCATCCCGCGCGGCTGTTCCTCGGCACCACCGGCGTGACGTTCCTGGGCACGATGATCGCGGTGCTCTCGATCTTCGGCACGGCCAAGGTCTCGACCGCGCTCCTGGTCCTCGCGGTGCCGATCCTCGACACCTTCTACGTGATCGTCCGGCGCGTGCTCCAGCGCCGCCCGCCGTTCGCGCCGGACCGAGGTCACCTGCACCATCGGCTCGTGGACATCGGGTTGACGCATCCGCAGGCGGTGCTCCTCATCTACGCCATGACCCTCGGGCTCGCCGCGCTCGCGTTCGTCACGACCGGGGCGGCGCAGCTGGCGATCTTCGCCGGCTTCGCGCTCATGCTGGGGGTCGTCGTCCTCACGCTCCCGGAGCGCTCGACGCGCGAGGAGCACGCCGACGGCTGAGGCCCGCATCAAGATCGGCACCTGCTCCTGGACCGACCCGACCCTCCTCGAGTCGGGCTGGTACCCAGAGCGCGTCGCGAAGGACCCCGAGGCTCGGCTGCGCTACTACGCCGAGCGCTTTCCGATCGTCGAGAACGATGCCGCCTACTACGCGCTGCCGGACCCGAAGCAGGCGCTGCTATGGACCGAGCGCACGCCGGACGGTTTCACCATGAGCTTCAAGGCATTCGCCCCGATCACCACGCATCCGACCGACCCGAAGCGCCTGCCGAAGGACCTCCGCGAGTCGCTTCCGGCGGAGGCGCGCGAGAAGAAGCGGCTCTACCCGAAGGACGTGCCGACCGAGCTGCTCGAGGAGATCCACACCCGCTACTGGACCGCGCTCGAGCCACTTCGCAGGGCGGGGAAGCTGGGCGCGATCCTGCTCCAGTACCCCGACTGGTTCGTGATCTCCCGGGACAACAAGGAGGCCATCCTCCGGGCGCGCGAGCTGCTGCCCGACGACCCGCTCGCGGTCGAGTTCCGCAACGCCACGTGGCTGAGCGACCGGAACAGGGAGGAGACGCTGCGCTTCCTCTCCGAGCACGAGCTGACCTACGTGAGCGTGGACGAGCCGCAGGGCTTCCCGTCGAGCGTGCCGCCCATCACGGCCGTGACCAACGAGTCGCTGGCGGTCATCCGCTTCCACGGGCGCAACGCCGAGAACTGGAAGAAGAAGGGGATCACCGCCGCGGAGCGCTTCGACTACCGGTATTCGAAGCAGGAGCTGCTCGATTGGGTGCCGCGGATACGGGAGGTGGCGAAGCAGGCGCGCGAGGTCCATCTCCTGATGAACAACTGCTACGGCGACAAGGCGGTCAACAACGCGGCCGAGCTCGGCGAGCTGCTCTTTCCTGCGGCATAGCGGGACCGCCTTCCGGATCGGGGCCGAACGACCCTATTTCCCGACCCGGCGCATCGGAATATCTGGAGGTGGTGCCGGCCCTCCGGGTCCTCCTGCTCGCTGCGGCGCTCCCGCTCGTCGCCTGCGTCCCCTCCGACCGCCCGACGGGCGGGGAGGTCGCGCTCGGCGTGCGCGTGGAGCAGGTGCGCGCGCATCTCGGTGCGGCCGGCGGGAACGCCGCCGCGGGTCGATGGGACCTCGCCGCGGTGCACGCGTCACATCCGGCCGAGGACCTCCCGGCGATCGACCGCATGCTCGCAGCGAAAGACCCCACCGCCTCCGCGTCGCTGGCGGC
>MGON01000005.1:0-1501 GCA_001795345.1 Chloroflexi bacterium RIFCSPLOWO2_02_FULL_71_16 | reverse complement strand
CGTGCGCCACGCCGCGGACGTCCGCGACCTGACGGCCCTGGCGGCGGCCCTGGCCGCCGCGGACAGCGAGCTCGAGCGCGTGCCGTCGATCGTTATGGGCAGCGGGCGTTCGCAGACGCTGGCCTACCGCGCGAGCCTCGTCGCCGCGCTCGTGGACGCCACCGCCGGTGAATACGGGGAGGCGTACGTCGATGGGACGATCGCCGTCGAGGCCGAGTACCAGGACGCGCATTCCTTCCTGGCCAGGGCCCGGACGATCTGGGGCGGGATCGACGCGGACCTGGCCGCGCGGGCCCCGCGCCAGCACGGCGACGTCGCTCCGAGCATGGAGCGGCTCGCGCTGATCGTCCCGAGCCTGGAGCTTCCCCGGACGGCGGCACCGCCTGCCGAGGTCCGCTCGCTCGCGGGCCGGGTCCGCGAGAGCCTGGAGGCTGCCGGCGCCGGCGAGCCGGAAGCGCCCGCGGCGAGCCTGTCCGGCGCGCTCGACCACCTCGATGCCGCCCTTGCGGCCATCGGCGCGCGCGACGCCGCCGCGGCCTCCGCTGAGGTCGCGCGCTTCGCCGCGGTGTGGCCGGACGTCGAGGGGCTCGTCGTCGCCCGATCGAGCGAGACGTACGCGGCGATCGAGGACGACATGGCGCGCGCCGCGGCGGCGCTCCGGCAGGCCGATCTTGACGAGGCGCGGGCGGCGATCACGCGCATGCGCGAGGGCCTCGCGCCGTTCGCGTCGACCGCCGCGAGCTACGGCGTCTTCGACTCGGCGATCATCCTGTTCCGGGAAGGGCTCGAGGCGCTGCTCGTCATCGCGGCGCTGCTCACTTTCCTGGCGCGGACCGGGAACGCCGACAAGCGGCGCTGGATCTGGGGCGGCGCGGGCGCGGGCGTGGCGCTCAGCGTTGCCGTGGGATCAGCCGCCACGCTCGTCTTCTCCGGTGCGACGGCGGGCGCGGACCGCGAGCTCCTCGAGGGCGTCGTCGGCCTGGTCGCCGCAGCGCTGCTCGTCTACATGAGCTGGTGGCTGCACTCGCGTTCGAGCCTGGCCGCCTGGCAGCGCTACGTCCGCGACAAGGCGACGGCCGCCCTGGCGCGGAACAGCGTGATCTCGCTCGCCACCATCTCCTTCCTCGCCGTATTCCGGGAGGGCGCCGAGACGGTCATCTTCTACGCCGGCATCGCTCCGTCGATCGCGGTCACGGATCTCGCGCTCGGGATCGCGATAGGCGCGGCGGGGCTCGCGGCGATCGGCACGGTCATGCTCGCCTTCAGTGTGAAGCTGCCGATCCGGCTCTTCTTCACGGCCGCGAGCGTCCTCCTGTACTACCTCGCGTTCAAGTTCGTGGGGACCGGCATCCACGCGCTCCAGGTCGCGGGCGCCTTCCAGGCGACGCCGGCGCCGGTCCCGCCGAGCGGCATCTTCGGTGTCTTCCCAACGTGGGAGACGACGATCCCGCAGGCCCTCCTCCTGCTCGCCGCGGCCGCCGTCCTCCTCGCTCCGCGCATC
>MGON01000004.1:4311-5679 GCA_001795345.1 Chloroflexi bacterium RIFCSPLOWO2_02_FULL_71_16 | reverse complement strand
TCGAGCGGAGCGCTGAAGTCGTAGATCGACCCGCCGATGTCGGCACGGCCCGTCAGCGTCGAGGCCTGATAGATGAAGTTGAACCTACCGACATACGTGGCGACACCGTTGTCCACGTCGGTGCGCAGAAGGGAAACGTTGAGGCACTTCGCCTGCCGCCCGTCCTGCTGCATCACGACAGCGGTGCCCGTCTCCGGGAACGCTGACTCGTCGAAGGCCTCGGCGAAACGCGCCGCGAATCGCAGCGTCGTCCCGGCGCCCTCGTTGTCGATCGTCACCGACTCGACGACGATCGGTGGCGGCGAAGCCTCGGCCAAGGAGCCGAGTGCCAGAGTGAGGATCATCGAAGCCGCGAGGATCACGCGCCACATGGCGACACCTCCGAATACGACGCTCGGTCCCTTTACAGCCGCGCCTCGCGATCGGTTCCCGGCGGCTCCGCGGCTGCCGTGAGCTAGCCTGCCTGCCGGTGGCCCCTGAGCTGACGGCGACCCTCCTGGTGAGCGGGCCGAACCGGCCCGGGCTCGTCGCCCGCCTCAGCGATTTCGTGTACCAGCACGGCGGGAACATCGTCTCGGCGGACCACCACGGCGAGCGGGAGAGCGACCTCTTCTTCATGCGGCTCACCTGGGACGCCGCAGGGATGACGCAGGGGCGCGAGGCGACCCGGGCGGGGATCGACGAGCTCGCGGCGGAGCTGAGCCTGAAGGCCGAGCTCACGTGGTCGGACGTCGTGCAGCGCGCCGCGGTCTTCGCCAGCCGGACGCCGCACACCCTCTACGACCTTCTCCTTACCTGGCAGCTCGGGGAGCTCGGTGGCGACATCGCCCTGGTCGTGTCGAACCACCGCTCGCTCGAGTCGGTCGCGAAGCACTTCGGCGTCCGGTACGAGCACGTCCCGTTCGACGCGAACGACCGCGCTGGCGTGGAGGCGCGGCAGCAGGCGCTGCTCGACGAGTGCCGCGTCGACCTCGTCGTGCTTGCGCGCTACATGCAGGTCCTCTCGCCCCCGTTCGTGGAGCGCTGGAGGGGCCGGCTCATCAACATCCACCACTCGTTCCTGCCGGCCTTCGTCGGTGCGCAGGCCTACCGCCAGGCGCGCGAGCGCGGCGTGAAGATGATCGGCGCGACGGCGCACTACGTGACGACGGAGCTCGACCAGGGCCCGATCATCGAGCAGGACGTGGTGCGGGTGAGCCACCGCGACGAGGTCGAGGACTACGCCCGGAAGGGCCGCGACCTCGAGCGGCAGGTCCTGACGCGGGCCGTGCGCTGGCATCTCGAGCGGCGGGTGCTCGTCTCGGGCGACCGCACGATCGTGTTCAGCTAGCGGGCGGGCGCGGCCCGGTATCTACCTGCGCTTCGTAC
>MGON01000004.1:3236-4296 GCA_001795345.1 Chloroflexi bacterium RIFCSPLOWO2_02_FULL_71_16 | reverse complement strand
CCGCTCGCGCCGGGGAAGCGGACCGAGCGGAGCCGGACCGGGTGGTACGTGCGGACCGGGACCTTGTCGCGCGCGGGGACGCGGGTGGTCGCGTGATCTCCCAGGGCACGTCGGCTGGCAGCTCGTCACGGAGCATCGGCTCCAGGGTCGTGATGTAGCGCGCGAGCTGCTGGGCGATGTCGCGCTGGAGGGCGGCGTCGAGCTCCTGGTACGCGACCGGCTCCCAGATGCGGGTCCAGCCCTTGTCCCACTCCTCGAGGCGAGCGCCCGGTAGCTCGCGATGGATCCGCCGCTCGTGGATGCGGAATGCCCCGAGCAGCCGCGCGTTCGTGAACTCGTCGGCTTCAAAATGAAGCCCGATCTCGATCGTCGAGGACTTCGGCTGATGGTTGGCCTCGTAATGTAGCTTCGGGTTCCCGTAGAAGACCTTCACAAGCCCGAATCCGTCGCGTGTCTGGAATGCTCGCAGCTGTTGATCGGGGACAGATCGACGGATCGCGTCGACTAGACCCCGTAGGAGCGCTCGGCTGTCCACAGCGGCCATGTTCTATGACCGAGCGCCTCGGTAGAATGTGATGACTCGATCCCGCGCAGCACGACGGTCGTGCAGAGGACTGTTAATCCTTTGGTTGGAGGTTCGAATCCTCCGGCGGGAGCAGCCAGACCGTCGATGGATCGACGGTCCTTTCATGCGAGCGAGCAGGCGATCGAGCACACTGTCCCCGTGTACGGCCTGACCCGCGGAGAGATCGCGCAGCTGCGCCGCCTGAGCACGCCTGAGCGGATCCAGGCCTACCTCGACGGGATCGAGTACAACCTCGAGCCGGACGGCGACACGCTGCGCTCGCCGCGCCGCGTGCTCCGTGACCGCACCGCGCACTGCGCGGAGGGAGCGCTCCTCGCCGCGGCCGCATTCCGCGTACAGGGGCGGCCACCGCTCGTCGTCGACCTGGAGGCTGTCCGGGACGACGACCACGTCCTCGCGGTCTTCCGGGACAAGGGCCTCTGGGGCTCGGTCGCCATATCGAAGTTCGCGGGGCTTCGCTTCCGGTCGCCGGTG
>MGON01000004.1:2594-3194 GCA_001795345.1 Chloroflexi bacterium RIFCSPLOWO2_02_FULL_71_16 | reverse complement strand
CCCTTGGATGACGGCCGAGGACGACCTATGGCAGATCAACGACCATCTGCTCCAGGTGGCGCACACCAGGCTGGTACCGCCGGCCGCAGCGCGCGACCTCCCGTGGCTGGACCGGCGGTCGTACGAGGCGGGCATCTACGGGGCGCCGGGTCCAAAGCATCGCTGGCGCGGGCACTAGCGGCGTGGCAGGGATCCGGCCGGCAGCCAGGACGGCGCAGGAGCAATAGGCGCCGCTCGTCCGCAGGGCGGCCGATCGACGGCTGTGCGTGCGCTCTGATACGGTCGCGCTTCCCACCGAGGCCGGCGACACCGGACCATGGGTCGTGGGTAGGGCGAAGGCGCCCTGGGGGGAAGGCACTTGCTGCGGACCATCGAGCTCGCGGAAGAGCGTCCTTGGTTGCTGCTGGCGGCGGTCTTCACCGCCACGCTCTTCTTCGGCTTCGTCACCCAGGCCGCCGGCAGCGTCTACCTCAGCTGGATCGGCGATCCCATCGTCTACAAGTACCGCACGACGCTCTCGTACACATCAGCGCTCATCGGCGACGCGTTCCTCCTCCCGCTCGTGAACGTCCTCATGACGGGCCAGCTCTGGGAGTGGCG
>MGON01000004.1:2315-2536 GCA_001795345.1 Chloroflexi bacterium RIFCSPLOWO2_02_FULL_71_16 | reverse complement strand
GTGGGGGTCCATCTGTACCAGGCGGCGAACGCGATCCTGAACTGGACGATGATGGAGCCGTATTCGTGGACCGCCCTCGGGTACGTCCACGCGGCCTTCATGGTCGCCGAGATCTCCTTCGTGCTGTTCTTCTGGGGTCAGGTCGCGCTCGTGACGCGCGAGCAACGGCGCGCGATCTTCTCGCATCGCGTCGTCCTCGCGCTCCTCTGCAGCCTCGTCTT
>MGON01000004.1:2065-2220 GCA_001795345.1 Chloroflexi bacterium RIFCSPLOWO2_02_FULL_71_16 | reverse complement strand
GCGCGGCGTTCCGGCGGCTTGGCCTCCTCGGCTTCGGCGGGCCCGCCGCCCACGTAGCGCTCATGCGCGACGAGCTCGTCCGCCGCCGAAGGTGGGTGAGCGACCGCGAGCTCCTCGACCTCCTGGCCGTCGCGAACATGCTGCCGGGGCCGAAC
>MGON01000004.1:1657-2058 GCA_001795345.1 Chloroflexi bacterium RIFCSPLOWO2_02_FULL_71_16 | reverse complement strand
AGCTGGCCATGCACCTCGGCCGTGCCCGCGCGGGCGGGTGGGGCCTCGCCGTCGCGGGCGCGGCGTTCATCGTCCCCGCGGCGCTGCTGACCGCGGCGGTCGCGTGGGCCTACGTGACCTACGGCGCGCTCCCCGAGGTGCGCGCGGTCCTGCACGGCGTGCAGCCCGTGATGCTGGCGATCGTCGCGCAGGCGGTCGTCTCGCTCTCACGCAGCGCTCTCACGGACACGTACCGGATCGTGCTGGCGGTCGCGGTCGTGGCCGCGGCGTCGTTCGGCGGCAACGAGATCGTGCTGCTCATCGGGGGCGGCGTGGTCATGGCGATGCTCGGTGCGGCGCGATCGAGGATGCGGGTCGTCGAGCCCATCAGCCTCCTAGCGCTCGCGGGCATCTTCCTGAAG
>MGON01000004.1:1565-1637 GCA_001795345.1 Chloroflexi bacterium RIFCSPLOWO2_02_FULL_71_16 | reverse complement strand
CAGCGGCTACGTGCTCCTGGCCTACCTCCGCGAGGACCTGGTCGAGCGCACCGGCTGGCTCACCGATGCCCA
>MGON01000004.1:1124-1357 GCA_001795345.1 Chloroflexi bacterium RIFCSPLOWO2_02_FULL_71_16 | reverse complement strand
CTCGTGGTCGCCTCGCTGGGCCTCATGGCCGTCGTGGCGGTCGAGCTCGCGCGCACCGCGCTCGTCGACCCGCTGACCATCGTCCTCTTCGCCATCGCGCTGGCCTTCGCGGTGCGCACGCGGGTGAACGCGGCGTGGCTGATCGGGGCCGGCGCGGCCGCGGGGCTCGCGTCCTCGTTCATCCGGTAGGGAGCGATCCCGAGGGCCACCGGACGTACGCCCGCGCGGATCAG
>MGON01000004.1:609-1048 GCA_001795345.1 Chloroflexi bacterium RIFCSPLOWO2_02_FULL_71_16 | reverse complement strand
GCATCACGTCGAGCGCCGCGCCGTGCTCCGCGCGCATGTAGGGCGCGCGCACCGCGCCCGTCCCGTGCTCGCCGGTGACCGTCCCGCCGACCTCGAGGGCCAGCTTGTGCAGCCGGTCCGCGAGCTCGTCGGCGCGGCGCACCTCGTCCGCGTCGGACGGGTCGATGAGGATCGCCGTGTGGACGTTCCCGTCGCCGAAGTGGCCGTAGAAGATCACGGCCACGCCGATCTCGGCGCCGATCTCCCGCGCGCGGCGGATGGTGCGCGGGATCTCCGAGAGCGGCACGGCGAGGTCCTCGCCGGCGAAGATGCGGTGCTTGCCGGGGAAGACCAGCGCACTCGCTGCCGCGAGACCGCCTCGGGCCGCCCACAGCCGCTGGATCGCGGTCTCGTCCTCCGCGAGCCGCGTGAGGGTCGCCCGGCGGCGGACGATCTCATC
>MGON01000004.1:240-586 GCA_001795345.1 Chloroflexi bacterium RIFCSPLOWO2_02_FULL_71_16 | reverse complement strand
CGTGACCCTTGGTGCCCTCGATCTCGATGAACAGGACGGCCTCGCCGTCGGGAAGGTCGAGGTCCGGGCGCCACTTCGTGAGCGCCTCCACCGCGCTCCGGTCGAGCAGCTCCGCGGTCGCCGGCAGGATGCCGGCCGCGAAGAGGTCGTCGAGCGACCGGACCGTGTCCTCGAGGACGTCGTAGGCTGCGAGGATCACGCCGCGGGCCGGCGGCCGCGGCTGCACGCGCAGGCGCAGCCGGGTGAGGATCCCGAGCGTCCCCTCTGAGCCGACGAACAGCTTCGTCAGGTCGATGCCGCTCGACGACTTCATCGCCTTGGACCGCTCGCCACCGGTGACGATGAC
>MGON01000004.1:0-117 GCA_001795345.1 Chloroflexi bacterium RIFCSPLOWO2_02_FULL_71_16 | reverse complement strand
TCCCGGATCCGGCGGGAAGAACAGGCCCTCCGCGGCGAGCGCGGCGTTCAGGTCGGCGTACACGATCCCCGGCTCGCACGAGACCTGGAGGTTCGTGCGGTCGATCTCGAAGATGCG
>MGON01000003.1:19839-21687 GCA_001795345.1 Chloroflexi bacterium RIFCSPLOWO2_02_FULL_71_16 | reverse complement strand
GTACCCGCTCGAGGCGATGGACATCGCGCGGAGCATGGAGCCGCTGGTCGCGGTCCGCGCCTTCGCCGACTACCTGTTCGAGGTCGTCCGCCGCAAGATCCGCCCGCGGAAGCTGGTCTCCGCGGAGGACTGGGTCACTCAGGCGATGGGCCGGACGCTCTACGGGCTCTTCTTCGGTCCCTACACGCAGAAGGTGTGGGGCGTGCCGCCGTCGCATCTCGCCGCGTCGTTCGCGCAGCACCGTATCCCGCACATCTCGCTCTGGAAGGTGATCCAGACCTCGCTGCGCAAGGGCCGCGAGAAGATCAGCGGCACGGAGCACCGCTACGCGCCGCTGGTGGTCGAGCTCTTCTACCCGCCGCGCGGGGCCGGCCTGATCAGCGAGCGCATGGCGCAGCGCATCCGCGACCACGGCGGCGAAGCCCGCACGGGCACGCTCGTCACCGGGCTCGACGTGGCCGACGGCAAGGTCACCGGCGTCCGCGTCCGGACGGTCCCGCGCACGGACGACGGCGGCCAGCTCTGCATGCTCGCGACCGGGCTCGAGGGCGGCACCGACCCGTACCGCATGAACGGCTCGCCGGGCCCCGAGGAGCGGATCGACTGCGACCTCGTCGTGAACACCCTCCCGCTCCCGTCGCTGTTCAAGCTGATGGGGGACGCCATCTCACCGGAGGCGCGCGCGGCCGCCGACTTCCTGCGCTTCCGCGCGCTCACCATCGTGGGTCTGCGGGTGAAGCGGCCCACCGCGCTGCCGGCGCAGTCCATCTACTTCCAGGACAAGACCTTCAACCGGCTCTCCGAGACGCGGAACTACGGCGGCTCGGACGTCTGCGCCCCCGACGAGACGGTGCTGCTCTGCGACATCACCTGCGACGTCGGCGACGCCATCTGGACCGCGGACCCGGACGAGCTGGGCCGGCGCTGCGCGAAGGAGCTCGAGGCCGAAGGCTTCCTCGAGTCCGACGAGGTCGCCGAGTGCGTCGTGCTGCGGTCGACGTTCGGGTACCCCGTGTACATGGTCGGGTACGAGCAGGCCATCGACACGCTCATGAACGAGCTCATGCGCTTCGAGAACGTGCTCACCGGCGGCAGGCAGGGCCTGTATAAGTACGTCGACATGGACATCGCCTCCGAGATGGGGCTGTCGATGGCCGACCACATCCTCTCGGGACGCACCAAGCGCGAGGCGATCGGCGACATCCCGTACGAGGACCGCGTCTTTGCCTAACGAACTAGGCGGGAGCTCCGGCCCCACCGACCTCCGGCCGCTCAGGGTGGCGGTGATCGGCGCGGGCTACTGGGGCCCCAACCTCATCCGCAACTTCAGCGAGGCGCCGGGCGCCGAGCCCGTGGCGGTGGCCGACCTCTCCGATGACCGCCTTCGCGGGGTGCGCAAGCGCTATCCGTCGATCCGGACGACCACGGATCACCGCGAGATCCTCGGCGATCCGACCATCGACGCCGTGGTCATCGCGACGCCGATCTCGACCCACCGGCCGCTCGTCCTGGAGGCGTTCGCCGCGGGGAAGCACGTGCTCGTCGAGAAGCCGCTCGCGGGCAGCTCCGCCGACGGGGAGGCCATGGTCCGCGCCTCCGAGCGAGCCGGGAAGACGCTCATGGTGGGACACACCTTCGTCTACAACCCGGCGGTCACCGCCATCCGGAAGATCATCGAGCGCGGCGACCTGGGGCGCATCCACTACATCGACAGCCAGCGCGTGAACCTGGGCCTCCACCAGTTCGACCTGAACGTGCTGTGGGACCTGGGGCCGCACGACGTCTCCATCACGCTCTACTGGCTCGGGGAAGAGCCTTCGTGGGTGCAATGCACCGGCGGCTCGTTCA
>MGON01000003.1:18781-19823 GCA_001795345.1 Chloroflexi bacterium RIFCSPLOWO2_02_FULL_71_16 | reverse complement strand
CTCGTTCATACAGAAGGACATCGAGGACGTCGTCTGGCTCACGATGGGCTTCCCCTCCGGCGCGGTCGCGCACGCGCACCTGTCGTGGCTCGCGCCCGGCAAGGTGCGCACGATGACGGTGATCGGCTCGCAGAAGATGGCCGTATACGACGACGTGACGAGCGTCGAGAAGGTGAAGGTGTTCGACCAGGGCGTCGAGCGCCTCGAGCCGGATGAGCTGCGGCGCGCGTACCGCGCCGGCGACATCCTCTCGCCGCGCGTCTCGGTGACGGAGGCACTGCAGGTCGAGGCGCAGCACTTCATCGAGTGCGTGCGGACGGGGAAGACGCCGATCTCCGACGGCCAGGCCGGCCTGCGCGTCGTCCGCGTGCTCGAGGCCGGGATGCGCTCGCTCCGCGGCGGCGGCGCGCGCGTGCCGTACCAGGCCGAGCCCGAGGCAGTGGCCGCGACGTGACCTCTCTCGGCGCGGTCGTCCACCCCACCGCGATCGTCGGCCCGAACGTGCAGCTCGGCCGCGGCTCGGTCATCGAGGCCTTCGTCGTCCTGGGAACGCCGCCGCGCGGGAAGACCGCCGAGGACTCGCCGCTCGTGATCGGCCCGGGCGCGGTCGTGCGGGCGCACTCGACGATCTACGGCGGCACCACCATCGGCGCTCGCCTCCAGACGGGCCACGGCGCGGTCATCCGCGAGGACAACGTCCTGGGCGACGACGTGTCCGTGGGAACGGCCGCCTCGCTCGAGTTCGGCAACCGCATCGGAAGCGGCGTGCGCATTCACACCGGGTGCTTCCTCGAGCTCGTCACCATCGAGGACCAGGTCTTCGTCGGCCCGCGCGTCGTGTTCACCGACGACCCGCACCCGCAGTGCCCCGCGTACCTCGACTGCGTGAAGGGCGCCACGGTCCGCCGGCGAGCGCGCATCGGCGCGAACGCCACGGTCCTTCCCGGGGTAGAGATAGGGGAGGATGCCCTCGTGGGCGCGGGCAGCGTGGTGCGCCGGCATGTGAAGCCGCGGAGCGTCGTTGCGGGCAACCCCGCGGTCG
>MGON01000003.1:0-18735 GCA_001795345.1 Chloroflexi bacterium RIFCSPLOWO2_02_FULL_71_16 | reverse complement strand
CTTGCCCCTGCAAGCGAGTCCACGAGTGATCGAGCGGAGCGAGGCGGCGCAGGGCGGCGAGGCGAAGCGAGCCGCACGAGCGCGAGGAGGAAGACATGACGCTGACGCACACCAAGATGCAGATCCCGCTCGTGGACCTGCGGGCCGGCTACGAGGTCATCAAGGACGAGGTCCGCGCGGCGCTCGACGAGATCTTCGAGGGGATGCAGCTCACCATCGGGCCGAACGTACGGGCGTTCGACCAGGAGTGGGCGGCCTACTGCGGCTCGAAGCACGCCATCGGCGTGGGCTCCGGGACCGACGCGCTGCAGCTGGCCATCCGCGCCCTGGGGATCGCGCCCGGCGACGAGGTCATCACCGTGTCCTTCACCTTCTTCGCGACGGCCGAGGCCATCTTCTACTCGGGCGCGCGGCCGATCCTCGTCGACATCGACGAGCGCACGTTCAACATGGACGTCGCGCAGGTGGCCGACCGCATCACGCCACGAACGAAGGCGATCATCCCGGTCCACCTGTACGGGAGAGCGATGGACCTGAAGCAGCTGCTCTCCCTCGCCGCGGACCAGAACGTGGCGGTCATCGAGGATGCCTGCCAGGCGCACGGCGCGGTGCTCGACACCGGGAAGAAGGCCGGGACGGCCGGACGGGCCGGCGCCTTCTCCTTCTACTGCAGCAAGAACCTCGGCGCGTACGGCGAGGCCGGCAGCATCACCACCGACGACGACGAGCTCGCCGACTCCATGCGCCAGCTGCGCGAGCACGGCCAGGTCACGCGCTACTACCACCCCATCGTCGGATACAACGCGAGGCTCGACGAGATCCAGGCCGCGGTGCTGCGCATCAAGCTCAAGCGCCTCGACCGCAACAACCAGCGGCGCCGGGAGCTCGCGCGCATGTACAACGAGCTGCTCGCCGGGGTGCCCGGGGTGACGACCCCCGAGGACCCGGGCGGAGACCGCCACGTCTGGTACGTCTACGCGATCCGCATGGCGGGCGGCAAGCGCGACGCCCTCCGCGAGGCGCTGACCGAGCGCGGCATCGGCACGCAGATCCACTACCCGATCCCGGTCCATCTGCAGGACGCGGCGCAGTTCCTCGGCTACCGCGAGGGCGAGCTTCCCGTGACGGAGCGCGTGGCGAACGAGGTCCTCTCGCTGCCGATGTACCCGGAGCTCACCGACGACCAGGTCACGTACGTTGCCGACGCGGTGAAGGCGTTCGCCAGGCGGTGACCGACACGACCGACGGCACGAAGCGGGTCGTGCGCGCGGTCCACGGGGTCCGAGAGGTCACGCCCGACCCGCCTGAGGAGATCGAGCAGAGCGAGGAGCTGCGGCGCACGCGCTCGCCGGAGGAGCTCCTTGAGGTCTACAGCCGCGTGCTCTTCCGCGACAGCCACCAGGGTGCGCACGAGCGGCGCGTGCTGCTGCGGGCCATGTGCAGGAGCTTCGGCAACGGCGTGCGCGTCGGCCTCGGAGTGCTGGTGCTGCATCCAGGCACGTTCGAGATCGGCGACGCGGTGTTCCTCGGCAACCAGACGTACCTGCAGGGCCGGCACGACGGCCACTGCGTCATCGGGGCGCACACCTGGATCGGGCCGCAGTCGTACTTCGACTGCCGCGACATGGAGCTCGGCGAGCACGTGGGCTGGGGTCCGGGCGCCAAGGTCCTGGGGAGCGAGCACACCGGCGAGCCGGCCGACGTCCCGATCATCCAGACCGACCTCGTCATCAAGCCCGTGCGCGTGGGCAAATGGGCGGACATCGGGACGGGCGCGGTGCTGCTGCCGGGCGTGACCGTGGGCGAGGGAGCCATCATCGGGGCCGGCGCGGTCGTCACGCAGGACGTCCCCGCGTACGCGGTCGCCGCCGGTGTCCCGGCGCGCGTGCTCCGCTCCCGGAGACCGGGGCCCGCCTAGCGCCCGTGTGTGCGCGTGATCGACGCGCACACGGGCAAGCCTCGATCCGGTATCGGACGCTCGCCTACCCGTTCCCCGAGCGGCAGAGCGCGTTCAGCATGACGAACGGGTCACTTCGGGCTGGGAAGGGTGGGGCCTCGCTCTCTGTCGCTAGCCGCTCGCCGCCGCACGGCGGCCTTCGTCATCGCGCTCCTCGCGCTGACCGCGTTCGGCCTGCCGCAGCCGGCGGTCGCCGATCCGGGCGGCCCTGCCCTCGGGCCGACCGTCGCGAGCGAGGTGCGCCAGCCGCGCGCCGCACTCGCGCGGTCCTCCTCCGACGACGTCGCCTCGGCCCAGAGCGCCGACGCCGTGAGCGCGCTCGCCTGGTCGTCGCCCGATGAGTGGCTCGTGTCGGCGCCGGTCGAGGCGGGCCAGCTGTTCGGGCACATCGGCGTCCACTGGACCCGCTATGAGGGGGGAGCTCCTCCCCCCTCAGATGCCCCCACCGAGGACGAGGCGCATGTGGACGGTGATGTCACTCAGTGGGACGTCGAGGTGCGCACCAGCACGGACGGCCGGCAGTGGTCGCAGTGGTACGAGGCGCCGGCCGACCACGACATGGATGACGAGGAGCGCTCCGAGCACTACGCGCAGCCCATCCCGGTAGAGCCGTCGCGCTTCGCGCAGTACCGCGTGCGCGAGTCGGCGACGGACATCGCCGACGTCGCCCTCACCTTCATGGACGTGAGCGACCTCAATGCCGCGCCGGACCCGGTGGCGAGCATCCTCGCCGACGTCGCCGCGGCCTGGCGCCGCGCGACCACTCCGCTCGCCGCCAGCGCCGCGGTGACCGTGGCCGTGCGCTCGCGCTCCACGTGGGGCGCCGATCCCGGGATCCTGCGGGCGGCCCCGCGGTACTCCCCGTGGAAGAAGGCGATCGTGCACCACACGGTGACGACGAACTCGTACTCCGACGCGGCCGCGCAGCTGCGCTCGATCTACTACTACCACTCGGTCACGCGGCGCTGGGGCGACATCGGCTACACGTACCTGGTCGACAAGTGGGGCAACGTCTGGCAGGGCCGCGCCGGCGGCGAGGACTCGGTCGGCGCGCACGCCTCCGGATGGAACACGGGGACCATGGGCGTCTCGACCCTGGGCGACTTCTCGAGCGCGCGGCCGACGGCCACGATGACCGACTCCGTCGCGAAGCTCATCGCGGCGAAGCTCGGCGCGCGCCGGATCCAGCCCATGGGCGCCGATACGTTCACCCACCACGAGCAGACCCGCACCGGCGCCTGGGTCCCGGTCACCTCGAAAGTGCCCAACGTGCTGGGGCACCGCGACGCGGTCGATAAGCTCGGCGCCAGAGGCGCGGCCACGGCCTGCCCGGGCACCCGCCTCTACGCGCTGCTCGAGACCGTCCGGCGCACAGCTCAGGCGCTCGTCTCCGGGACCACGTGGGCCGCGGCTCCGGCCGTCAAGCCCGTCCCGGCAGCCGCCGGAGAGCAGCTCGGCGTGAAGTGGGTCTCGGACAAGACGCCGTGGGGCCTGGGCGCCGTGCCGGTCACCGTCCCGCTCACGATCAAGAACACCGGCCAGCTGCCGTGGATCCAGGGCCTCGTCAACGTGGCGTACCACTGGTACGACGACCGCGGGAAGCTCGCCGTATGGGACGGCGCGCGCACCCCGCTTCCGGCCGACATCGCGCCGGGCAAGGAGGCGAGGCTCGAGGTGCGCGTGCTCCCGCCGCCACGGACCGGCCGCTTCAAGCTCGTGTACGACCTCGTCTGGGAGGGCCAGTGGTGGTTCAGCTCCCTCGATGAGGAGACCCTCGTGAGGCGCGTCACCCGCCGCTAGGCATCCCGCTTCTCGCGCTCGTCGGCCTCGCTTCGCGTCGGCCGCCTGCGCCGCCTCGCTCCGCTCGATCACTCGTGGTCTCGCTCGGGCCGGCAAAGCCGGACCCTCGCTCGTCTCTCCGCTACCTTGGACGCCTTGGGTCTTCTCTCCGGCGCGCGCGTCGTCGTGACCGGCGGGGCCGGCAACGTCGGCTCCCACGTCGTCGACGCGGCGCTCGCGGCGGGCGCTCGAGAGGTCATCGCCGTGGACGCGCTCGTCCGCGGCGTCCCGGAGAACCTCGACCACGCGCTCGCGACCGGGCGCGCGCGGCTCGTGGAGATCGACATCCGCGACCGCGAGGCCGTCATGGCCACGCTGCGGGGCTGCGACGTGCTCTTCCACCAGGCTGCGCTCCGGTGGACGCGCTGCCAGGAGGCGCCGCGCGAGTGCCAGGAGGTGATGGTCGAGGGCACCTTCAACGTGCTCGAGGCGGCCGCCGAGGCGAACGTGCGCCGCGTGGTGATGGCCTCGAGCGCGGTCGTGTACGGCGAGCCGGTCCACCTGCCGCTCGACGAGGACCACCCGCTGAGCGGGACGACGGTGTACGGCGCCGCCAAGGTCGCGAACGAGCAGATGGGCCGCGCCATCGCGAAGCTGCGCGACCTACCGGTCGTCTCGCTGCGCTACTTCAACGTGTACGGGCCGCGGATGGACGTCAGGTCCCGCTTCGTCGAGGTCATGGTGAGGTGGCTGAACGCGATCGACGAGGGCAAGCCCCTCACGCTCTTCGGGGACGGCTCCGCCTCGGCGGACTTCGTGTACGTCGACGACGTCGCCCGGGCCAACGTCCTCGCCTGCGACGCGGCGGCGACCGACGCTATCGTGAACGTCTGCAGCGGGGTCGAGACGCGCATGCGCGACCTCGCGGCGCTGCTGCTCGAGCTCACCGGCAGCGACGTCGGCGTGCGGTACGAGCCGCAGCCGCCCCCGTCGCTCCCGCAGCGCCGCTACGGGGACCCGCGGCGTGCGGCCGATGTCCTCGGATTCCGCGCGGAGACGGAGCTCCGCGAGGGCGTGCGGAGGTTGATCCAGTGGCGGCGTCAGGCGCTCGCGACGGCAGACGCCCTGCAAACGTGAACGACCGGCGTGCAGGTCACGCATTGCGCGTGAGCGCAGTAGAGAGGCCAAGCAGTGCGCGTGAGCGCCTTAAGTAAGATGAGGCACTGATGGCGGTCGAGACCAAGAAGAAGATGAACGTGCCGATCACCAAGCCGACGCTCGGCGAGGAGGAGGCGCAGGCGCCCCTCGAGTCGATCCGCACCGGCTGGGTCACGCAGGGGCCGAAGGTCGCCCAGTTCGAGAAGGACGTCGCCGCGTACGTCGGCGCGAAGCACGGTGTCGCGACCTCTTCGTGCACGACGGGCCTCCACCTCGCGCTGCACGCCATCGGCATCGGCCCCGGCGACGAGGTCATCGTCCCCTCGCTCACCTTCATCGCGAGCGCCAACGCCGTCCTCTACACCGGGGCGGACGTGGTCTTCTGCGAGGTCGACCGCCGGACGTTCAACATCGAGCCGGCCGACGTGGAGCGCCGCATCACCAAGCGGACGAAGGCGATCATGCCCGTCGACCAGATCGGTCTCGCCTGTGACATCGACGCCATCAACGTCATCGCCAAGCGGCGGGGCCTCGACGTCGTCGAGGACGCGGCGCCGGCCATCGGCGCGACGTACAAGGGGGCCAAGGTCGGTAGCGGCGCGCACCAGGTCGTCTTCAGCTTCCATCCCCGGAAGGTCATCACGACCGGCGAGGGCGGGATGATCACGACCGACGACGACGACCTCGCCGCGCGCCTGCGCACGCTGCGCCAGCACGGCATGAGCGTGTCGGACGTGGCGCGCCACCAGGCGGACAAGGTGATCATCGAGGACTACCCCGAGATCGGCTTCAACTACCGGCTCAACGACATCCAGGCCTCGATCGGCATCGTGCAGATCCGCCGGCTCGACGAGCTGCTCGCCGCGAGGCGCGAGCGCGCGGAGCGCTACAACAGGGAGCTGCCGACCGTCCGCGGGATCGAGATCCCGTACGTGCCGCCGTACGCGGAGCACACGTACCAGTCCTACATGCTCACGCTCACTAAGGACTGCCCCCTCGAGCGCGAGGAGCTCATGACCCGGATGCTGCGGCGCGGCATCGCGACGCGCCGCGGGATCATGGCCTCGCACCTCGAGAAGACGTACACGACGCGCTACGGCAAGGTCTCGCTCCCGGTCACCGAGGAGGCCGCGCGAACGACGATGCTCATCCCGCTCTACGCGACGATGACCGAGGACGAGCAGACGTACGTGATCGAGGCTCTGCGCGAGGAGCTCGGCCCGGCCTAAGCCGTTCCTCGCTCGTACGGCTCGTCAAGACTCCGCGAAGTCCGTGGCCGCGCCTAGGGCCTGGTCAGGACCACTGCGTTCGGGAGCTGCCGGCCGGGGCCGACCTTGTACTGGCCGTCGGTGAACATGGCCGACGTCCCGCCGCCGTCGAGGTTCATCGCGTCCATGATCCCCATCGCCTGCAGTGCGTAGGCTGACTCCGTCACGCTCGCGCCGCTCACGAGCGCGAGGTAGACGTGGGTGCCGTCCGTCCCGATCGACCCCTTGGTGCCGCGCTGCTTCTGGTAGTCGGCCTGCTCGGTCTCGGTGTCCACGACCTGGCCGCCCAGCAGCAGGATCGGGAAGTTCGAGATGGCCCCGGTGACCGTGCTGCGGTCGTATGAGTACGTGTGGCGGTAGAAGCGCAGCGTGTCGCCCGAGATGGTGACGAGGGCGTTCGTCGGCGAGACGAGCGCGTACTCGTTGAGCCACGCGCCCAGCGGCGTGCTGTACACGGAGTACTCGTAGGAGTTCAGCTTCGTCCCGCACCCGGAGTAGTCCGGCGGGCAGAGGTACGTTCCGTTCATGCCCGCGAAGGCCCCGGTCTGGTTCAGATACTCGACCAGCGGCTGCGCGGGGCAGTCCGCCTCGCAGTCCGCGGAGTTCCCGGTCACGGTCTTCACCGTCACCTGGGACAGCGGCTCCTTGATCACGTGGACGGCGAACGTCCCGCGCGCCGTGGCGACGGTCTGGCGGCTGTAGCCGACCGGCACCAGGGCGGCCGAAGCGGGCGGCGCGGGACTGCGCACGGTGACGGTGACGGCGGTCGAAGACGCGCCGGCGGAGGCGACCACCTTGCCCGACCCGTAGCCGGACGGGACGAACAGGCCGCTCGACGTGATGGTGCCGAGCTCCGGAGGCGACACGCTCCAGGTGACGGGCCAGTCCGTCGCGCTGGCGGTCGCACCGAACTGGTCCTTGACGCTGACGCTGAACTGCGCCGTCGCGCCGAGCGAGACGGTCGATGTCGACGGCGAGGCGGTCATGACGCTCGGCACCGAGATCGGCTCGACGAGGCTCGCGAACCCCTCGTAGATCATGGTCCCGTCGCCACCACCACCGCTCATCTGCTCGACGATGGCCGTGACCGGACCCTCGGCGTCGAGAACGACGGCGTACTGCACCCCGTCCGACAGCCCGGACACCGTCCGTGGATCGACCCGCCTGCCGGCGCCGGGCACCAGTCCGGTGAGGACCTGCTGCGTGACCAGCCGGCCGTCGCTGAACCGGTACCAGCGCAGCGACGCCGACGTCGGTCCCCAGTCCGGCGTCTGCACGACGATCGGCGTCGTCCAGCCGCTGGTCCCTCCGAGCCGCCGGGTCACGTTCGGGAGGTAGACGCGCGACGCCGCGCTCGGCGCGGCCACGTAGCCCATGGCGGTCTCGTCGCTCTCGACGATGTTCAGGACCGCGAACGATCCCCACTCCACGGTCAGGCCGTGCTCGCCTTCGGCCACGCAGTCGCTGCCGCCGCCGGAGGGGCAGCGCGTCACGCCGTCGGCCTTCATGCGCGGGTCGAACGACCAGGCCCGCCCGGCGGAAATGGCGCTCCGCGGGCTGACGGACGCCATCGAGCCGCTGCTGAAGCGGGAGAAGGTCAGGGTCGGTGTGTCGGACGAGGTGCCCGCGTTCTGCACGATGAGCCGGCTCGTGCGTCCGATCCCGTCGGCGTTGCGGACGACGAGCGGCAGATACGTGTAGCCCGGATCGCCGACGGCGGAGCCGTTGTAGCTGAACCCTCTCGGATGCGTGACCGACGCGGCGTCGTTGTGCGCGTTCACCACCGCGGCCAGCGGCTGCGATGCGGTCAGGACCGCCGAGTACTCGGTCCCGCTCTCCAGGGACCCTTCGACCGATGGATCGATGAACTGCGATCGCCCGGGGCCGATCGAGCGCGTGAGGCTCGCCGTGCTCGAGCCGTCGAAGCTGGTGAAGCTGGCGGTGACGCTCGCGGTCGAGGTGCCGAGGTTCTGGATCACGATGGTCGTCAGCCAGCCGTCCACCGCCTTCGCTACGTAGGGGAGGGCGACGCGCCGCGCCCCTGCGGTGAGCCCGGAGTAGGAGAGCGCCTCGAGACGGCTCCCCGTTCCCGCCTGCTCGTTGACGACCGACACCACCTCCGAGCCGTAGGAGCGCACGACCACCGAGAACTGCGAGTTGTCCGGGAGGTCCGTGTCGTTGTTCGGAACGTCGGCGAAGGAGCGCGCCGGCTCGAGGCCGGAGATCCTCCGGCACGCCACCAGGCTCCCGTCACTGAACCGGTAGAAGGACACCTCGAGGGTCGTCGAGTAGAAGCCGACGTTCTGCACGATGAACGGCGTCACCCAGCCCGTTGACCCTCCGAGGGTCTTGGTGATGTTCGGCAGGTAGACCGTCGTCGTGGGTGTGCCGGCCGTGTTACAGGTCGCCGCCTCGGCCAGGCTCGCGCGGGTCAGGGGCAAGGCCGTCGCCACCAGGATGGCCGCGAGGAGGATGGCGGACGGCCGCTTCACGTTCGCGCGGAGCCTCGCTCCGCGATATCCACAGCGAGTAAGAAGTGGCTTGGTCGCACGTCCGGCACGCTAGACGGCGCGTGCGGGTGCGTCGAGCAGGCAGGCTGGCTGACGAGCTACCGGGCTTTGATGTGCGGCTTCGCGTCGAGATCGGTGACCTCGTCGCTTCGGGTGAGGGACACGATCACCTGGGCGCCGACGGTCGCGTCGTAGAAGTCATGCCATGAGGAGGGGCCGTCGCCGATCACGCGGAAGAGCGGATCACCGGCGGAGACGCGGCTCGCCTGGACGAGGACCTCGGTGTCCTCCTCGAGCGCCCCCGGACGGAACTTGAGGATCTGGTCGCCCGCGTTGAGGACCACGTACGGATAGGACGGGACGCCCGGCACGTCCGTACCGGTGCGCGGCTCCCCGTCCAGGTACTGGTAGACGATGACCTCGACCCGCGCGTCGAACGGCGCGACGAAGACCGTGCCCACCGGCGCGACGACCCCGGTGTAGAGGCGCCCGTTGTTCGTGTAGTCGAGGAGCTCGATCGGCCCGAGGGTCGGAGTGGGCGAGGGGCTGGGCGGCAGCGTCGCGAACGTCGGGGTAGGGGTCGGCGGCGCGGTCGGAGCCGGCGTGGCGGTCGGCGAGCGGAGGGTCGAGGCGATGAGGCTGGCGTCCGGCGGCGCGATCGTCCGGCCGGCGACCGGAGGCGGGACGGTCGTGACGCTGTAGACGATCCCCGCGACCGCGGCCGCGAGGACCGCGAGCACGACGACGACCTGCATGACTATCTGCGCTCGCTCGCCCATCAGCCGAGGCGCCCGAGCGCGCGGTCGCGCGCTACCTGGAGCAGCTGCACTCCGTAGCTCACGATCTCCCTCGTCCCGAACTTCGACGCACCGTGCTCACGGTCTCGGAACGTGTAGGGGACCTCGACGGCACGCCGGTAGCGGCCCCTCGCGATCACCTCGAACCCGATCTTGAACCCGATGGAGTTCAGCCGGACGCCGTCCACGACCGCGCGGCGGAGCGCGAAGAACCCGCTGGTCGCGTCGCGCACGGGCACCAGGACGTTCCCCATGAGGCACGCGACCCGCGAGACGACCCGCCGCCGCAGCGGCCAGTCGACCACCCCCCCGCCGCGGACGTAGCGGCTGCCGACCGCCAGGTCGGCGCCGGCGCTGACCGCTTCCACCAGGGCGGGCACGGACTCGGGCGGGTGCGAGAGGTCCGCGTCCATCACCACCAGGATGTCGCCGCGCGCCGCGGCGAACCCGTCGACCACGGCCGACGCCAGGCCGAGCTTGCCCGGGCGGCGGACGACCGCGACCGGGAGCTCCGGGGCCAGGGCCGCCGCGATGTCGGCCGTCCCGTCGGGCGAGCCGTCGTCCACGACGACGAGCTCCCACTGGTGCCCGGCGAGGGCCGCGCCGAGCCGGCGCGCCAGGACGGGAACGGTCTGGGCCTCGTTGTAGGTCGGCACCACGATCGAGATGAGGGGTATCGCGCGATAGTACGGATCGATGCGGGTCATCTTCGACGCGCGGCACCTCCAGACGGTGAGCCGCACGCGCGGGATCGGCCGCTACTCAAGGAGCCTCCTCGCCGCGTTCGCCCGTCGCGCGCCCCCCGACGTCCGGTGGACGCTGCTGCGCCTCGCGACGTTCCCCCCGGCGGAGCCCCAGCAGCTGCCGCCGCACGACGACATCCGCGTGCTGCGGCCGCGCCGCCCGGAGCTGGCGATGCTCGCCCTCGACGCCGCGATGCTCTCGGTCGAGCTGGCCGGTGCCGGGAGCGGAACGGTGTACCACTCGGTGCAGCTGGGGCTGCCCGCGCTGCGCCGCGCGCGCGCCGTGCTCACGGTCCATGACCTGGCGCCGCTGCGCTGGCCGGGGCACTACCTCCGCTGGCCCCACGTCCGCATCGGGCACATGTGGCAGTACGCGCTCGCGCAGCGCGCCGACGCCATCGTCGCGCCGTCGGAGGCGACCGCGGCCGACGTCGTGGAGCGGCTGCGGATCCCGCGCGAGCGCGTGCGCGTGATACCCGAGGCGGTCGGCGAGGAGTTCGCTCCTCCGCCTCGTGCAGAGGCGAGCCGGATCGCGCGCGAGCGGTTCGCGGTCCCCGCCCGCTACGCGCTCTACGTGGGGCAGTTCGATCCGCGCAAGAACATGGACGGTCTGCTCGCGGCATTCACCCGCGCGGCGGCGGACGACCCCGATCTGCGCCTCGTGATCGTGGGCGACCTCGGCAAGCTCGCGACCCACCTGTACGACGCCCTCGGACGCACGCGCGCGCCGCGCGAGCGGGTGGTCGTGACCGGCTTCGTCGACGATGCCACGCTCGCGGCGCTCTACGCGGGAGCAGAGTGTCTGGTCCACGCCGCGCTGCTCGAGGGCTTCGGCCTCACCCCGCTCGAGGCGCTCCATGCGGGGACGCCGGTCGTGGGATACCGCACGCCGGCGGTCCAGGAGGTCGTGGGCGACGCGGGCCTGCTCGTCGACCCAGCCGATCCGGCCGCGCTCGGCGAGGCGCTGGCCTCGCTCCTCGCGAGCGACACGCTCGCGACGGATCTCCGCGACCGCTCGGCCGCTCGCGCCGCGCTCTTCTCGTGGGACCGCGCCGCGGACGAGACGCTCGCGCTCTACCGAAGCCTCGCCCGATAAGCACCTAGACTTACACCTTCCGTGGCACGACGTACCCCACTTCCACGTCTCACGCAGCGGCAGCGCTCCGCGCGGTGGCAGCGCGAGCGCCGGCAGCAGGCGATCATCGTGACCGTCTTCACGGCGGTGCTCGTGTTCGCGCTGGGCCTCGTCGCCTGGGCCGCCTCGGAGCGGTACTACGAGGAGAACCTCGCGCCGGCCGCGAGCATCGAAGGACGCGTCATCCCGAAGCGCGACTTCCTCGAGCAGCGCGACTACGAGCTCGTGCGCTTCTACCAGGACTTCGGCGTCCCCCCCGGCTTCGAGAACGACCCGCAGCTCCTCTCGCAGAAGGCCGCATACGACGACGTCGCGCTCGAGGTCCTCATCGAGCAGCGGATCCTCGAGCTCGAGGCGCGCGCCGCGGGGTACCAGCCGTCCGCCGCCGACGTCGAGCGGCAGTACGAGGTGCAGTTCGGCCAGTTCAACGTGCGTCACATCCTCATCCAGGTCCCCACGGACGAGGCGGACCAGGAGCTTGCGGACCTGAACGGCGCCGCGCGGGCCCGCGCCGTCCTGAACGAGCTGAAGGCCGCCCCGCAGGACCAGGCGCTCTGGAACGACCTCGCGGCGCAGTACTCGGACGACCCGGGCTCGAAGTTCTCCGGCGGAGACCTTGGGTTCGCGTCGAGCGGGCAGTACGTGGCCGAGTTCGAGGACGCGATCCGCACGCTCGAGGTCGGCCAGCTGAGCGACCTCGTCAAGACGCAGTTCGGCTACCACATCATCCAGCTGCGCGAGCGCAAGCCGCCGGCCGAGAACGAGCTGGTGAAGCGCTACCTCACCTCCGGCTTCACCGAGGCGGACCTGCGCGCGCAGGCGCGGTACACGGCGATGCGCCGCGAGTTCGAGCGGCGCGCCCGGTCGGAGAGCGTGACCTCTCCCACCGAGCAGGTCCACGTGGCGAAGATCGTGGTGAACGTCCCGCTGCCCACCGTCGAGGGCTTCGAGCAGTTCACGGAGGCGCTCCAGAAGCAGACCGACGTCCGCACCGGCCTCGAGCAGGGCAAGGACTTCGCCGAGCTGGCGAAGCAGTACTCCGAAGACTCGGCCACGAAGGAGGCCGGCGGCGACGCGGGCTGGGTGGCGCGCGGCATGACCGTGGACCCGGCGTCGGAGGAGGCGATCTTCTCGACCGCCGTCGGCTCGAACACGACGGGGGTCACGACGGGCTCGCAGTGGACCGTCTACCGGGTCCTCGAGAAGGAGGCCTCGCGCGAGCTGGACGCCGAGCAGAAGAAGACGATCTCCGACAGCGCCTACGGGTACTGGCTCGAGCGCACCAAGCGGGAGCGCGGCGTCACGAAGCACATCCTTGGCTTCTAGCGCCGGCGACGAGCACGTCCGGATGGGCGCGGCGGTCGCCGGCCTGGCGCGCATCGCGGATCGGCTGCGCGCACCCGACGGCTGTCCCTGGGACCGCGAGCAGACGCACGCCTCGCTTCGGCCGAACCTGCTCGAGGAGGCCTACGAGGCGCTCGAGGCGATCGACGGCGGCGACCCGGCCGTGCTTCGCGATGAGCTCGGTGACCTCCTCTTCCAGGTCGTGATCCACGCGCAGCTCGCGCGCGAGGAGGGCCAGTTCGACCTCGGCGACGTCGCCCGGCGCATCTCCGAGAAGCTCGTGCGCCGCCACCCGCACGTGTTCGAGGGCAAGGCCATCGAGGGCGACCTGCTTCAGCAGTGGGAGCGGATCAAGCGCCAGGAGCGCGCCGGATCGGACGAGGCGACGCGGTCCGCCTCGATCCTCGACGGCATCCCCGTCTCACTCCCATCACTGTTCCGCGCCGAGCGGCTGCAGGAGCGGGTCGAGCGCGTGGGCGTCCTGGTGCCGGCCATCGACCTGCCCATCGACATCGACGACGCGCGCTTCCTCGGCGATCTGCTGTTCGACATCGTCGCGGCGTCGCGCACGCTCGGGCTCGACGCCGAGACGGCGCTGCGCGAGGCGAACGAGCGCTTCGCGGCGCACGTCGGCCGGATGGAGCAGAGCGCGCGTGGCGAGGGTCGCGAGCTCGAGTCCTACGATGCCGACGGCATCCGAGCGCTGTGGGAGGCGACGGCCTGATGGGGAAGTTCCAGCGGCCCGACGGCCGCGCCGCGGCGGCGCTGCGTCCCGTGCGCATCGAGGTCGGCGTGTCGAAGTTCGCTGAGGGCTCCTGCCGCATCTCGTTCGGCGACACGCAGGTGCTGTGTCTCGCGACCGTCGAGGACCGTGTCCCGCGTCACCTCGACGGCAAGGGCATCGGCTGGGTGACCGCCGAATACGCGATGCTCCCGCGGTCGACGCCCGAGCGCAGCGCGCGCGAGAGCCTCACCGGCCGCCCTGGCGGGCGGACGTTCGAGATCCAGCGGCTCGTCGGACGGGCGCTGCGCGCCTCGGTCGACCTGAAGGCGCTCGGTCCGCGGAGCGTGATCGTCGACTGCGACGTCACGCAGGCCGACGGCGGCACGCGCACCGCGGCCGTCACCGGCGGCTGGGTCGCCATGGCGCACGCGATGCGGAACATCGCGGGCAAGCCGGTGCGTCGCCACGTTGCCGCGGTATCCGCGGGCTTCGTCCAGGGCGAGCTCATGCTCGACCTCGCGTATGCGGAGGACTCCATCGCCGACGCGGACGTGAACGTGGTCGCGACGGACGCCGGGGAGCTCATCGAGGTGCAAGGCACCGCCGAGCAGCGCCCGTTCTCCCGCGCCGACTTCGACCGCATCCTCGAGCTGTCGATGCGCGGCATCGCCGAGCTCGTCGAGAAGCAGCGCGAGGCTGTCGCGGGCTTCTAGGCGGCTATCGATAGCCCCTGGGGGCCTTGCCGGGGGCGTCACTGGACGCGAACAAGGAAGGAGCTCCGCTTGCCGTTCGCCTTGCGGCCGGAGGGCCTTGCCCCCTCTCATTGAGACCGAGGGAAAGTGCACCAGATCCGTGCGGGATCGCACCGATCTGGTGCAAAGTCCCACCTGCCTGAAAACATAGGCCTGGTGAGGCTTCTGATCGGGAGCAGCAATCCAGGCAAGGTCGTCGAGTACAGACGGATGCTTGCCGGCCTCGAGGCGGTGCTTGTCAGCCCGGATCAGCTGCGCCCGGTCCCGGAAGAACCCGCGGAGGAGCACGCCACCTATGCGGAGAACGCGGCCGCGAAGGCGGCGGCGTACGCAGCGGCCACGGGGCTTCCGACCGTCGCGGACGACTCCGGTCTCGAGGTCGACGCGCTTGGCGGCGCGCCTGGGGTCCGGAGCCGCCGTTACTTCGGCGAGCACGCCCCGGCCGAAGAGCGCAACGCCAAGCTGCTCGCGCTCATGGAGGAGGCGCCGCAGCGTTCCGCGCGGTTCGTGTGCGTCGTCGCGCTCGCCTACCCGGGCGGGCCCACCGAGACGTTCGAGGGCATCGTCCGCGGCGAGATCGCCGCGACGCCGCGCCACGGCGATGAAGGGTCGGGCTTCGGGTATGACCCGGTCTTCATCGTCGGTGGCGACGGCCGCACCATGGCCGAGCTGTCGCCCGACGAGAAGGACTCCGTCTCGCACCGCGGCCTCGCGGTCGCGAAGCTGCGTGCGCATCTTGCGGGAGAGCCCCGCTAAAGGCTGACGGTCGAGCGAGCCCCGACTAGCATCCTCGGCAAATGGCCCTGCAGCCCGGGACGACCATCGGCCGCTACGAGATCCTCGAGCCGATCGGGCAGGGTGGCATGGCGACCGTCTACAAGGCGCGCCAGCCCGCGCTGGACCGGGTCGTCGCGCTGAAGGTCATCCGACCCGGCTTCTCCGACGACCCTGAGTTCCTCGAGCGCTTCCGCCGAGAGGCGCGCGCGGTCGCGCGGCTGGACCACCCCAACATCGTGCAGATCTACGATTTCGACGAGATCGACGGGCGAGCCATCCTGGCCATGCAGTTCCTGGACGGCGGCACGCTGAAGGACCGCGTCGCGCAGCTCGCGCGCGAACAGCGCCTGCTCGGGTCGGACGAGGTCGCACGCGTCGTGGAGCAGATCGCCACCGGCCTTGGCTACGCGCACTCGCTGGGCATCGTCCACCGGGACGTGAAACCGGCGAACGTCATGCTCACGCATGACGGCCGCGCCGTCGTGACGGACTTCGGGATCGCGCGCATGCTCGGCGGGACGCAGCTCACCGCTACCGGCGTCGGGATCGGCACACCCGAATACATGAGCCCCGAGCAGGGACAGGGCGGTGAGCTCGACGCACGCAGCGACGTCTACTCGCTCGGCGTGGTCGCGTACGAGCTGCTCACGGGGAGGCCGCCCTTCAGCGGGGACACGCCGTTCGCGGTCGTGCTGAAGCACGTGCGCGATCCGCTCCCTCCGCCCAGCAGCGTGAACCCGGTGCTGGGGCCTGATGTCGACCTCGTGCTGCTGAAGGCGCTCGCGAAGCAGCCCGTGGACCGCTATGGGAGCGTGACCGAGCTGGCGGCGGCCGTGCGGGACGCGGTCGGCGCCCCCAGCGGCGCGACGCTGCCGACCGTCCTGACGCCCCGGCGGCCCGAGCCGGCAACAAGGCCGGCCACCGAGCCCTCGCGCGGCGAGCTCGATCGCCGGGTCTCTGGCGTCGTCGTCACGCTCGCGCTGCTCGGCGTGCTGGTGTTCGATGTCTCGCCGCGCGTCGCCGCGCTCGATGCCTCGTCGCTCCAGGACATCGTCGCGACCCCCGAGCCCACGGCCGCCACGCCGACGGCGCGCCCGATCACGTACCGCCCGGAGCAGCTGATCATGCCGCCCGAGGAGCTCCCGGTCAGCGGTTACGACGTGTCGGTGGATCAGGCGTATCCGGACACCGGCCGCGAGCCGCAGTGGCGCAGGGTGTTCGCGCCGACCGAAAGCTCGGAGTACGGCCTGATCGAGTTCCGTGTCGGTGTGCTCGAGCCGGGCCAGCAGATCACGCCGGGCTGCGATGGCTGGACGTGGCAGCCGAGCGATCCGACCGAGACGACCACCATCACGAGCGCAGCGACGCTCGGCGACCGGTCCGTCCTTTGCCGCTTCCGCTTTGCCGACGGCACGCGCTGGTTCGTCTCCTGGGTCGCCGACCGCAACTCGGAGGCGATCACCTATCTAGTGGCGCGGATCGCCGCGACCGACGCGGGGGCGAGCGACCTCACGCTCAGGCTGGCGCAGAAGCAGATCGAGATCATCACCCGGGTCGCGCCGCGATGAGCGTCGACACCACCCGCTTCTGCGGGACCTGCGGCGCCGCCCGCGAGTCGATGGCGCTGCGCTTCTGCCCGCGGTGCGGAGCCTCATTCGCCCCGACCGGCGCGACGCCGGCCGTCCCGCTCATCTACGCGAGCCCGCCGCTGGCCGAAGCGCGGCGCCGGCCACGCGCCGTCGTGGGGCTCCTCGGCCTCTTCGGGAACGGTGCCTACTCTTTCTTCTGGCTGTGGATGTCGTGGCGGGAGCTGAAACGCATCCGCGGCGATGCGTCGATGTACCCGTTCTGGCACGCGCTCGCCATGTTCGCGGTGCCGCTCTACGGGCTGTTCCGCTTCCATGCGCACTTCCGCACGATCGACCAGCTGCTGCAGGCGGCACGCGTTCCCGTGCGCGCGGGCGCGGGCCTCCTGACGCTCGTGTTCTTCCTGTTGCTGGCGGTGCTCTACGGCTCCGTCGCGCTGGCGGCCACTGCCGGGGCGACCGGCTCGGCCGCGAGCCTCGCGCCGCTGTCCCTACTCGCTGTCGCGACAGGTTACGCGTACATCGTGGGCACCGGACAGCAGGCCCTCAACGCGTACTACGGATCCCTGACCGGTGTGGCCGTCCCGGCGCGCGGTCATGCGCTGGAGTACCTGTTCATCGTCCTGTTCGGGCTGGCGTTCTTCGGTCAGCTCTTCCTTGCGGCCGGCGGCAACGCGCTCCCGAGATGAACGAAGCGTCCCGTCCCGTCGCCGCCATCGCCGTCGCGACCCTGCTGCTCGCCGCGTGCGGGTCGACCGATCGGGCGGCGGCCCCTGCCGAGTTCGCGATCGACCCCGGCGCCGTGACCGCGGTCTCCATCGCGCAGGGGACGCAGGCCACGGTCGGCGACCTCAGCATCGGCCTCGGCTCGGTGCGGACGGACGATCACGTCGACGAGCGCGGCGCGCCCCGCCGCGGGCCGGTCGCGGTGCTGCAGATGGTCCTAGAGGGCGACCCGCCCAAGACCGAACGTGTCGCCGTCCACGCGGGCCAGGTCGTCGAGCTTGGCGGATACGCCATCTTCGTCGAAGAGGTGCGCGAGGGCGGACCGCTCGAGGGTCTCGGACCGCCGGGGACGCCGAGCGGCGGCGTCTCGCTCCGCATCCGACATGAGGTGCTCGACAACGACGAGGCGGCCAGCAACGCGGCGGGCTGAGCGCAGGTCACCTTCACCTACCAGCCCGCGAACCGATCAGCGCGCGATCCGCTCCTCGAGCAGCACGCGCTCCGCGGGGTTGTCGGTGAGCTCGAGCGCGCGGCGATCCGCATCGCGAGCGTCGTCGGCTCGACCCAGGTCCCGCAGCAGCTCGGCGCGCGTCGCATGGAGCAGGTGATAGCGGTCGAGGTCGTCGGCGATCGCATCGACCTCGCAAAGCGCCAGCTCGGGGCCGGCGACCTGCCGGAGGGCGATGGCGCGGTTTAGCCGGACCACCGGAGAGCCGCCGGAGGCCGCGAGCAGCGCGTCGTAGAGCCGGAGGATCTGCGGCCAGTCGGTAGCCTCCCACGCCGGCGCTTCCGCGTGCACGGCCGCGATCGCGGCCTGTAGCTGGTACGGCCCGGGCCGCTTCAGCGCGCCGGCGCGCTCGACGAGCCGGATCCCATCGTCGATCCGGCGCCTATCCCAGCGTGAGCGGTCCTGGTCTCTGAGCAGCACGAGCCGGCCGTGCTCGTCGAAGCGCGCGCTGGCCCGCGCGAGGTGGAGGCGCATGAGCGCGAGGAGGCCGAGCACCTCGGGCTCGTCGGGGACCAGGCTCGCGAGGAGCGAGGCCAGCCACTCGGCGTCCTCGGCGAGGTCGCGCCGCGCTGCTCGGTCGGACCGGCTCGAGAGGTAGCCCTCGTTGAAGACCAGGTACAGGACGGCGAGCACCTGGTCGAGTCGCTCGGGCAGCTCGCGCGGCTCCGGAGCGCGGAAGGTGATCCCGGCCTCCGCGATCTTCCGCTTCGCCCGGACGATCCGCTGCGCGAGCGTCGCCTCGGGGACGAGGAACGCCTTCGCGATCTCCGGTGTGGTCAACCCGAGCACGGAGCGGAGGGTGAGCGCGACCTGGGCGTCGCGCGACAGCGCGGGGTGGCAGCAGGTGAAGATGAGCTCGAGCCGGTCGTCGGCCGCGATGCTCGCCATCGGTCCGCTGTGCAGCGCCTCGGCCGGATCTCCTGTCACCGCGACCTCCTCCTCCAGCAGCGCGAGCTTCTCCTGATAGCGCT
>MGON01000002.1:11475-11544 GCA_001795345.1 Chloroflexi bacterium RIFCSPLOWO2_02_FULL_71_16 | reverse complement strand
CCCGGACAACGCGGCCGGCTCGCTGGGCGAGGCCGTCGAGGTCCTCCAGGACCTCGAGGAGCGCGTGCC
>MGON01000002.1:4725-11310 GCA_001795345.1 Chloroflexi bacterium RIFCSPLOWO2_02_FULL_71_16 | reverse complement strand
GCCGTAGGCCTCGAGGACGCTCTCCTCTTCGCCGCTCATCAGGTACACGTTGAACTGGGTGACGCCGATCGCGGCGAGCGCGCGGAGCTTGGCGATGTGCTCGTCGGGCTCACCGATGACGCAGAAGCGGTCAACGGACTCGTCGTCGACGAACGCCGCGTTCGAGGAGCCCGACTCGGCATGGTGCTGATAGTCGTAGCCGGGCCTCCCCCGAACGTACGCGGTCAGGTCCGCGGGCAGCGATGACTCGCCATACCGGCGCACGAGATCGACCACGTGGTTGCTCACCAGTGCCGGGAACCACCGCACCCGCTCGCGGACGTCGGCGCGAGGGCCGACGTGCGCCGGCGCCGCGGCCATGATGCGGATCTCGCGCGGGTCCCGCCCGGCCTTCCGCGCTCCGTCGCGCAGCAGGCCGACGCACCATCCCACCAGGCTCGGGTCGGCGAGCTGGATGATCGCGCCGTCGCCGACGCGGCCGGTGACCTCGAGCGCCTTGGGGCCGTAACCAGCTATCCACGCGGGCAGGCCGTAGGGCTCGGCCCAGTCGAACCGGATGCGCGTCCCGTCGTGATCGACCTCGCGGCCCTCGCAGAGGTCGCGGATCAACACCGTGGCGTGCTCGAGCTCGGCGAGGGTCGTCGGCTTCTTGCCCATCACGCGGCGCGCGCTGTCGCCGCGACCGATGCCGAGGTCCATGCGCCCCTTGGACATGAGCTGCAGCACCGCTAGGACGCTGGCGGTGACGCTCGGGTCGCGCGTGGCGGGGTTCGTGACGCAAGTCCCGAGGCGCATTCGCTCCGTGTTCTGCGCCATTAGCGTCAGGAGCGGGTACGGCTCCTTCCAGAGGACGTGGCTGTCGAAGATCCACCCGTATGCGAAGCCGTTCCGCTCCGCGAGGCGCGTGAGCGCGACGAGGCGCTCGAGCGAGACGTCGGGTTTCAGCGTGAATCCGAACTCCATGAGGCGGCGGAGTCTAACGAGGAAGGATCCGGCGGTCGCCGGCTCGCCGCCGAATATCATCCGACGCCTTGGGCGCCCGTGATCCGATGACGCTCCTCGTCTTCCTGGTGGCCGTTCTCATCGGCGGCTCGAACTTCGTGGCCGTGCGCTTCAGCAACGCGGAGCTCGAACCGTTCTGGGGCGCGGGTCTGCGGTTCTCCCTGGCAGCCGCGCTACTGCTGGTGGCGAGCCTCGTTTTCCGTCTCGGGCTTCCGGCAGGTCGGCCCGCGCTGACTGGCGCCGTCGTCTACGGGACGCTCGGATTCGGCGCGAGCTACGCCTTCATGTATCGGGCGCTCATCGAGGCTCCGGCGGCGCTCGCCGCGATCTTCATCGCGCTCGTTCCACTGCTGACGCTCCTGCTGGCGATCGCGCACGGCCTCGAGCGCTTCAACTGGCGGGGGCTGGCCGGCGCCCTCGTCGCGGTCGCGGGCGTATTCGTCGTGTTCGCCGACCGGGCCGGCGGCGCGGTCGGGATCGGCTCGCTCCTCGCGCTGCTCGCCGCAGCGCTCTGCATCGCGGAGTCGGCCGTCGCGGCGAAGCTCTACCCGCGGGCTCACCCGGTCGCATACAACGCTGTCGCGATGGTGCCCGGCGCGCTCCTTCTGCTCGCGCTCTCCCTCATCGCGGGGGAGTCGTGGGCCCTCCCGAGCCAGAACGCCACTTGGGTCGCCCTTGCCTATCTCGTCGTGCTCGGCTCGACGGCCCTGTTCGTCGCTTTCCTCTTCGTGCTCGGCCGCTGGACGGCATCGGCGACCTCGTACGCGACCGTCCTGTTCCCGATCGTCGCCGCGGTCGTCGGCGCGTTGGTCGCTGGCGAGGCGATCAGCACCGGACTGGTCGCCGGTGGCACGTTGGTCGTGGCCGGGGTCTACGTGGGCGCGCTCGCGCCGGTGGCCGCGCCTGTTCCGCTGCCCGAGTCCGCGGCGCGCGCCTCCTGACCGGCTGGTCGCGGGACCAGCGCTAGCCGCCTCGAGCGCGATCCCCTGCGGTGCGGCACGTCGTTAAGTGACCGTCGATCAGGCGGCGGGCGCGGCGGCCAGTACGGTCGTGCGCTCGAGGCGGCGAAGGCTCCAGGCCAGGCTCCCGAGCAGGAGCGCCGCCGCGACCGGAACGACGAACGGGACCACGGCGATCACCGCTCCGGCGAACGTCGCGCCGACCAGGAGCAGGATCGTCGGGGCGCAGCACGAGAAGCTGGCGAGGAAGCTGGGCAGCACCGCGACGACCCACCAGGCCCCGCCGCGCTCGCAGGCGGGCGGCCGGCGGAGAGCGGCCTCCACGGTCACGGCCGCGTTCAGGCCGATCAGCGAGCCGAGGACGAGGGCCGTGAGCAGGACGGGCGCGCTCGGGGACAGGACCGCTCCGTCGCTCAGGTAAAGCACGAATACCGGGTCGAGCCAGCGGGTGAGATGGCCAAGGGTCAGGTCGGGCGCGACGATCAGCTTCGGGAGCGCCCCGAACCGCGAGAACCCGGCGGTCGCTTCGAGGACGAACGCCTTCGTCGCGAAGAGGTAGAGCGCGCCGTACGCGAGGAACGCGGTCACCGCGATGACCCACGCGCGCCTCGTGCCGAACGTCCACGCGATCGCGCTCACGTGAGCACCTCGGTGTCCGGGTAGAACGCGACCCAGGCGAACCACATCACGTCGTACGCGACGAGCGGCTCGGTGGTCGCGCGGTCGAGGACGCGGACGGCGTCGAGCTCCTCGTCATAGAGCACCACGACGCTGCTGCCGCCGACCTCGGCGCTCGCTTCTCGGCGCCGCCGGTGCTCCTCCTTCGGTATCGCGAGCGCCGCACCGTTCCAGCGCACGCCGACCACGACCTTCTTCTGCGGATACCGGTCGTCCTCGAAGCGCACCGGGAAGATCGTCCCTTCCTGCGTGTCGTATGAGCCGTACGGCGACGTGCCGTAAGACCGCGCGTGTCCCGTGTCGGTCGAGAGGACGAGGCCGTCGGGATGCTTCGCCTTCCACCGCCCGAACGTGGTCGTGACCGCTCCGGGCAGCTCCTCGAGCCGCTGCCCCTTGTGCGTGCCGCGCACCGCCGTCCCGAACAGCTGCGGCCAGAAGCTGTTCGTCGCACGGTCGTACATCACGAGGTTGCTGTTGTAGAGCTGGCCGCTCGTGCCGAACGTCGTCGTCGTGCCGTCGGGAAGAACGCCCGAGAACACGAGCGCCGATCCGGTGAGCGGGCAGTACGTGATCGATACGGGCTTCCCGCCCGCGGTCTCATTCACGATCTCGTGCCAGACGGTGATCATCCGCGGGTATGCGCGCGCCTGACCGTCGAGGATGAGCGCGTCGACGACGTCGTCGTCCCGCCAGATCTCCGACGCCTCGCGTATGGACACGTACCGCGGCTTCTCGATCGGCGGGATGCCGTCGGGTGGCGGTCCGCCGGACTGGATCAGGCCGGAGATGACGTCGAGCTCGTCCGGCGCACCGCCCGACGCGGATCCGGTGCTCGGAGGCGCGCCGCCCGTCGCGCCGCAGGCCTGCGCTGCGAGCGCGCCCGCCGAGAGCGCGAGGAAGTCACGCCGACGCAGCTTCATGGAATGCCCCTTGAGGCTAGAACGGCCGGCGGTGGGGTCCGCTTCCACTGCTGTGAGGTACCTCACTCGGACGCCGCGGTGTCGCGACCGCGGGAGGACGGGGGGCGGCCGCTCTTGCGGCCACCCCCCCGCGGAAGGGAAGGGGCGCTCAGACCGCGACCGGGACCTCGCTCCGCTCGCGGAGCCAGGGGATGACGGAGCTTGCCTCCATGGGGCGGGCGATCGCGTAGCCCTGCACGCGGTCGACGCGGAGGGCGCGGAGGCGGTCCCAGGTGGCCACGTCCTCGACCCCCTCCGCGACGACGCTGAAGCCGAGCACCCGGGCAAGGTCGAGGGTCGCACGCACGATGGCCTCGGCGTTGGCGTCGGTCCGCATCGCGGCCACGAACGAGCGGTCGATCTTCACCTCGTCCGCGCCGAGACGGCGCAGGTAGGCGATCGACGAGTAGCCGGTGCCGTAGTCGTCGATCGAGATACCGACACCGAGCTCGCGCAGGCCCGCGATGGTCGCGACGGCCCGGTCCTGGTCGGCCATGAGGGCGCTCTCGGTGATCTCGAGCACGAGGCACTCCGCTGGGACCCCTTCGCCGGCGAGGACCTCGCGAACGCAGTCGACGAGGCGCGTGTCGAGCAGGTTGCGCGTCGAGATGTTCACGGCCACCCGCAGCTCGTCGCCGCCGTCGCGCCACGTCCGGGCGTCGCGCACGGCCGTCCGGACGACGCGCTCGGTCAGCCGCGTGATGAGCGCGCTGCGCTCCGCAAGCGGGATGAACTCGCTCGGCGCGAGCATCCCGCGCTTGGGATGACGCCACCGCAGCAGAGCCTCGACCGCCCGGATCCGGCCCGTCGCCACGTCGAGCTGAGGCTGGTAGTGCACGAAGAGCTCGTCGCCTTCCAGCGCCGCCGCGAGATCTGCCATCAGCGCCAGGCGATCGGCGCCGCCCTCGTCCTGGTCATCGGCGTACGCCGCGTACGTCCCGGGCGCGCGCTTCGCGACGTACATGGCGACGTCGGCCCGGCGCAGGAGCGTCTCCGCGTCCTGCGCGTGCTCGGGGCTGCAGGCGATACCGATGCTCGCTCCGACCGTGAGCGGCTGGCCTTCGACCACGAAGGGCCGCTCCACCGCGCGGAGCATCCGCTCCGCCACGACCGCGGCGACCGCGGCATCCGCGCCGGGGAGCACCACGCCGAACTCGTCCCCGCCGAGGCGCGCCAGCGTGTCGCTCGGGCGGAGCTCCGACCGGAGGTGTGGACCGACCTCCTGGAGGAGAAGATCGCCGACATGGTGGCCGAAGGTGTCGTTCACCTCCTTGAATCGGTCGAGGTCCATCAGCAGGAGCGCGACGCTCGTCGCATCCCGCCGAGCGGCCGCGAGCGCCTGGGCGATCCGGTCGTTGAACAGCACCCGGTTCGGGAGGTCCGTGAGCGTGTCGTAGAGGGCCAGGCGCTCGGCGTCGCGCAGCGCGGCGACGGCCGTCGCCCGTGAGCGGCTCAGCGACCGCGCGAGCAGGACGACGAGCGCCGCCAGCCCGTACACGAACGGGATCTGGATGGCTGCATCCCGGACCGGCACGGAGTGGATCCCCACTGCCGCCACGGTCGCGACCGCGGCGAGCCCGAGGCGGACGGCCGCGGCTCGTGGCTCGAGGAGGAATGCCTGGATGACGAGCACGACCGCGATCGCGTGAGAGAGTGCCAAGGGGTCGAAGACCAGTCCCGCCCCGACGAGCAGGACCAGCGCCACATCGAGGCAGCGCAGCAGCCCGACGGAGGCCAGCCGCTCCAAGCGGAACCTGGATCCACCCACCACCTGCCGGAACACGGATACGTGCGGATCGTTCCGCGGTCGCCCGACCGCGACCGGACCGACGCCGGATCGTGACGGAGGACACAGCCCACCGGGTACAGGGAAGATCCGCCCGAAACGTGCGACGCTGAGGGGGGCATGACAAGACCGCTCGATCTCACGCTGCTCGATCACTCCGGCGGCGCCTTCCGGCTGTCGGAGGCGCTGGGTGAGCGGAGCGTCGTCGTCCTCTTCTATCGCGGCGACTGGTGACCGTATTGCAATGGGCAGCTGGTCAGCTTCGCCCGCCAGTACGAAGAGTTCACGAGCCGTAGCGCGATGCTCGTCGGGATCTCGGTGGACACCGTGGCGGAGAACGCGGCCATGGTCGAGAAGCTCCGGCTGCCGTTCCCGCTGCTTTCGGATCCGGATGCCGCCGCGACCCTGGCGTGGGACGTTTACGACGCGGTCGGCGGCACGCATGGGCCGATCGCGCGGCCGGCGATCTTCGTGGTCGGCCGGGACCTCAGCATCCCGTACGAGTACGTCGGCCGCGACTTCGCCGACCGTCCGCCGAACACCGCGATCTTCGCGGCCCTCGATCTCGTCCGCGACGCGCCCGTCCGCCCGCTCGAGCGCAGCGTGAGCGTTCCGGGACCGCGCCCTCTCGACGCCGGCAACCCGGCCGACAAGCCGATGCCGCTCGCCGACATGCCGCCGTACTTCCGCGGGGCGACGTTCGGGGTGCAGGCCATCTCCGGCCGTACCGACGATCCCGCGGTGAAGGCCGAGTCCGACCGCTTCCGCGCGATCGTGGCGGACTACATGAAGGCCGCCATCGCGACCCGCAGGATGTCCCAGCAGGGCTGACCCCGCAGCTAGACGCTGCGGGCGCGCTCCGTGAGGCGGGTCTCGTCGATGATCTGCACGCGCCGCTGACCGCCGCGCAGGATCCCCTCGCGCTCCCACGCCGCGATCTGCCGCGAGACGCTCTCGCGCGAAGCCCCGATCATCTTCGCGAGGTCCGCCTGGGCCACACCGCGCACCTCGAGCCTGCCGTCGTCGCGCCTTGCCACTCGCAGGAGGAGATCGGCCAGACGCTGCCCGACCGTGTCCGTGGCGGTCCGCTCCACGGTCTGCTCGAGCTCGAAGATCTGCCGCGCCAGGAGCGTCATGAGCCGCGCCGCGAGACGGGGGTGCACCGCCATGGCCCGGATGAACTCTCCCGCGGGCGCCTCGC
>MGON01000002.1:962-4710 GCA_001795345.1 Chloroflexi bacterium RIFCSPLOWO2_02_FULL_71_16 | reverse complement strand
CGACCGCGACGATCCGCTGGCCACGCTGCGCGGCGCCGAACAGGGCCGAGGTCCCGAAGAGCTGGCCCGGACCGAGCACGGCCACCGCCACGTCGCCGCTCATGACCTCGACGCGGCCCTTCTTCAGCAGGTAGATGCGGTCGCCGGCCGGCCGCACGACGACGTCCTCGCCCACGTGGCACGCGCGGTCTCGCATGAGCTCGCCGAGCCGGTGGATCTGCGCGTCGGACAGGCCCTGGAAGAGGTCGAGCCGCCGCAGGTACCACAGCTTGTCGGCCATCACGTGCTCGGCTCCGCCAGGAGATGCTCGTACGTGCCCGCATGCAGCGGCAGCTCGAAGCGTTTCGCGCGCTGGAGCATGTCGCCCTCGAGCTGGCCGCCGAGGCCGTCGACGACGCGGTTCATGAACGCGAACAGGGCGGCGTTGATCGCGATGTCACCGATGGCGGCGTCCGAGAAGCCGGCACGCCCCAGCTCCTCCACGTCCTCGCGCTCGACCTTCGCCGGCTCGAGCGTGAGCTTGCGGACGTAGCGGAGCATCGCGCGGTCCCGGTCGCTCACCGGTGCGCCCTCGACGTCGCCGCGGGTGAGCGCCTCGGCGAGCTGCTCGTCCTTCGTGAGTCGACCGACCCACGCTCCATGGCGAGCACTCAGAAGGTGCAGTCGTTCAGCGCCGACGTCAGGGCCGCGATCATCTCGCGCTGGGCTCGGGTCAGCTCCGACGGACCGAAGCGGACACTGTCGTTCAGCTGCGCGACCGCAGCGAGGGCCGGTCCGTTGTTGGTCAAGACCTCGTAGGGCGTGAACATGCGGCCCTGTCCGATCTTGAAGCGGTCGAAGATCTCTCTCAGGACCCCGGTCGCCTCTTCGGCTGGGACCGTTCGGATCCAGGGCATGCCGGACACCTCCCGCTCGCGCGCCGCGAGTGATGCTCGTCACATCCTCCAACACCGCAGGGCCCCTCGCGCGTTCCCCGCGACGTGTGTGCGATGTCGCACAGGTCGTCCCGGAAGAAGCGCTGGGGGCCGCACTGTTACTGCGGTAATGGGCCTCACGCAGTGCGAGCATGTCCCCGCCACTCCCGCGGCACCGCTCTCCGACCGCTGCGAGGAGTGCGGGAGCGGCCACAGCCTCCGGCTCTGCGCTACCTGCGGCCACGTCGGCTGCTGCGAGTCGCAGCGAGGGCACGGCCGCGCGCACGCGCTCGAAGCCGGGCACCCGGTGATCCTGAGCCTCCCCTTGAGCGCCCGATCCTTCACCTGGTGCTACGAGCACCGCGGCTATGTGCAGTCGCCCGCCGAGCTTGGCGCACCGGCGGCCAAGGGATGAGCCTCTCGCCTCTGCGGACATGCCCGCGCCGTTAGTCATCGCGCCGCCGCCGATCCGCTTCTAGGCGAGGGTCGTCAGCCGATCAGCCGAGCGAAACCGCAGGGCGGTCGAGCAACCTCATGGAGACGAACGAGTGGCGGGACTCGCTCGGCGCGCAGTGGCTCTTCCTCACCGATCCGCAGCGGAAGATCCAGAAGGATCTCGAGGGTCGGCTTCGCGCGCGTCTCGATGCCTTGGTCCATCGTCATGTCTCTCTCCAGATACCGTGCTCGCTCTATCTCCAACACGCGCCCGCCGCGGATGCATCCACTGTGCCGCCTCGGGGCTCGCCGATGGGCCGAACGGCTCGATGGGCGTGATGTATCTCACGCCTCGGCTCTCGGTCGCGGGGATAATGCCCACCGTGCTCACCGGCCCCGCGGTCGCGGCCTCCAGGACCTCGACGGCCACCGACCCCGTCCGGGTGGGGATCGTCCACGGCAGCCGCCTCATCGGCGAGGGGCTCCGCGACCTTCTCTCCCACGAGTCCTCCCTGGATGTCGTCGCCGTCTTCCCGGGGATCGACGCCGCCACGCGCGATCCCGTCGGAGGAACGCACGTCCTGCTCACCGACCTGACGAGCCTTCGCCGCGCCGGTATGAGCGGCCTGCGCGCCCTGCTCTCGGCGGCACCCGCTGGAAAGGTCCTCGTCTTCGATGTCGAGGACGACGACGCCGCGATCGTCGAGTGCGTACGCGCCGGCGCGGCGGGCTGCGTGCTCCGGGATGCGTCGCTCACCGAGCTGGTCGCGGCGATCGCCTCGGTCGCCACCGGAAGCGCGCCGCTCTCCCCGCGGATCATCACCTCGCTCTTTCGGTACGTCGCGGATCAGGCCGAGGGCCGCGAGACCAGCATCTCCGACCTCACGCCTCGCGAGGAGGAGATCCTCCAGCTCCTGTCCGAGGGGCTCTCGAACAAGGAGATCGCCGGGCGCCTCTTCCTGCAGCCCCAGACGGTGAAGAACTACGTCCACCTCGTGTTCCAGAAGCTCGACGTGCACAGCCGGCTCGACGTGATCCGCCTCCTCCGCTCCCGCCGACGCTGAGCGCGCCGCCGCGACCGGTACCGCGGTACCGGACCCGAGCGAGTACTCGCCGCCGGAACACCCAGCTCACCGCGGTCCGTTCTTTTGGGCATGAGCAAGATCGACCGGCACGGATCGACGGCACGCTTCGACGGAGATCGATCTCGATGACCGTCATCACGGGAGCATTCGCCGCTACCTGCTGACCACGTTGCTGCTGTCGTGACCTCGGTCACAACTCGAGGCATGGACAGGCCGGCGATCGCGTTATACGGCCCGATAGCGTGACCCTCGTACCAAGCGAACTCGCGACCCAGACCGTGGAGGTGACTGAATGAGCGCAGCGAACGCGACGTACGCCGGAGCCCATGGCGCGAGCCGGAGCCCGGTCGCCCAGGGGATCCGGAACGGGCTCATCGCGAGCCTCGCGATGGCCATGATCATGATGGTCCTTGGCGCATTCGATACCGGCTTCTTCGCCGCGCCCTCGTCGATCTGGGCATTCTTCGCCGGACCTGACGCCTACGCGCCGCACACGCTCAGCCTGAGCTTCGTCCTCGGCGCGATGGGGCACATGATGAACTCGGCCGTCCTCGGGATCGTGTTCGCGTTCGTCGCCTCGCGCGTCCTGCGCATCAGCGGCGTCCCTGCGGCCGTCGTCGCCGGCACGGTCTACGCGCTCGTCGTCATGGCGCTCATGTTCGTGGTCGTGCTGCCGGCCTTCCCGAACGGCGCGATCGTGATCGACAGCGCCGCTCTGTGGATCTGGATCGCCGGCCACGTGGCCTACGGGATGGTCGCGGGGCTCCTCTACTCGATCTGGCGCTGACCCCCTTCCTTCGGCGACCCCGGGCGGGACCCCCAGCCGTCCCGCCCGGGCCTCGCCGTCACGGGTGGAAGGCCGGCGGGGTCCGGGGTCCACGGACCGGAGGCTGAGCTTGACTGGACCGTCTACTGGTTCATGTTCCCCGTGTGCATCGGCGTCGCGTCGGTGGCCCCGGACATCCCGCCGATCTTGAGCTGCAGCCCCGCCGTGCCGTCCATCTAGGCTCCCTTTGGCCGGACCTCGTAGCCCATCCGCCCCAGGCGCTCCGTGTCGTGCTGCCTCATGCCCGGACGCTAGACCCTGCCGTCGAGGGGAAGGTCAAGCCCGCGGGCGCGCCTCGGTTCAGCCCGGCGCGGCATCGGCGGCCGGCTCCGCGGCAATGCGGCGGAGGACATCCCTGAACACGGAGACCGGCTGCGCCCCGACGAGGAGGTAGCGCCGCCCGACGATGTGTGAGGGGATGGCGTTGATGCCGACCGAGGTGGCGTCGGCGCGGTGCTGGTCGATGACCGGCTCGTAGCGACCGCTCG
>MGON01000002.1:0-937 GCA_001795345.1 Chloroflexi bacterium RIFCSPLOWO2_02_FULL_71_16 | reverse complement strand
CCCAGTGGCCCTTGAAGAGCGCGCGATGGACGGGCTCGAACGCTCCGCGCTCCCGGGCGAACTCGGAGTCGGGTGTTGATGAGGCGGTCCTTTGGCTCCATCACGAGCCCGACCTCGCGCGCCGTCGCGTCCATGCTCCGGCGCACCCGCGCGATGTACTCGGGTGGGAGCACGCGCTCGCGCGCCATGCCCTCGCGCGGGCCTCAGGATGCAGCTCGAACGGCAGCCAGATGACCTCGACCAGTCCGGCCTCTCGCATCTCGTCGACCCGGACCGAGTCGATGTAGCAGAACGGTCAGACGTAGTCGGAGTAGATGATCAGGTCGGTAGCGCTCATCGGACGTTGTCGAGCCCTTCGAGCGGTGGGCGCACGGTCAGACGTGGTCGGCTCCCTTCGTGGGCCATCCAGCCGAGCGCTCTTCATCCCGTTCCGTGACGCGACCGGTCGGACAGAGTCCTACCCGGCGGGCCGCTACGTCGAGGCCGAGCCGGACGGCGACGGGCGCTGGATCCTCGATCTCAACCGCGCGTACAACCCGTACTGCGCCTACAACGACGCGTGGCGCTGCCCGCTCCCCCCGGTCGAGAACTGGCTCGACGCACAGGTCCGCGCCGGGGAGCAGCGCTTCCACTAGCGCCTCTCTCGACGGGCTCGAGATCGATGTGACGTTCCGCACGCCCGGGGTCGGTCCGGAAGCGGGGGCGTCGCGCCCTAGGTCGGCTCGGTCCGACCGCGCCTCATGGCGAGAGCCTCGGGTTCGCGGCGGTGAACCCGAGCTCGTCCTCGCGCGCGATCTGCTCCTTCTGCCACGCCAGGTCGATCGGATCGCCGAAGCGCCCGGGGTAGAGCGCTCGCCAGATCTGCTTCCGGATGACGAAGTTCTTCGGGTCCCTCTCGAACGCCTTCGCCCAGGCGGCGAGCGCTTCGGCGCGGCGC
>MGON01000001.1:3390-10740 GCA_001795345.1 Chloroflexi bacterium RIFCSPLOWO2_02_FULL_71_16 | reverse complement strand
GATGCGGACGGGGAGCACCGCACCGCGCCTGCCCCGCTGCGACGCGTGGCGTCGGAGCGGACCGCCGCGAGCCTGCGCGAGATGCTCACCTCGGCGGTGGACCACGGCCTCGCGCAGGGCGCGCGCGTGCCAGGCTTCAGCGTCGCCGGGAAGACGGGGACGGCGCAGATCCCGTCACCCGATGGGCGATACGTCGACGACGAGTACATCAGCTCGTTCGCCGGATCCGTGCCCGCGACGGATCCGCACCTCGTCATCGTCGTCGTGCTGGAGCGCCCGGCATCGAAGCTCCTTGGCACCGTGACGGCGATGCGGATCTTCCGCGACGTCGCGCAGGGCTCGCTCCGCTACGCGCGGATCCAGCCCGATCGGCCGTGAGGCGTCTAGCATCGCCCCCGAGGTGTTCACGCTCGGTCGCCTCCTCGACGCGAGCGCGGGGCGCGTCGTGCGCGGCACCGCCGATCCGTCGCTGACCTTCCGCGGCGGCGCCTTCGACTCGCGCATCCTGGAGCCGGGAACGCTCTTCTTCGCGCTGCGCGACCAGCGGGACGGCCACGACTTCGTGGCGGACGCGATCGCGCGCGGCGCGGCCGGCGCCGTCGTCGAGCGCGTGCCGGGGGGCGTCCCCGACGATGCCCTGCTGGTGGAGGTCGGCTCGGTCCCGCACGCGCTGCGCCGTCTGGCGGAGGCGATCCGCGCGGAGCGCGAGATCCCGGCCATCGGCATCACGGGGAACGTCGGGAAGACCACGGCCAAGCAGGCCGCGGTCGCGACGCTGGGCGCGCGCTTCCGGGTGCTGGCGTCGGCCAGCTCGTACAACAACGAGATCGGGGTGCCGCTCACGTTCCTGGCACAGGAGCCGACGCACGAGGTGGCGGTCATCGAGCTCGGCTTCTACGTGCCCGGCGAGATCACCGACCTGTGCCGCTTGGTGCGCCCGCGGATCGGCGTGATCACCGCCATCCCCGAGCGGCCGGTGCATTACTCGCGGACGCCGAGCGTCGAGGCGATCGCCTCGGGCAAGGCGGAGCTCATCGAGGCCCTCCCCGCGGACGGCGTGGCCCTTCTGAACGCGGACGACCCGCGGGTGCGGGCCCTCGCGCCGCGCACGAACGCCCGGGTCGTGCTGTTCGGCGAGGCCGAGGACGCGGCGCTGCGAGCGACGGACGTGCGCCAGGAGGGGCTCGGTCCCCTCCAGCTCACGGTCCGCTATCGAGGCGAGCACGCGGAGGCGGTCATGCCCATGCCGGGTCGCCACTTCTTGGTCGCCGGCCTCGCCGCCATCGGCGCGGCGGTCGAGACGGGCGTGCCGCTCGACGAGGCCGCCCTCGCGCTCGGGACGATGGAGCCGCCGGCGCACCGCATGACCGTGCGCAGCGGAGGGGAGGTCACGGTCCTGGACGACTCGTACAACGCCAGTCCCGCCGCGGTCGAGGCCGCGCTCGCGCTGCTCCGCGGAGCTCCCGGGCGCCGGGTCGCCGTCGTGGGCGACATGCGCGAGCTCGGCTCGCTGTCCGAGGCCGCGCACGTGGATGCCGGGCGGGACGCGGCGCGGAGCGCCGACGTCCTCGTCGGCGTGGGGGAGCTGGCCGCGACGCTGGTGAGGTCCGCGCGCGGCGCGGGGATGGGGGAGGCGTACCACGCCGGCGACGCGGCGGAGGCCATCGTGATCCTGCGGCGCGTGCTGCGTCCCGGTGACACGGTCCTGGTGAAGGGCTCCCGTGTCATCGGCCTCGACTCGGTCGCCGACGCGCTCGCGTCCGGCTCGGCGGTGCGGCGGGGCGCTGCCTAGGAATGGACAGCCTCAAGCTCGGACTCGGCCTCATGCTCGTTGCGTTCCTGTTCGGTCTTGCGCTCGGCGGGCCCTACATCCGGCTGCTGCGCGATCTTCGGATCGGCCAGAACATCCGAAGCGAAGGACCACAACGGGACTTCGTGAAACAGGGCATCCCCACGATGGGGGGCGCGCTGGTGATCGCCGTGGCCTTCATTCTTTGGGGCGTCCTGCTCGCGTTCCTTCCAGACGATCAGCGGGACGACTTCATCCCGCAGACGATCGTCCCGATGGGCGCGCTGCTTGCGGTCGGCCTGCTCGGGATGATCGACGACCTCGTGAACGTCGCGTACGGCTTCGGGATCCGCGGGCGCCACAAGCTCGTCTGGCAGACGATCGTCGCGGTCGCAGGCGCCGTCTACATCCAGCGACACTTCGGCGTCACCGGGATCTTCATCCCGCTCGTCGGCGAGTGGGAGATCGGCGCGACCGCATTCATCGCCCTGGCCGCTATCGCGATCGTGGGGACCTCCAATGGGGTGAACCTGACAGATGGCATGGATGGCCTCGCGGGCGGAACGCTGGTCTTTGCGTTCCTCTCATTTGGATTCATTGCGACGGCCCGTGGGTTCCCCTGGCTGACCGTGTTCTGTCTTGCAATGACGGGTGCACTGCTTGCGTTCCTGTGGTTCAACGTGCACCCAGCCGACTTCATCATGGGTGACACGGGGTCACTCGCGTTCGGTGCAAGCCTCGCAAGCGTCGCACTCGTGACGGGGTTCATCGCGCTGCTTCCGATCGCGGGCATCATCTTCGTCGCGGAGACGGTCGCGGTGATCCTGCAGGTCGGCAGCTTCAAGCTCCGGGGGAAGCGCATCTTCCGGATGTCCCCGCTGCACAACCATTTCGAGCTCATCGGCTGGCCGGAAGAGAAGGTGACGATCCGCTTCTGGCTCATCGCCGCTCTAATGGGGATCGTCGCCGCGGTGCTCGCGTTCGGGACGCCGATCGGATGACGCCGATGGCGAGCGGCGCCACGGTCGAGCAGGCGGAGTGGGAGGAGCGGGCCGGCATCCTCTTCTCCCCGGCCCTGGCGTCGCGCGGGGTCGTGGCGGGGTTCACGACCCGCGCGCTCGGCAGCATGGGCGGCCGCGCGACGCCCCCGGACGAGGCGAGCGAGCGTCGCGCCGCGGTCGCGGCGCGTCTCGGCTTCGACGCCGTCGTGCGCACGAAGCAGGTCCACGGCGAGACCGTCGTGCGCGCCGACGGCCCGTTCGAGACCTGGCCCGAGGCGGACGGCATGTGGACCGGCCGTGCCGGGGTCCTCCTCGGCATCGTGGCGGCCGATTGCGTCGCGGTCCTCGCCGCCGACGACGAGGGGCGCATCGGCGCCGCCCACGCGGGATGGGAGGGCACGAGCCGGCAGATCGCGCGGCGGCTCATCGGGTCGCTTCGCGCGGCGGGCGCGGACCCCTCGCGGATCGTCGCGGCCCTCGGGCCATCGATCGGACCGTGCTGCTACACGATCGGCGGCGAGCGCGCGCGGGTCGTCCAGGAGCGCCTGGGCGACCTCGGCGGCGGCACGATCGTCGAGCGCGACGGCGAGCTCGTGTTCGACCTCTGGAAGGCGAACGTGGCGCAGCTCCGGGAGGACGGGGTCGGTCGCATCGAGGTGTCCGGGACGTGCACCAAGAGCGGCGGCCGCGAGCTGTGGTCGTACCGCGGACGCGAGAGCTCGGAGCGCGGCAGCGGCCTCGGTCTCGCCTTCATCGGACGAATTACGCCGGGGGCAAGCCCCCCGCGATCCCCCCGCTTGGCCGAGGACCCACCGTGAGCCTGATCTTCGATCCGCAGGTCGACCCGGACGACCTCGCGGGCCGGCGCGTCACGATCATCGGGTACGGGAAGGGCCGCACCGGCGCGGGCCTCGCGCGGTGGCTGGTCGACCTGGGCGCCAGGGTCACCATCTCCGACCGCAAGCGCGCGGAGGAGCTCGGCGAGGGGCTCGAGCGCCTGCGCGAGGCCAAGATCCTGGACCACGTGGTCCTCGCGTTCGGTCCGTCGAGCGACGACATCGCGCTGGCCGATCCGGATTTCGTGTTCGTGATGCCGGGGATCCGCCCGCGCTCGGCGACGATCCTGCGGGCGCGGGAGCGCGAGATCCCGATCCTCACCGAGATCGGGCTCTTCTTCCGCCTCTGCCCGGCCCGGATCATCGGGATCACCGGGACGAAGGGGAAGTCCACGACCACGACGCTTATCGGTCGCATCCTCGAGAAGGGACCTCGGCGGGTGATCGTCGGCGGCAACATCGGCCGCTCCGTGATCGAGGAGCTGCCCCGTATCGGGCGCGACGACCTGGTCGTGCTCGAGCTCTCGAGCTTCCAGCTCGAGACCATCGGACGGAGCCCCCATGTCTCAGTGGTAACGAACGTCCTAGAGGACCACCTCGACCACCACGGGACCCGCGAGGCGTACGTCGCGGCGAAGAGCAACATCGTCCGCTGGCAGGGCTCGCGGGACGTCGCGGTCCTGGACCTCGACGATCCGACCGCCACGTCCATGCACACCGGCGCGGCCTCCCAGGTCCGCGGCTTCTCGCTCGTCCACCGTCCCCGGCACGGCGCGTACCTCGACGCAGCTGACCACCTCGCCCTCACCGACGGCGACCGCGAGGCCGTCGTCTGCGAGGCCCGCGAGCTGCGCATCCCGGGCCGGCACAACGTGGCGAACGCGCTGGCCGCGTCGATCGTCGGGCACCTCTTCGACATCCCGGCCGCGGCGATCGGCGACGCCCTGCGCTCCTTCGAGGGCCTGCCGCACCGCCTCGAGGCGGTCGGCGAGCACGAGGGCGTCCTCTGGGTGAACGATTCGCAGGGCACGACGCCCTACGCGACGATCCCGGCGCTGTCGGCCTACGCGCGGCCGCCGGTGGTGATCCTCGGCGGCGTCTCGAAGGACGCGGACTTCACCGAGCTCGGGCGTGAGGTGGTAGCGCGGGCGCGCGCGGCGGTCCTCCTCGGCCAGGCCGCCGACGAGATCGGCGCGGCGATCCAGGCCGCGCGACGCCGCTCGGCCGCGGCCGGACCGCCGGTCGAGCGGGCCACCGACCTCGCGGACGCGGTCGGTCGGGCGCGCCGCCTGGCGCGGAGCGGCGACGTCGTCCTGCTCTCGCCGGCGTGCGCCACCGGTGCCGGCCGTGAGGGTTCGACCGACGAGTTCGCCTCTTACGCGGAGCGGGGCGACCGGTTCCGCGACCTCGTCCGGGCCTTCGCCTCATGAGGAGGCCGTCGGTGGCGATGCCGCGGACGACCCAGTACGACCTTCCGCTGCTCGGCATCGTGCTCGCGCTCCTCGCGATCGGGCTCGCGATGGTGTACAGCGCGAGCGGGATCCGCGCCCTCGACACCCGCGACGACCCGAGCTACTTCCTGGTGCAGCAGTCCGTGTGGGCGGCCATCGGCCTGGTCGGCCTGCTCGCGGCCGCCCGCGTCGAGCACCGGCACTACCGGAAGGTGGCGCTGCCGCTGGTCGTCCTCGTGGTGGCGCTGCTCGCTGCCGTGCTCGTCCCGGGGATCGGCACGACCGCCGGCGGCGCGTCGCGCTGGCTGCGGCTCACGTCGTTCATCGGGCTCCAGCCCGCCGAGCTGGCGAAGCTGGCGCTCATCCTCTATCTCGCGTTCTGGCTGGGGTCCCGCCGCGACCGCGTCGGCACGGCGGCCGTGATGATCCCGTTCGCCGCCTTCGTCGCGCTCATCGCGGGGCTCGTGGTGGCCGAGCCGGATCTCGGTACGGCCATCGTCATCATCGCCATCGGCCTGGCCGTCTATTTCGCGGCCGGCGCGCGGCTCGTCGCGTTCGGCGCTCTCGGCATCCTCGCGCTGGTCGCGGCGGCGGCGCTGGCGATCGCCCAGCCGTACCGGCTTCAGCGCGTGCTCACGTTCCTCGATCCGTGGAGCGATCCGCGCGGCTCGGGGTTCCAGACGATCCAGTCCCTCTACGGGCTGGCGCTCGGCGGCCCGTTCGGCGAGGGGCTCGGGGCGGGCAAGGAGAAGTTCGGATTCCTCCCCGCGCCGTACACCGACTCGATCTTCGCGGTGATCGGGAACGAGCTCGGCGTCCTCGGGACGCTCACCGTGATCTTCCTCTTCCTCGCTCTCGCTTTCCGGGGGACGCGCATCGCGCTCCGCGCGCCGGACACCGAGGGCGCCCTGCTCGCCGCGGGCATCACGGTCTGGCTGGCGTTCCAGGCGTGGCTGAACATGGCCGTGGTCGCGAGCCTCGTGCCGATGACGGGGATCACGCTGCCGTTCATCTCCTACGGCGGCAGCTCCCTCTGCGTGGGCCTCTTCGCCGTCGGCATACTCCTCTCTGTTGGCAAAGCCGGGTCCGCCCGCGTCGCAGAAGAGGCGGCGCGCGTGCCGCGTGCTCCTCGCGGGCGGGGGGACGGGCGGTCACGTGAGCCCGCTCCTCGCGGTCGCGGAGGTGCTGCGCGAGCTCGACCCGGACGTAGCGCTCCTGTTCTGTGGCGGTCGCCGCGGGCTCGAGTCTGAGCTCGTCCCGGCGGCCGGGATCCCCTTCCACGCGAGCCCCATGCCGTCGCTCCGCGACCCCGACTCCCGGCTCTCGCTCGTCGCCCGGGCGGTGCTCGTGCCCCCGAGCGTCGTCGACGCCCTCGTCCAGATCGCCCGCTTCCGCCCGGCGGTGTGCTGCACCAGCGGCGGGCTGGTCACGCTGCCGGTCGTGATCGCCGCCCGGCTGCTGCGCGTGCCGGTGTACCTCTGGACCGGGGACGTCGTCCCCGGCAGGGTGAACCGCCTGCTCGCGGGCTTCTGCCAGCGGATCGGCGCGACCTTCGAGGCGTCCGTGGGCTGGCTCCCGCGCGGCCGTACGCACGTCCCGGGGAATCCCATCCGGCGCTCGCTGCTGCGCTGGACCGCGGAGACCGGCGCCCTGGCGCTGGGCCTCGATCCGTCCGTGCCGATGGTCCTCGTGACCGGCGGGAGCCAGGGGTCGGAGCGCATCAACGCCGCCCTATCGACCGCGCTCCCGCAGATCCTGCGGCGCGCATCGGTCGTGCATCACGCCGGGCCGGCGCACCTCGCCCGGGCCGAGGCGCGCAAGGCCGCGCTCCCGGAAGAGCTGCGTGACCGCTACCGCCCGTACGGATACCTCCGGGACGAGATGGGCGCGGCGCTCGCGGCCAGCGACCTGGTGGTCGGGCGCGCCGGATCCTCGTCGATCAGCGAGCCGCTCGCCTTCGGCCGGCCGCTGGTGCTCGTCCCGTTCGGGGCCGCGGCGAGCGGGCACCAGGCGGCGAACGCCAGGGCGGTCGAGGAGGCCGGCGCGGCGACGACCATCCGCGAGGGCCTGCTCGACGGCGACCGCCTCGCCGCCGTCGTGTGCGGCCTGCTGGACGACCGCGCGCGGCTCGAGCGCATGTCGGCCTCCGCGCGGAACGCGGGCAAGCCCGAGGCGGCCGTGACGATCGCGCGCGAGCTCCTCCTGCTCGGACGCTGCGCATGAAGTTCCACGTCGTGGGCATCGGCGGGGCCGGGATGTCCGCGGTGGCGCGG
>MGON01000001.1:0-3380 GCA_001795345.1 Chloroflexi bacterium RIFCSPLOWO2_02_FULL_71_16 | reverse complement strand
CGAGCGCTCAGGTGAGCGGATCCGACAGCGGCCGCTGGCCGATGGCCGAGGCGCTGCGCCCGCTCGGCGTCACGGTCCATGACCGCTTCGACCCGCAGCACGTGATCGGGGCGGACATCGTCATCCGCTCGAGCGCGTACGGGGACGAGAACGCCGAGGTCGCCGCGGCGCAGGCGGCCGGCATCCCGCTGTGGCGCCGGCACGACGCCTGGCGGTACATCGCGCAGGGGCGCCTCGTGGTCGGGGTCGCCGGCACGCACGGGAAGACGACCACGGCGGCGATGGCGTGGGCCGCCGTCCGCGCCGGCGGCCGCGACCCTTCGCTGATCTGCGGCGGCGAGGTGCGCGAGCTCGGCGCGAACGCGCACGTGGGGAGCGGCCCGGAGCTCGTCATCGAGGCCGACGAATACGACCGGACGTTCCACGCGCTCACGCCCGCGGTCGCGATCGTCACGAACGTCGAGCACGACCACATCGACCATTTCCCGACGCGCGAGGACTACGCCGAGGCGTTCCTCGAGTTCGTCCTGCGCACGCTGCCGGGCGGTGCCGTCGTCGCGTGCGCGGATGACGCCGGGGCCGAAGACCTCGCGCGGCGCGCGACCGAGCGCCTGCGCGGGCGCGCCGACGTGGTCACGTATGGGACATCTCCGCTCGCCGAGGTCCTGCTATCGGGCGTCCGCGAGGAAGCGGATGGGACGCGTGCCTCTCTGCGCATCGACGGCCATACGACCGAGCTCGCCCTCGGCGTCCCGGGGGTCCACAACCTGCGCAACGCGGCCGCGGCCATCGTCGCCGCGCACCGCCTCGGCGTGCGGCCCGACGACGCGGCTCGGGCTCTGCGGACCCTCGGACTTCCCGGGCGCCGGCTCGAGACGCTGGGCGAGGCCGATGGGATCCGCGTCGTCGACGACTACGCGCACCACCCGACGGAGATCCGCGCGTCGATCGCCGCGATGCGGGCGCGGGTGCGCGGTCGGGTCATCGTGTGCTTCCAGCCGCACACCGCGAGCCGGCTGCGCGCCTTCTTCGAGGAGTTCGTGGCCGCGCTCGGCGAGGCGGACGCCGCGATCGTGGCCGAGACGTTCAGCTCGGCGCGCGAGCGCGCGGACCGCGAAGGGCTCGCGCGCTCGCTGGCGCAGCGCGCCGGCGCGACGTACGTGGCCGACATCGACGCTGCCGCTCGAGAGCTCGCGGATCGCACCGCCCCGGGCGACGTCGCGCTGATCCTGGGGGCGGGCGACGTTCGCGAGGCCGGCGTCCGCCTGCTCGAGCTCCTGCGGTCGCGGACCCCGGCATGACCGCGGCAGCGTTCGGGGTACGCAACGAGCCCATGGCGCGGCACACGTCGCTCAAGGTGGGCGGGCCGGCCGACATCTTCGTGCGCGTCGCGAGCGAGGCGGACCTGCGGGGAGCCGTCGCGGTCGCGCGCGAGCACGAGATCCCCGTCTTCATGCTGGGCGGGGGCACCAATCTGCTCGTCTCCGACAAGGGGATCCGCGGCGTGGTCCTGGAGAACGCCTGGAGCGAGGCCACGGCGGCGGACGGCATCGTGACCGCGGCCTCGGGCACCCCGCTCGCGCACGTGGCCGCGGTCGCCGCGCGGAACGGGATCCTCGGGCTGGAGTGGATGGCCACCGTCCCGGGCACGGTCGGCGGGGCCGTGCACGGGAACGCGGGGGCGTTCGGCTCCGAGATCGCGGACGTGCTCGTGGACGCCGAGCTCATGGACCTCGACGGGGCGAGCTGGACCGCGGCGCCCGCGGATCTCGGGTTCGCCTACCGCACGAGCGCGCTCCAGGGGACGCCCACCATCGTCCTCCGCGCCCGGCTCCGGGGGACGCCGGGGGACCGCGGGACGGCGGTGCGGCGCATCAAGGAGATCGCGAACGAGCGCGCGGCCAAGCAGCCGCTGGCGCAGCCCAACACCGGATCCATCTTCCGGAACCCCCCGGGCGACTTCGCCGGCCGCCTGATCGAGGCGGCGGGACTGAAGGGGCGGGCGCTCGGCAAGGCCATGGTCAGCGAGAAGCACGCGAACTTCATCGTGAACACCGGCGACGCGAGCGCCGCCGACGTCCGCGAGCTCATGGGGCTCTGCCAGCGCGAGGTGAGGGACCGCTTCGGGGTCGAGCTCGTTCCCGAGGTGGAGATGGTGGGAGAGTGGTGAGGTGAGCCGCATCCGCGTAGGCGTCCTCGCGGGCGGCGCGTCGGCCGAGCGGCAGATATCCCTCGCGACCGGGATCCAGATCATGACGAACCTCCCGACCGACCGCTACGAGGTCGTGCTCCTGGATCCGCTCGCCCTCATGGCCAACAACCCCAAGCTGACCGAGGACCAGCGCGCGCACGCGCGGGACCTCGCGGACCACTCCGGCCGCGTCGAGGCGCTGCCGGAGCGCGACCGCCGCGAGCTGCCGGCGGCCCTCCAGCGGCAGATCGAGGACGCCGCGGCGCGGCTTGAGCCCGCGACGAGCGCGATCGTACCGGCGGGGGGCGACCGGCCCATCGACGTCGCTTTCATCGCGCTGCACGGCCCCTGGGGCGAGGACGGGCGGATCCAGGGGCTGCTGGACCTGCTCGGCATCCCCTACGTGGGCTCGGGAGTGCTCGCGTCGGCGCTAGCGATGGACAAGGCCATGACCAAGGCCGCGCTCTTCGCCGCCGGGATCGACGTCCCCGCCGGCTTCGTCGTGACGGAGGCCGAGAACGCGCGCGACCCGGAGGGCGTCGCGCGCCGCGCGCGCGAGACCGGATACCCGCTCGTCGTGAAGCCCGTCCAGCAGGGCTCGAGCTTCGGGATCTCCATGGTCGACCGGCCCGATCAGCTCCCGGCCGCGGTGGTGGAGTCGCTCCGGTACGACGACCGCGCCCTGGTCGAGGAGCGGCTCCTCGGGACCGAGCTCACCGTCGGCGTCATCGGGCGCGAGCCGGACCTCGTGGCCCTCCCGGTCATCGAGATCGTGACGCGGCGCGAGTTCTTCGACTACAAGGCGAAATACGATCCGGAGCTGACCGACGAGATCTGCCCAGCGCGCGTCAGCGACGAGGTCGCGCGGCGGGCGCAGGAGCTCGGCATCCGGTCCCACCGCGCCCTCGGCTGCCTCGACCTCTCGCGGACGGACATGATCCTCACCGCGGATGGCCGGCTCCCCGTGCTCGAGGTGAACACCATCCCGGGCATGACCGCCAACAGCCTGCTGCCGAAGGCCGCGCGCGTCGCCGGGATCCCGTTCGGCGAGCTGCTCGAGCGCCTCATCGCCGCGGCCCTCGGCGAGGCCCGGGCCCGGGAGGGCGCCGGTCGCTAGGCGGGGCGCGCGGCGACAGCGGCCCAAGAGGTCCCCGCGGCTCGCCGACCCGGGTCGCCTGGCCGCGGCGCT